>JBPCVE010000119.1:0-33346 GCA_051010795.1 Rubripirellula sp.
GACCTGTCGACGACAAGCCGTTTGGTGGAGGCCCGGGAATGCTGATACAAGTCGAACCCACGGTCAACTGTGTCGAAGCAGTCGAAGCCATGGATTCGAGACCGGCCAGACGAGTGTTACTGACCCCCCAAGGGAAAACACTCAACCAGCCAATGGCAGAGAACTTTGCGACTCACGAACGAGTGATCGTGCTTTGTGGTCGTTATGAGGGATTTGACCAGCGGGTTGTCGACATTTTACAACCCGAGGAGATCAGCATTGGTGATTTCGTCTTGAATGGCGGCGAAGTTGCAGCGATGGTATTGATCGACGCGGTCGTCAGGCTTTTGCCTGGTGTCCTCGGAGATGAGCAAAGTAACATTGACGATTCGTTCAGCCGGGGCAACCGGATGCTCGAATTTCCACAATACACAAGACCAAGAGAGTTTCGGGACCATGCCGTGCCTGACGTCCTACTGGGCGGGGACCACGGGGCAATCGCAAAATGGAGAGCAGAACAAAGCCAACTGCGTACTCTGGAAAGAAGAAGTGATTTGCTAGCCAATGAAAACGAAACCCACCCGATACAAGATCCAACCAATACATCGAACCCTAAGAGTGAGTAACTAATATGTCCCAAGCCATCATGGAATTGGTCGAAAAGACCTCTCTGAAAGAGAATCCTCCCGAATTCGAAATCGGTGACACCGTCGATGTGCACCTGAAAATTTTGGAAGGTAACAAGGAACGCGTTCAAGTCTTCACCGGTGTCGTGATTGCCCGCAGTGGCAGCGGTAGCCGTGAAATGTTCGCCGTTCGCCGTATCGTGGCAGGCGAAGGTGTGGAACGTAAGTTCCCAGTTCACAGCCCGAGAATCGAAAAAATCGAAGTCAAGCGAAGCGGAGTGGTCCGACGAGCCAAGCTTTACTTCCTACGTGACCGTGTCGGCAAAGCCGTGCGTTTGAAAGAACGTCGACGCAACTAGACGGCAAGAGCCGAAAAGTGCGGCTGCCCCGCTTCGGATCGCCTGATTGGTGCAGCGGATTTGGGGCATGCTGAAAAGCCAGATTCGGCCAAAACAAACGACTTAATGAAACGGCGAGAAGCATACAATGCTTGTCGCCGTTTTTTGTTGCCTATGCCAGATCAGGGGAAGTGCATGTGGATGCAGGCTGTTTTTCGCTGGCGAGAGTTTTACTTAGGCTGTCGCTATGGTCGCATCGATCCCACGGCAACAACCGGGGAACGTGGGGAACAGGCTGCCGCACGAATGCTGCGGCAACAGGGCCTCGTCATCGTCGCAAAAAACGAAGCTGATCGTAGTGGTGAAATTGACCTGATCGCGGTGGACCGTGGGAGCCGTGCCGTGGTGTTCATTGAAGTCAAGACACACAGCTCCAACAAGCCAGGCCATCCAGCCGAACGAGTTGATCGGAATAAACAAGGGCGAGTCACGCGTGCTGCCATGAGGTATCTACGACGCAAGCAACTTCTCGGCGTAGCAACTCGCTTTGACGTTGTTGCGGTCTGGTGGCCCGGTGGACAACCCACCCCAAAAAGAATTGAGCACTACCAATCGGCATTTGACGCGGTTGGCGCGCACCAATTCTATTCCTGACTAGTCACCCAAGAACGCCAGCGAGTCTTGGGAACTCTTCTTCTAACCGCTAACGAGCGTGGGATCTTGAAGTCCGTTGGTGGCAAACCCTCTCGCTCTTAACAGGCAGGCATCACAATGTTGACAGGGACGGCCAGCGTCCCCGGGATCGTAACAGGAGAGAGTTAATCCATAATCGACCCCCAGCTCCATTCCCCGGGCAATGATCTCAGCTTTTGTAAGATCAATAAGAGGCGTGTGTATCTTAAGCCTCTGAGATTCTTCGACTCCAGCTTTGGTTGCCAGATTTGCCATCTGCTCAAATGCTTGAATAAATTCAGGGCGGCAGTCTGGATAGCCACTGTAATCAAGCGAGTTCACACCAATAAAAATATCTTTGGCATCAACCGTTTCTGCAAACGCCAAGGACAGTGCGAGAAACACCGTATTTCGCGCCGGCACATAAGTAACGGGAATGGCTTCGCCGATCGACTCCACCGTTTCTGACTTAGGAACATCGATCGCGGCATCGGTGAGTGCCGAACCTCCAAATTGCGCGAGATCGATATCGACAATTCGGTGTGACGTTGCATTTAATTTTTCTGAAATGAGTTGAGCTCGCTGCAACTCGTACTGGTGACGTTGACCATAGCGAAACGCAACCGTGTGTGTTTCGAAGCCTTCATTTCGAGCAATTGCCAAGCAAGTCGCGCTATCCAAACCACCCGACAACAGGATGACCGCACGTTTGAGTGATGACATTTGATTCCTCTTTCTCTAGTCTCGTTTCTTCCAGAGCTTGCGACCAATGGAAGGGTTGTAGTTCGTCCAATTGCCATCAGCAGCGACATCAGCCTCAATCACACTGGTATAGGACGCTAACTTCGCATCAAGATTATCAAGATGATGCAGCGTTACGGCTTCGAGCGTGACGGGCAACTTAGGACTTCCAAACTCAATTTGCCCATGATGACTGACAATCAAGTGTTCCAATTGCAATCGGAGGTCTACTGGGAAGGCCTCACCTGTCGATTCAAGGGATGCAATTTTCTCTCCCAGCATCTGGACACCGATCACAATATGGCCAACCATCTGCCCGCGGTCGGTGTAGGAAACTTCACCACCTGCAGAGAGTTCTTCGATCTTACCCAGATCGTGAAGAAAAGCGCCGAACATGAGCAGGTCGACATCCAGCTGCGGATACCTCGGAGCAATCAGACCTGCCAGTTCCATCAGATCCAAGCTGTGCTGCAGCAGACCCCCTGGGTACGCATGATGATTTGAAACAGCGGCCGCTCCCACGGTCAATTTCGCCATGAAGTCATCGTCACTCAGATAAGCCTCGCCCAATCGCCGCAAGTGCACATTCTTCATTTTCCCCATAAGCTCAGCGAGACGGGTCCGCAACTCTTCTGACTTCTCAGCGTCAAAACGCTCGAATTCCGAGATATCAACGTCTGATGGATCCAAACGTTGAATATGGGTCACAATCACCTGTAAATTGCCATTGTGAACCTGGGTCCGACCATGACAAAGAACATAATCACCGCGTTCAAAGGAATCGAAGATGCGTTCATCTGCATTCCACAACATCCCTGCGATGACCCCTGTTCGATCTGCCAAACGTAGTAAAATGTATTTACCACCCTGACGGTTCACTCGAAGTTGTTTATCGGCAACCTGGAAAGATTGTTCCAAATGTTGTCCGTCCGACAGGTCCAGAATGTTGGTACGATTCACGTATAACGACTCAAACGGGGCAGAGCAGGGTGCTGAAATAGAAAATGAGCTCACACAAAGATGATCGGGACAGCGATGGCTTGGCAAGCCCCATCAATCGCTTTTGGGTCTGCTACTCTCTGCAAACGCTAATTGGAATATCTGAAGCCAAACACAATGGTCAAATCTAGCCAAATTTAACCGCCAAGAGCTTGCTGCAGCCCACCATGAACGCCCAAAACCCAAAATACGACCTCCTGGAACCACCGCAAAGAGATGGTGAGATTGGGCGTCTGGGGCCATACAGAGTGCTAGCTCTAATCGGCAAAGGCGGCATGGGGCAAGTTTTTCGAGCCGAGGACATGCGTTTGAAGCGTGTAGTCGCCTTGAAACTGATGAAGCCCAAACTGGCTTCTACACCAGCCAGCCGGAAGCGTTTCATCGAAGAGGCGAGATCCATGGCTGCGGTGCAGCACGATAACGTCGCCACCATTTTCGAGGTTGGGGTCGAAGGCGGCGTGCCATTCATGGCGATGGAAATACTGGAGGGCGAGTCGCTAAAAGATGCGTTTCGTGCGGGTCGAAAATTTGAAACCAAAGAAATCCTGCGACTTGGCAAAGAAGTTGCGTCAGGTTTGGCCGCGGCTCACGAATGTGGGCTCATTCATCGTGATATCAAACCGGCCAACATCTGGATCCAACAGCCTTCCGGTCGAGCAAAAATTCTTGATTTCGGGCTCGCCATCACCGGCAACAGCTTCGACCCCTTCGTCTCACGGGGAACTCTGGTAGGAAGCCCCGGATTCCTTTCCCCTGAGCAAGCGAGAAACGAGGCGCTCGATGATCGTACGGATCTTTATAGCCTCGGAGCCGTTCTCTTCATGATGTGCAGTGGAGGACTGCCACTCACGTCAGGATCGATTTCCGGACAACTGATCGCCATCATTTGTTACACACCAACATCACTCACTGACGTAAAACCGGAAACACCTGTTGCCCTTTCAGAATTGATTGATCAGTTGCTACTCAAAGAGCCCAAGGATCGACCAGCCACCGCCAGTGAAGTCGCCAAACGCCTCGACCAAATTACCCCGGAAAGTGCAGACAAGCACGCGATCAAGATCGTGATGGATTCCAGTAGCGCGGTAACATCCGAATCACGCCTATCCAGCGTGAGCAACGAACAGGCTTCGAACAAAAATCGTGGTGGAACTTGGGCAATGTTCGCTCTGGTTTTATTGGTTTGTGTCGGTGGTGCAATTTATGGATTCATAAAATTCAATGATGGTGAGAATGGATCCTCAGCGAGCACCCAGCCTCCTAAATCATTTCCCCCCAAACAAATCACTGCAGCCTCTTTGCGACCATTGACTCTGATCAATGGCGGTGCCGGCAGCCGCAAGGTAATGAGTGGCCTAGCAGCTCGCTACAAACTACGAATCGCAAACGAATCCACTAGTACCGCCGATGACCCTCGCGTCATCAATTCAAACGCAAAGGTGGTAGTCCAACTGGTGACCCTGCTAAAACAGGCCGATGTGGCTCGAGTCGAACGACCAACTTTTCCGAAAAAGATATCACCAACTCAAATTCCCAGACGCGGCAGTTCACGGGAGTTCGAGGTGCAATTCCTGACTACTAATTTGGTCCCGGGTGAATACGAAGTCGAATTTCAACTTCAAACCCCCAGCGGTGATGAGATTGCGTCTATCACCGACAACCTCGTGATTCAGGAAGATCTCTCCAAGGCTGACCTTCTCGGCTTCGAAGTGCTAAGAACCCATCGGGGTAAGGGAGCAGACACCTATGTCCAACAAAACAACAAAAATGATTTGGGCGGCAACAAGCTGATTCAGGGGACACGCGGCCCAACCCCACCAGCTCAACATATCTATCTTCGTTTTGATCTTTCAAAACTATCCGAGGACACCGGGCAACTTGATCGTGCGATGGCATTACTCACCGTTGCTCAGGGCGGACAGCAGACGCCCACCGAATTCACCGTTTACGGGATCATGAATGGCCTCGAACCAGAATGGCTGGAAACCGGTGTGGGGCATTTGAATTGGGACACTGCCCCATGCAGAAATGGTATCAGCGGCCAAAAGTACCTCGGCCGCCTTTCTTTTGATAACACCCAGGATCGCCTCAAAAACAAGTCCGACGCTGTCCGTTTTTCGAGTCGCGAACTTGACGATTTTATTCGTGACGCCAACGGCAAATCCGTCACTCTCGTTTTTATACCGGCCTCCAATTCCAACCGGCCAGCACGTTTCAAATCCAAAGAAGGAAAACCCGACGAGTCTCCTGCACTCGCAATCAGATACCTGCAATCCAATTCTGAACTTGTAGATCGCGAGGACACAAAGAAAACCAAGGCAGATACGGTGAATTGAAGTCTGGGTTACTGAACCTGCGTCTGCTCTGCTAGACCAGAACCCTCTGGCAAGAAGCCCTTGGCCGAGGATGAAAAGTCATTGGATTCCACCAAATCGCCCTCGACTGCGACGTAATGCCCGCTAACGAATAGCTGAACGAATATTCAAGCATCACGTGAGAATGGTTAAACTAACGGTATGCCCGATGCCACCCCTCCAACACCGCCGAACACCAGCGCTATCACACTGGTACGAACCTCTCAGGCGTGGTCGCAAGCCGACAGTGCCGCTGGATTCGTCCTGCGTTATCTTGCTCCCATGCGCCGCCAACTCGCAGTTTTATTGGAATCGACAGAACAGGCCGACGAGGGCCTGAAAATGATCATTGCTCACCTTGTGAGTGCGGGATTTGGTGATCAAGAACATGACCGACTTCGAGATTTTCTGCTCCGCAGTATTCGCTCAGCTGCTCGTAAGCGTCTCAAAGAAATCCCTGAAGACAAACGTCCCGAAATCGATTTCGATCAACTACAAAGTGATTCCAAAGACTGGCTACGTTATTGGCGTGAAGGGCTACTGGAACGAGCGTGGCGAGCGTTAGAACGAATTGAACATGCTATTCCAAGTCGTCCCCTCTATTCTGTCCTGCACTGCGCCACTGCAAACCCTAAGGCGACACCTAGCATGCTTGTGATTCAAGTCGCGACGGAAACGGAGGTGCAAATTGATGAACTCAAGGCGGAAGCGTTACTAGCAGAAGCTCGTAAGATGTTTGCCCAACTTGTTGCTGACGAGATTTCGGAGACGCTAGAAAAACCAGAATCAGTGGATATCAGGAAAGAAATAAAGACATTGGGTCTGGGAAAAGCATTTGCGGGCATCATGGCGAAGCAATGATGCCCAGCCAGCCATCGGTTCCCATGAATAGTGCAACATCCAAAACAGCCCTATACCGCGAAAAATCCACTATCCGCATCCCCAAAATGATCACCAAAGCGACGTTCACACTGGAACAAAAAGACATCTGAGACGACAATGGGATGGTGACATGGTGATCACAAACCCAACCTGCCATCTTACCCATGAATCGGATTCAGGCACGCCCAGCTCCATCAGGGTACATTCTCGCTCCGAACGCGTTTTTCCGATAGCTGGGTTTGCCATACCCACCCCAATCACTCCCCTCCCTCGAAAGCACTTTTGACATGCACAAGTTTGCTAGAAAGCCAACTTTGATGAGCATCATCTTGGCATCAAGTGTCATTTTTGTCTTTAGTCCGCAGTGGTTGAACGCTGCGCAAAATGATAAGGCAGAGTCCCCCGCTGCAACGCTCGATTCGGAGGGGCACCTCGTGCAATTTAAGCGTGACATCGCTCCTATCCTCCGAAAGCAGTGCCTGAAATGCCACGGCCCCGATGACGCGAAAAACGATTTTCGTGTTGATGATCGTGAAATAATGCTGGATTACATTGAACCCGGTGATGCAGCGGAGAGCACACTGTTTGTCGACTACATGACAACCGATGACGAAGACATGCTCATGCCGCCAAAATCACACGGTGGACCTTGTTCGGTTACCGAACTGGCGTTGATTCAGGTTTGGATTAATGAAGGAGCAAACTGGCCCGATGGGGTCACTGTTTCTGATGAGAGTGTGCAGGTCAAAGCCGCTCCTCCTAATGCACTTTCCGTTCCCGAACGTGTCTGGTTCGCGCAGGGTTTCCTTCATCCAGCAACCGTCCATTTTCCGATTGCTTTGTTTACGTTGGGTGCTGGCTTTGTGGTTCTCGGCTTGAAATGGCCTGGACTTGGCAAGCAGATCCCACTGGCTTGCCTGCTGCTGGGAGCTCTTTCTTCCATTGCTGCCACACTGATGGGCTGGGCATTGGCACCTGAACTGGGGTACGGAAGCAATTGGAGCATCATGGATTGGGGAAAAGAAGTCGATGCTCACCGCTGGAGTGCAGTGGTCGTTACGATCTTTTCCAGCGTCTTTGCCATAATCGCGTTGGTCGCCGTTAGAAAAGACAGCGAGAAGTTAACGAAATTGTGGAAGGTCGGACTTGTCGTCTGTGCGGGCATGGTGGGTGCCGTGGGACATCAAGGGGGTGAAATGAGTTACGGCAAGGACTTCTACCCTCGCGCTCTGAGAATTCTCACAGGTGCTCAATCAGACCCCGAACCCGCAACATCCGACAGTGAGCCAGCCAACGAGAAAAAATCCGCGGAGCTGAACAGCCACAGGGACTCAGAGCAGGACGCAATAAAAGCGCAGGCAAAAACAACACGGCCATCTGTGGCGGACCCGAAGGACGCCTAGACCTCGACAACTCTGCTCGTTCCTACTGCATTTTCAAAGTAGTAAAACGACGGCTGTTATCACCTACCTCATCCACACGTTGCATCGTCAACCAAGTTCCCGCCTCGACCGCGGCTCCCTCCTTCAATCGTATTCCATCGGCTTCTGCATAGATGGTGCGGACAATCGAAACAGGATTCGCTGCGGCGGGCTTGAGTGGATAATTCTCGCCGCGTGTGACGAGCAGCCAAGTGTTTTCCCGAAACCCATTTAAAGTACGCTGACGAACAAATTCGGCTGTTTTCTTTCGTTGTTCGAATGACAATTCTTCATCCTTGCCGACCTTCATCGCAAGTTTCTGGGTTTCACTCAGGTCATACGAGACCCAGCCATAGGGTGGCATGAAAACCTCAAGTTTGCAGTGTGAGGGTGATCCTTTATCAAACATCTGAAGTCCGTAGAGTACTCGAGAGGGGTAACCAATCTCGCGAGCGAATGTACCACATAGCCCGTGGTAATCACTGCAATGTCCTCGGCGATAGATTAAACCATGAGCTGGATCTGCTGTCAGCGAAGCATTGGTCGAATCATAGGTCATATTCTCGTCTACCCACTCGATTGCTTTCATGAACTGCTTCGACTTTGCGTCGGAAACCGACTGTATCTGCTCCACGATCTCTGTGTAGTCCTTCGCTCGCTCCGAACGCACATCTGGCGTTTGAAACACCTCGAATGCCCGGGGCCACGAGGCTGTGTTAGCAACTTTGGAATAGTCAACGCCCCAATCAAGTTGCGCGATCTCTGCCGTGAATGTGTGCCGTATCTCCAACGGACCCTCGGGGGAGTTGATTTCAAAATAGGCAAACTCGTTGCCAAAAGTAGGCTCATGTGTGAGTTGCGGTTGGTGCTGTCGTGGGAACGTCTGAAACTTACGATCCGACACCATCTGATTTTCAGTGTTGGGTGGCAGCGGTACCCAAACACGCAGTTGCTTCGTCTTTGCCGGTGCCTTGATCGCGACCCTGAAATCGACGTTAAATTTGGCGACCGCTGTTTTTGCAGGAGTTAATTCGGCCTCGGGTTCTCGAACCTTTCGCTGTTCATCTTCCCAAGCCATCAGTTTGGAAACCGGACTCACGATAGATCCAACAAGAATCAGCAAAAAGACCAAATATTTAGGAAACATCATAGAAAACTCTCAGAAACAAATTCTGTACGATTGTCGGAGCTTAACGGAAATACACGTTGTCGAGTATTCTGTGGGGACAAGCTCATTAAATGAAGAATGAACGTTGCCACCTATCGCAACACGCTCATTCAAGTCCACCGATGATAGTTGACAAACCACATTCTTTTGAGTCCCTCTCTCCCTAAACGGATTGTCCGGTGAAATCAAAGCAAGCAGCGATCCAGAAAAAAGCCTCCGATAATCGTGAACCGTTGCCTGCAGATCGCTTCATCAACCGAGAACTGAGCTGGCTCGAATTCAACGAACGCGTGCTCGACCAAGCTGCAGATCCGTCACTGCCTCTTCTCGAGCGAGCAAAATTCTTGGCCATCAGCAGTTCGAATCTAGATGAATTCATGATGGTGCGAGTAGGCAGTTTGCAGATGCAATACCAGCGAAACAGCATGGTACGAGATGCCTCAGGTTTGACGGTGGGTGAACAATTACTTGCCGTAGCACACCGATGTGAAGTTTTCACGAATCGTCAATACAAGACACTTTCTGACTCACTCGAACCAATGCTTGCCGAACATGACATCCACCGAATCGATTTAAACGACTGTTCTGACCGCTGCCAGGATACTGCCGAACGCCGTTTCCGAAACGACGTTCTCGCGGTGATTTCTCCGCAAGCAATATTTGAGGAACGCCCATTCCCTTTGCTACAAGGCTTAGGAGTCCATCTTTGCATTCGCTTGAAAGCGGATAAAAAATCTGGTGATGATCCCAATGCAAGCCGCTGGGATTTCGCCGTCATCCCACTGGGCAGAACTGTGCCACGCGTTGTACTGATGCCTTCCGACAAAGGACACTCCTACGTGTTACTGGAAGATCTCATCAAACACTTCATCAGTGATTTCTTCCCCGGTCGTGAAATCGTTGAGTGCATTGCGTTTCGAATCACTCGAAACGCGGACGTCGAGTTGCAGGAAGACGCCGCTTCCGACCTGATGGTCGGCATGGAAGAAGTACTGGAGAGTCGACGTCAATCCCGTGTAACACGACTTGAATATAGCCACGACGCAAGTGACGCAATGCTTGCCTTCCTATCAGAAAAAATGCAGTTACGGGGTCAGGATTTATACCCCATTTCCGGACCACTGGACCTTAGTTATCTCTTCACCCTTCATGGCCTGGAGGGTTTCGAAGCATTACGAAATGACGCATGGCCACCCCAACGTATCCCGAGGATTGATCCCTCAGAAAACATGTTTTCATCAATCAGCCGCGGAGACATCCTGCTGCTGCACCCTTACGAGAGTTTTGACCCTGTCGTACGTCTAATCGAAGAGGCGGCCGTCGATCCAGATGTTCTAGCGATCAAACAAGTGTTGTATCGCACTAGCCGCAACAGCCCGATCGTTTCGGCTTTGAAACGGGCAGCAAAAAACGGCAAATATATATCGGTCATTGTCGAATTGAAAGCGAGGTTTGACGAAGCCCGAAACATCGAATGGGCACGAGAAATGGAACAGTCAGGTGTGCAAGTCATTTACGGGATACGCGGACTCAAGACCCATGCCAAAATTTGCATCATTGTTCGTCGTGAACCGCAAGGCATTGTCCGCTACATGCACTTTGGAACTGGTAACTACAACGAAGTGACGGCCACGATATATGGTGATGTTTCCTTGCTAACCTGTAACGAAGAACTGGGCTCCGACGCCTCAGCCTTTTTCAATGCTGTTACAGGAGCCAGCCAGCCACAAAAACTAAGACATCTGGATAGCGCGCCGACCACGCTCCGCAAACGAATCGTCGACCTTATCAATGCAGAGACGCAACGCTGCATCGAGGGACAACGGGCAGAAATAGTCGCAAAGATCAACGCTTTGGTCGACACAGAAGTGATCGATGCTTTGTATCGGGCCAGTCAAGCAGGTGTAAAAATTCAGCTCAATGTCCGTGGGGTCTGCTGTCTGCGCCCCGGTGTTCCGGGGCTTAGCGAAACCATTCGTGTGATTTCCATCGTGGACCACTTTCTTGAACATGCAAGAATCATTCATTTTCGGCATGGCGGCGACTCCGAACTGTTCATCAGCAGCGCAGATTGGATGCCACGCAATCTTGACCGAAGAGTTGAAATCATGGTGCCCGTGGATGACACTGACTGCCGCGAAAAAGTGATGAATTCACTTCTCACCTACTTTCAGGACAACTGCAATTCATGGGAAATGCAAGCTGACGGTTCCTACGTTCGAAGCCAACCTGAGAAGCATGCAGTCAGGGCGCAGGAACGACTTTATGATCACGCGTGCAAAGCGACCGAACAGATAAGCCAAAAACGCCGAACGACATTCGAGACTCACGAACCCCCAGATCACCGATAGCTTGAATCACTGCCAAACTGGTGGTCACTCAAATGTCCTGCTTCGACATGCTGCTGTAATAACGCTTGAAGTTCAAGTCAATTAGCTAATTTGACTTTGAAACGCAGTTAAACACCAAGCATGGATTTATAGAATTGCACCAGGTCGATAGCCAGCGGCTTCTGGGTATCGATCTGTCAGACAGTTGATTTTCTGAAGCACATTTTGAATTTGCAACGGGGCATTGCCGATGAACTGACTGGGGTGACCAATGGCCTCCCGCAAATTCACAGCATCCATGGGAATCCGCTCGTCAGCTGACAAACGCTCAATCAAATCATTGTCATCAGTTCCTGACTCACGCATAGCCAATGCAGCAGCAACCGCATGTTCCTTGATGGCTTCATGAGCTGCTTCACGGCCCACACCTGCCTTCACAGCTGCGACCAATATTTTGGTTGTAGCAAGAAACGGCAAGTACCGTCGCAACTCACGGTCGATGACTGCTGGATACGCGCCGAAGTCCATCAGCACAGTCAGAAATGTCTCCAACTGCCCATCAATTGCAAGGAACGCATCGGGGACTGCAACCCGTCGGACAACGCTACAACTAACATCTCCCTCGTTCCATTGATCACCAACAAGCCCCCCAATCATGCTGAGGTATCCACGCAGAATCACGCTGAACCCATCAATACGTTCAGCTGATCTCGCATTCATCTTGTGGGGCATTGCCGATGAGCCGACCTGTCCCGGTTTGAAGCCCTCTGTGGCAAGCTCGGCCCCAGCCATCAAACGCAATGTACGAGCGAAGTTAGCAGGACCAGATGATACTTGTACCAACGCTGATACAACGTCAAAGTCCAGCGACCTCGGATAGACCTGACCGACAGAATCGAAACAACTTTGAAACCCAAGATTTTCTGCTATCCGCTGATCAAGTTGTTCGAGTTTTAACGAATCTCCCTGAAACAGATCCAACATGTCTTGCTGCGTGCCCACAGGTCCTTTGATCCCTCGCAACGGTATCCGAGCCAACAGTTCCTCAAGACGCTGAATCGCCACAAGAATCTCCTCGGCAATGTTGGTGAAACGTTTACCAATCGTCGTCACCTGGGCAGGCACATTGTGACTGCGACCAGCAATCGCCAACTCTGCTGTTTCAGCGGCCCGTTCTGCAATGAGCCCCAACGCGGCAACACTGCGATCCCTTACCAGCGTCAGTGCAGAACGAATTTGCAGTTGCTCAACATTTTCAGTCAAATCGCGTGAGGTCATCCCCTTGTGGATGTGCTCGTGACCCGCAAGTGCGTTGAACTCCTCGATCCTAGCCTTGACATCATGTTTCGTCACACGCTCTCGAGCATCAATTGAGGTTAAGTCAACGGATCCGATTACAGCGCGATAATCATCGATAACTTTCTGATCGACGGTGACCCCCAAATCACTCTGGGCCTCCAGAACAGCCATCCAGAATTCACGCTCTAATACAACCTTGCCAGAAGGTGCCCAAATGTCCACCATGGCTGCACTGGCGTACCGTGACGCGAGAATATTGGGAAGATCGCGTGACACGACAAACTCCTGAAAATCGATGATGGGAACAGACATGAGCAAGAAGCCTGAATGTAATTTCCGACTGCAGAAGTGAGTAGGCGGCGTTCACACACCCCATCGAAAGTCCTGAAATTGGCAAAACGTCTCCCTTTGACGCCATAATCTTCCGTTTTTCACCACGGAACCGGCATCAAACACCCACAAAATGCCGAAAGTAAGAGTAGAGGATGACATTCTTCGCCAAGACAGTGAGGGTTCCCCAAGCGGGAATTTCTCGCGCCGAAGGGCTCTTTGAATCACTTCAAAGCTACTCAAGTGGCTTTCGAGAGCCCCCTCGGTTTTGGGGGCGTGCCTACCTCGATGGATTGCCAGTTGGCGGTATTTCGGGCTAAAACGAGGGTTAAGTAATCTGTAGCGAGGCCCGATCGCTGACGTTAAAGCGTGGGTCTTTTCTTATTTTATCGGATTTTGAATGTACAACCTCGTTAGTTCATTGCCTCGGATCAAAGCCGTCAGCAAAACTATTCAAAGACGGTTCATTTTCAAACTGGTGTTCCTTATCGGTTTTTGCGCTGGTGGTACGGGGGTACGCGGGCAAGAAGTCCCACCGACCGGAACCTACAAATCAGCGATCGAATTGCTGCCAGATTCTTTAGCAGGCATGGTGCGAATCCCCAACCTGCCAAGATTTTGCGAAGCTTGGGAAAAAACATCCCTTGGAAAGCTGGTTGACGATGAAGCGATGCAGCCCTTCATCGAAGCGCAACGCGAACGAGCCAAGAATTACCTCGAGGCCTTTGACAATAAGGTCGGCGTTCGTCCCGAAGACCTCTATAACATGGCCTCTGGTGAACTTGTTATCAGTTGGCTGCCCTTTCCGAATGATAAACGGCGCCCCTTTGCACTCTGTGTGATCGCTGATGTTCGAGGCAAAACAAAAGAAGCAACAACGGCGATCGACAAGCTTGACGAAGACCTGAAAGTTGCGGGCTGGATTCGAAAAGATATTGAGCATCAGGGCCAGCAGGTTCGGATCTACAACACCAAACCCAAACCTGGTCAGCTCAAAGTCGAGCAGATCGTGATTTCGCTTGATGAAACACGTCTTCTTGCTGCTGACCGCGACCTCGTCGTGACAGACCTTCTTGATACCATTGCTGGCGACAGTGACGGAGAACCCATCGTCAAACTGAAAGAGTTTCAGAACGTTCTGAAAAAGTCGAGTCAGGCGATCTTGGAACCAGTCAAGAGTGGTGGTGGCACGATTGCAATGGAATGGTTCGCGAGACCATTTCAAATGGCAAGAATACTGAGGGAGTCACTAGAAGTAGATCGTGGCAATCAAGTCGACATCGTCAAACTCTTGGAAAACCAGGGCTTCGACGCCATCAAAGCGGCTGGCGGCATAGTTGCCCTCGCCGGTGAGAAGTACCAATTGCTTCACCGAGGATCAATTTTGGCTCCTCCAGTGACCGACAAGCCCAGCAAGTACGAATTGGCGGCGAAAATGTTACAGTTTGAAAATGCTCCACTCGCTCCGATTCCGGCTTGGGTGCACTCCGATGCTGCCAGTTTCAGCCGAATCAATCTGCGATTTGAGGAGATATTTTGGGCCTCCGAAACGCTATTGAATGAAGCCTTTGGTGACGAGATTTTCAAAGATATCATCGAAGGTATTCGAGATGATGAAGATGGCCCGCAGATCGACATAGCCAAGAACGTGCTGCCAAATCTTGATAATCAGTTGATATTGGTCACCGACAATACTCTTCCTTCTGAGCTTAATTCCGAACGAATGTTGATCGCGATCCGGATCTCGGACGCAGAGGCCATCGGCAAGGCAATTAGGAAGGCGATGGAGGTTGAACCTGATGCGAGCATCATGGACGCAGTTCCAGGTGTTGATATCTGGCGTGTCCAGCGCGGTGGTGATGACGACGCGTTTGATGAAGATTTGTTTGGGGACTTGGACATTGGTCTCGGGGACGAAGAAATCGAAGAAAGCCCTCCACTGTTGGATCATTGGGCGATCGCGATAATCGACAAGGAAGCAAATTCAGAAGCCCCATACCTGATGTTCTCTAATGACCCTGATCTTTTGGTATCAACAGCGACTCGAATTCGCTCGGGAGAAAAGGTTGGTCTGGGTGATGAACCGGAAATCAAGGCGATTGTGACCTCACTCAAAGAACTTGGTTGCGCCTCACCGGCACTCGATCGAGTTGTCCGCACCAAGCTATCACTTCGAGCAAAGTACAACCTTCTCCGCGAGGGCAAACTCAAGGACAGCGACTCTGTTCTATCCTCGTTTTATCGACGGTTTCTTGAAGACCAAGAGGCTGATACTGACGAGTCCATCAATGCTGCCGACCTGCCACCCCTAAGCGTCATCGAAAAGTATCTTCCGAGCGGAGGTGGCTTTTCGGAGACGACTGAAGATGGTTGGTCTCTGACAGGTTTCTTACTGAATCAATGATGCTCGACAATCAGACTCAGTACGCTCTCCTCTCAACAAGCCTACCTGTTCCGCCATATCAGATAGGCGAAACTGGGGACTGCTACGTCACTGCCTGCTTTTCAGCACTGACTACTTTTCAGCACTGACCAAGAGCGACCCGCATTGCCTCTCGGACAACTGGCAGCACTCGCTCCTGAACTTCGTCAAGTGTGCCCTCAACAAAAGCGCCTGCAGCAGCTTTGTGTCCTCCGCCACCAAATTGCTGAGCGACTTCATTACAGTCCATTCCTCCCTGACTGCGAAAACTAAGTTTGAAGCCACCTCGCAGCTGACCCACAAAAATCACTGCAGCCTCAGCCCCTTTGACCTTGAGTGTCAGATTGATGGCATCCTCCGTATCGTTCGGCGCGGCTCCCATCGCCTCAAAATCTTCTTTCTCAACATAAGTGTGCATTAGTGTGCCGTCGATTTCAGCCTTGGTCCGAGACAACACTAGACCCCGCAGACGTACACGCCCAAGAGAATCACGCTCATACAGGTCACCGTACACTTCACAGGGCACCACGCCAGCATCAATCAGTCGTGCAATGGTGCGATAGGTTTCAGCTGTAACGCTGCCAAAACGAAACCAACCGGTGTCAGTAGCGATCGCAGTAAATAATGGTACGGACATGGAACGCGTTAACGCGACACCCAAGGCATCGGCGGCCTGCACGACCAAGTGACCAGTTGCCTCTGCTTGGTAGTCCTTATACATCGTGGCCTTCAGATCATCCTCGCCGACGTGATGATCAATCACAATCTTGTCTGCGCGGGACGAACGAATGACGTCGCCCATATCACCCAACTGAGCCCACGCACTGGTGTCCAATATCATGATACAGTCAGCAGCGATGTCCTCAGGCTCAACATCGTCGCCCAATACCTCAATATTGCCAGCAGGATCGAGAAATTGCAGGGCTTCAGGTGTCCTGTGCGCATTAATGATGCGTACCGTCTTCCCGACGGTGCGTAACACCTCCGCCATCCCCAATTCGCTGCCCAAAGCATCACAATCGGGTCGAATGTGACTCACCAGAACAAAGCTGTTGTAGTAGCTGATCTGATCTTTGAATGCTTTCCAGTTGACGCCCATTTTGATCCTTAAAACTGATGAATCGCAGAATACCTAGGATAATAGCCTGCGAATCTGTGCGATGTCTTGATGTACCTGCGCTACCAGTGCTTCGGGTGACTCAAATTTGACGACATCCCGAACATGATGCAGAAAGTCGACCTGCACACGCTGATCATAGAGATCACCATTGTAATCCAGAGCGTGGACTTCAACTTTCGAATCGCCGTTTGATTCAAAAGTCGGATTGGGGCCAACATGGATGGCAGCCGCATGTCTTCCCTCGGTGGTACCGAGGTATCCGGCGTAGACCCCGTGCCTTGGAAGCACTAACTCGATACCCGACAGATTCGCAGTAGGAAAACCTATTTCCCGGCCCCGCTGGTCACCACGGGTCACAGTACCACTGAGCGTGTGAGGATGTCCCAACAAGTCGGCTGCCTCACCTACGGCTCCCTCGGCAAGCAACCTTCGAATTCGGGTGCTGCTGATCATTTGAGGGCCGGCATGCATCGGCTCAACAATTTGAAGTTGGATACTCGCCTGACCACACAGCTCGGTAAGAACCGCGATATTACCACCACGATCTCGGCCAAAGAAGAAGTTCGGACCTTCGATCATCGCTTGGGCTTGAAGCCGCTGTTGTACGAGTGAGGAAAAGAACTGCTTCGCAGTCAGATTTAAAAATTGACGACTTGTTTGACATACGACCAACGCATCAATCCCCAAGGGATCCATTAATTCAGCGCGCGTCTCGATTTCAGTGAGTCGCCGAGGTGCAAGTTCAGGACGAAGAATGGTTGCGGGATGAGGATCGAGCACCATGGCTACCGCAGGACCACCTAATTGATCCGCAAGCTTTCTGACTCTCCCCAACAGCGCCGCATGACCACGATGCACTCCGTCGAAATTTCCAATCGTGATCACACCACCCTGGATACTACTCAAGTCACCATCAGAATCTCCGATGTAACTATCAACTTGTACGTCTAGATCCGATAGCTGAGATCCCCCCTCAGAATCACGAGGCCAAACATTTTGGAGAGAAAAGATGGCTGTCACGATGATCAAAGCAGAGCAGGGCAGGGGACTGTGTTCACGAATTATGCACTACATCGACGGAACTTCGTAGGGCTGCCGCGAATAAGATTTCCAGCATCAAAGCCTCGCTGATTCGCCAGCCACGAATTGAAACGAGCGAATTTACACTTTCTTGAATGAGGATATACCCAGTATTTGCCGGCAGTCGCTGTTGAATCAGACGGGCCCCCGCAAAGCTCAGCTAATTCAACTCACTGCTAATTTGACTGCTTGCGGCAAACAACCGCAGATTTCAACCGCAGTCATTCCAGCTTGCCCATGCTGCTGTTCAGCCAAATCTCCGGCAAGACCGTGCACCCAGACCGCAAGTCTCGCGGCATCCCATGCCGGGAGGCCTTGAGAAAGCAATGCTGTAATGACGCCTGTCAGTACATCACCACTTCCCGCTGTCGCCATCCCTGGATTGCCCGTTGAGTTCTGCCAAGACGCACCCTCTGGACCGACCACAACGGTTGGCCCTCCTTTGACCACCATGAAGAAGCCATGGTCATCACACAGCTTGGTGGCAGTCGATATCTGAGTTTCGCGATCTCGTGCAGCCACCCCTGTTAAACGAGCCAGCTCACCCGGATGTGGCGTGAGTATGAGTGGGGTCGACTTAGCTCGATCCGCTACTTGCTGTTTCCAAACCGTGCCTTCCAATAATGACAAAACATTGATCGCATCAGCATCGAGCACGCAGGGGCGTTTCCAGTGCAGTAGTCGCTCAACGATTCGGATTGAGCCCGGACACGTTGTCATACCGGGTCCACAACCAATCGCCGAAGCGGCTGGCAAAATGGAACCCAAAGCAACTGCTGCATCTAAGGCAAATCGTCCCTGCAGATCATCTGACAATGGAACTGTCATGATGCCTGGATGAAAGGATGCGACAGTCTCAAGGCAACGATCAGGAATCACAGCGGTCACAAGTCCGGCCCCAACCCGCAACGACGCAATCGCAGAAAGGGCAATCGAGCCACTCATTCCACGCGACCCTCCCAAAAGCATGGCACGCCCAAAATTTCCTTTGTGGGCGGAAGCCTTTCGCGTTGGCAAACGCACCGGAGGCTCACAAGTCATTTTGATTCCTCCAAGGGCAAGTCTCAGATTACGGACCGTCTTAAGTTGCGGGCCGTCTTAAGTTGCGGGCCGTTGCAAATTCTTCACAAGCTGATGAACTACGATCCCAGCCATGTAGCCACCTTTGAAACCAGCATCAATGTTGACCGCGGCCACGTTTGCGGTACAGGTGCTCAACATCCCCATCAACGGTGTCAATCCGCCCAGACTGGCACCGTATCCGACGCTGGTCGGTACAGCGAAGACTGGAACGGCCAAGTGTCCCGCCACGACTGCAGGCAATGCTCCTTCCATGCCAGCTACAACGACGACCGCGGAGGCCGATTTCAGATGCGGAATAGCAGCAGCGAGACGCTGTGGCCCTGCGACGCCGATATCGTCAAATCGCTGAAAATCGATTCCCATCCAAGCCAGAGTCTCGATTGCTTCCTCAGCGACAGCAAGATCCGTACTGCCAGCTGTGATGACGGCAGCGTGAAAGGTCTGGTCCAACCGTTCTGGCGCCAAGGGCTTTGCGGACCCGAGTTCTGTGGTTGAGACCCGCAAGGTGCGAGCAACGGGATTATGTTGCGTGTGTGTGAATGATTGGCGGACCTGAAAGGCAACTCCACTGTCGATCCTGGTGATAAATGCCGACTGTCCTTGGTCCAACTGCGTCTGGATGATCCGGGTGACCAGTTCAGCGGATTTTCCTTCCCCAAAAATCACCTCACCAAATCCACACCGAGCGGCTCGCCCAAGATCAACGGTGGCCCCATCAATCCGGTGAGTTTGCTCATCAACAGGTGCAGAATCGGAGCTTTTCAATGTTTCTACGTGTTTTATTAATTCTCGGCGGGATTCATCGTCATTCATGGCTCTTGCGACAAGTTCCAGCAGGGCAGGGGAGAGCTGATTCATTGGGCGGGTTGCAGTGAAGGGGAATCAGATTTCAAATTAGCGGTGCAGACTAGGGTAGTCCATCATTAAATCGCGGATGATATCGTAATGAAAAGTTGTGTACTTGCTTACTCCGGTGGCCTTGATACGTCGGTGATTCTAGGTTGGCTCCAAGATCAAGGCTATGAAGTCCATGCAGTTTACGTGGATCTGGGGCAGCCGTGCGAAGATCGTGAAGAAATCATGCAAAAGGCTCGCAATGGCGGGGCAGTTTCATCGCGATTGATCGACGCTCGAGAGGAAATGTGCCGTGATTTCGCCTTCCCCGTGCTCGCGTGGCAAGCAAAGTATGAGCAAATCTACCTTCTGGGCACATCGATCGCCCGTCCGCTGATCAGCAAAATCTGCCTTCAAGTCGCCCGAGAAGTGGGTGCAACTGCCTACGCTCACGGAGCAACAGGAAAAGGGAATGACCAATGCCGATTCCAGCTGGCGGCGGAAGCCTTGGACCCCAACGTGCAGATGATTGCTCCTTGGCGAATCAAGGAATTCCGCGATGCGTTTCCCGGTCGCACCGAATTAATCGCCTATTGTGAGAGCAAAAACATCCCAGTCAAAGCTTCAACCGCGAAACCCTACAGCAGCGACGAGAACGTGCTGCACATCAGTTACGAAGCTGGACAACTCGAAGAATTGGACGTTAATGGGGTAGAAATGGTCGATTTCGGGATGGGGGTGAGTCCCCAAGAAGCACCCGATGTGGCCGAAGAGGTGACAATCGGATTCGCCTCAGGAATTCCCGTTGCGTTGAATGGCCAATCGGTCACAGCTTTGGAAATGGTCGAGCAACTCAACCAAATCGCTGGTCGCAATGGTGTTGGACGCATCGATATGGTTGAGAATCGCTTTGTAGGCATGAAGAGCCGAGGTGTTTATGAATCCCCAGGGATGACCGTACTTTACGACGCACTGATGTACGTCGAACAGCTCACGATGGATCGTGATCTCATGCACTTGAGAGACAGACTCGCCCCTGAAGTTGCCGAAATGGTTTACTACGGCTTCTGGTACACCCCAAAAATGGATGCGTTGCTCTCTTTCATTCATGAGGCCCAGAAAACGACCAGTGGTGAAGTCACCCTGAAACTCTACAAAGGCAATATCAGCGTTGATTCCAGAAGTAGCCCCAACAGCCTGTACGATGCAGAAATTGCCACCATGGAGGGCGGTGGCTCTTACAATCAGGATGACGCTGAAGGATTTTTACGGATCCAAGGACTGCCCAGTCGAGTGCAAGGCACTGTTCGGCCACGCCAATACTAGAGGTTGGTCAGCTTCACCTTTGCGACGAGCGTGAAGGTGAGCAATATGACGATGCCGCAACAGACATCTTGTCCTCATGAACTGCGAGATTCCGCATTCTTCATGGTGCCAACCGAAGCTCAGTCAAAAATGTCACCGGGCAAACGCTCACCGCCACTGGCAGTGAGCACCGCGTTGATCACGAGCGGATCCGTAGAATTTGCCATGTACCGCGCCTTTTCGTCCACGGTTGCAAAGGCGAATCCGTCTTCAAGGATACCGCCGAGTTCACCGTAGCCGCTTACCCGCAGTGTGTTGACCTTGATATCGACTGGATCTGTCCAAGAGACCCTTCCTTGACCAATGAGACTGGCCTCTACCACCAGCAATGTTTGCCCAGCATCATCGAGTATCTGGTCAGGAGATAATGGCCCTGTACTCGGAAACAACGTACCCGGCCCTGTGATCAAGAAATAGTCTGACTGAGAACCAAACCTTTGCAACTGTGCCTCGTTCTGTTTCTGATTTTGGAATACCGCTGGAGCCCTGTACTCGAACATCTGGTTCGATTCCGAATTCCAAGGCTCATCGAAGTCGTATTGGTCATACAAAGCATTCTCGTTCAGATAGGGCAAAATCAAAACTCGCCACGAATGGGTATTGGCTCCCACTGTCACCACTGGCGGCGGATACGTCCCATGATCGCGGGCATAAGCATTAAGAGCAGCCGCAATTTTTCGCAGGTTTGACACTGACTCGGCGCGGACACGATTTGTTGCCATGCGCTGCATCGTATCCCCACCAGTTCGAATCAGTAGGAAACCGAGGCAAATCAGAATCACTACGAAAAACCCTATACTGAGAAACATCGGTAAAGAGTACTTTCGACCCGCCGCTACGCTCTCTTCCCCCGAAGATTCAAAATCTGGTATCAGAATCGCCTTGCCACACGTCACACAGGTACCCTCGTGACCGCTGTAACAATCATCCACCTGCGTCGAGGTATGGCAATGTGGACATGTAAATAGAAAGGGCATGATGAGAACCAAAGCCGAGGCGATTGAAATTGACAGGGGTTGTTGGCGAATTCCCCAACGTGATGCTGAAAGCCCGCACAGCAAGACACCTCGCCATCGAAAGTTTAACAAGTGAAACTGAGCTTGCCAAAACTCATCAATGCAGATCCACCACCCATTTCTACCGTCTTTCCTCGTGCCGAGTCGTAAAATGCGAGTTGTATTACAACGAGTCACCTCAGCAACTGTCACCGTCGAGCAAAATACAGTCGGTCAAATCAGCCATGGATTACTGATCCTGGCAGGGATCGCGCAGGGAGACACGACCGTTGAGGCTGATTGGCTGGCAAACAAGACTGCTGACCTAAGGATTTTTGAAGACGCGAATGGAAAGATGAACCACTCTCTGCTTGAGACAGGCGGCTCAGCACTCGTGGTCAGCCAATTCACATTATTGGCCGACTGCCAAAAAGGGCGTCGCCCAGCATTTACAGATGCAGCATCGCCTGAACAAGCTGAACAGCTTTATGAGTACTATGCCGATGCGCTTCGATCAAAAGGGATCAGGGTAGAGCAGGGCAGTTTCGGTGCAGACATGAAGGTTGCTCTGACCAACGATGGCCCTGTGACCATCGTTATCGATCGAGAACCATAAACCGCAAAGCACACGCGTACAAACCTTTTACAAAAAATGCTTCAAAGAGTTTAACGCCAAGGCATCCACTTCTCAAAATCAATCCCTTGTCTCGGTTGAGCAATGTAGGTCTGCTCCTGACGCGTGCGATGCCGAATGCGATCAACGACTCCACGATCACCCCAAGCAAGCCACAGCAAGATAAACAGCTTGCCGTAGACTGAGACGTTGCCAAGCTTGCTCTTGCTGAAAAACTTCAACGCCGTGCCAAAGGACTTCTTCAATCGAAAGCCATGACTCATGTCAATGCTCCAGATCTCATCCATACTCAAATGCACAGTAAAGCCAAGCACGACGGCTAAACTCTTGTAAATGCGAACAGCCTCACTTTGACATGGCATCAGCAAATACGCCAACAAACCAGCAGATGCCGCAGCAGGAATGCTGTGCCACATCCCACGGTGTACCGTATAACGCTTGAAGAACTCGATGGCTACAAACCTGATTCCTAGGTACAGCAACATCGCTGCCAATGCCATTCCCTCATGCGAAAAACCAAGGTCCTTGAAACGCTCGATCATCAAGATGGGAACAATCGCCGCGACAAACATACTTGTCTCTCGTAGCGGAACACCAGAATCACTATCCAAATCGGGTAGCATCCCGCTAACGGCACACAAACCACCCGCGAGCATGCCGTTCTCAATCGACATTGACTGCGTAGCAATACCCCAATAGCCGTAACCGATGCCGACCAGGGTGCTTCCGGTAATATGCGACTTGAAATCAGCCAAGGAAATCTAGGGACGAAAGGAGCGGTACCAAAGAAATTCAAAACAAAAGCTGAGCAACGAATGCAAAACAACTCTGTGAAGTCATATAAAAAGTGATCACTTCACGCCAAGCCGAATTGGCTCCAAACTCACGCGATTGACCTACGACTGATGACCCACTATCGCTATAGTCCGATTATCGTTGGGTATAACGCTATTGCTTGCATTTAAAAACGCCCTTCCCTCAGTTCCCGCTCCTTTCTTGCACGGACGCGATTAATGGAGACCTATGACATCATCATGCTCGTCGTCATCGTCGGAGCGACCTTGTTTGGTGCGATCAAAGGCTTTGCGTGGCAACTAGCATCCATCGCTTCCATCGTGATTAGCTATATCGTTGCCTACAAATACCGTGAACCCATCAGCGAATCGATCCAAGCAGATCCACCATGGGATCGCTTCCTTGCGATGCTAATTTTGTACATCGGCACATCCTTGCTCATCTGGGTAGCTTTCCGGATGGTTCGCGGCAGCATCGATCGCATGAAATTAAAAGAATTCGATCGCCAGATTGGTGCTTTATTCGGTCTTGCCAAAGGTGCTTTGTACTGCACATTGATTACCTTATTTGCGGTGACTTTATCAGGTGAACGAGTCCGTGAGGCTGTCGTCCAAAGCAAAAGCGGAAACTATATTGCAAACCTGCTCGATCGCAGTGATTCAGTAATACCTGAAGAACTGCACGAAGTGGTTCAGCCCTATCTTGATCGGTTCAACAAGAAATTCGACGAAACCGAAGGCGAATCCACAGGCGCCACAGAATGGATGGCAGAAGGTGCTCGGGATCTAAAATCAAAATTCACAGATGGTGCTTCTTTGGGAAGCACGTTCCAACCCGCCGGCACGCCGACTCAACCAACTTCCGGCGCCACGCCTTGGCCTCCCCAGCAAGCCATGCAATCGGGTGGCAATGCCTTCCAACGCTGAGCATCCAAAGAGCAGCGAACACCGACTCACCGCTGACCTTTTAACACGCTCGTTTTAAAGCAGAACACGCGACTCAACGAAGCAGATTCTTAATCAGCATCGCCCAAAGGTAGCACGGCTTCTCCTGAACCCATGCACCAACTAGCATCAGGGTAATGAAGAAAACGGCAGCAGCCAAAACCGCTGCAACACGAGGTTTCCGACACACCGAATACAACATAAGGGTCATTATCGGACGTTGCATATACGGTAAAAACACCCTTAAAACAGCGTTCGCTCATTGCACCACTTCCAGAAACTTGCGGCTTTGATCGCACCATCAACGTCCAGGCAACAGGCGACTCGCAGGGTCATCAGTGGCTGCAACTGGATCGATATTGAATCACGCCCATCGCTCCGAAAGCCATGGGGTGGATTCAAATTTCTGAAGCTCCAACCCCGACCACGCCAACTCGGCAAAGCTGATCGCAACCTAGCCATAAACGCAGTTGCAAAGCGTCATTACAAACCAAAATCTATCTGCACGCCAACATTGACAATTCAGCCGAATGAATTGATTTGCGCTGTTATTAAACGCAACTCCGAGAATGCTGAAATTTGCCAGCTAAGTCACGCACCCGCCTGAGTTTCTTCAAGAAACACGCCAATGCGTCGAAACTTGTCGTAACGCTCATCAACCAACTCATCTGTGGTTTTGGTTTCCAGTTCCCCAAGTGTTCGGGAAAGATACGACTTCAGGCGTGAGGCCATTTGATGGTGATCACGATGAGCACCACCCAGAGGCTCTTGAAGCACATCATCGACCACTCCGAGACGCGACAGATCATCACTGGTGAACCTTAAGGCGGCAGCAGCTTTGGGCGCGTGCTCATGGCTTTTCCAAAGAATGCCCGCGCATCCTTCAGGGCTGATCACGCTGTAGTACGCATGCTGCAGCATAGCCACACGATCACCGACGCCAATTCCTAGAGCCCCACCTGAGCCACCTTCGCCGATCACGATACAAATCACAGGTGTTTTCAAACGGCTCATCTTGAACATGCTTTCGGCAATCACTTGAGCCTGCCCTCGTTCCTCAGCACCGATACCAGGGTAAGCCCCAGGCGTATCAATGAAGCAGATGAGAGGCAACTGATACTTTTCTGCAAGCCGCATCTTGCTCATTGCCTTTCGGTAGCCTTCTGGATGTGCACAACCAAAATGACAGGCTGCTCGCTCTTTGTAGGTCCGACCCTTCTGATGGCCCAACACCAATACTTTGAAACGATCCAGCTTGGCAAAACCGGCCAGCATCGCACGATCATCACCAAAGTGTTTATCGCCGTGCAACTCGACAAAGTCATCGAAGGCAAGATTCAGATAATCTCGAGTGTAAGGCCGATTTTTGTGACGTGCGACCTGCACAGTCTGCCAAGCGTCAAGCGAGCCATATGTTTCTCGCAACTGCTTGACCAACTCCAACCTGAGAGTCCGAATCTCATTTTCGATATCTCCACTGCGATCGGTTTCCCGTTCGAGCAAAGCAATTCGATTCTCGAGATCTGCAATATCGTTTTCAAATTCCAATCCTGGACCGGCACTCATATCAACTCATCGCTTTCAGGCTTTTGTCTACTTTTGTAAATCCAATCATCAGTATCGCACAGTGAACTCACTCACTGGCGATCACTCTACGTCGAGCCCCGGATCCGGCTTGCCTTTCAGAAGCATATCGTCAGCACCTTTCAAACTTGGCATCGAATCGAACACGCTGATTTCGGGCTTTCGTGGTCGCTTCCTGAAAATCTGTATGCCTCTGAAAACCTTTAGAAACTCCCACATCGACGCAGGTCGTCCATCTGATTTCTTCGCCATCATACTCTTGACCAAATCAGCGAACTCACGAGTCACATTATCATTGTGAACAATCGGACTTGGGATCGAGGCATTGAGATGTTTCACGAGCAAGTCATTCGGAGTATCACCTGTATACGGTGGTTTACCTGTACAAAGCTCGTACAAAACACATCCGAAGGCATACACATCCGTGCGTTCATCGCACCTTTTCTTCCGGATTTGCTCGGGCGCCATGTAACTACGAGTTCCTTTTGCCACTTTGCTCTTGAATAGCTTCCCGAACCCGCCTTTTTTCTTTTCAGCGATCGTAAAGTCAATCAACTTAACTGTGCCATCACGACCAACAAGAAAATTGTCTGGCTTAACATCGAGGTGAATCCAATTCTTCGTGTGCATGTAGTACAAACCTTCAGCAGACTGCTCAATGATTTTGTGGAGCATGAAGGCAAGTGACTCAGGACCACGACGTAATGCCTGCTTCATGTTCATTTCACTGAACAACTCCATCACCAGACAGGGACGTCCTGCATCCTCACGATATTCCATCACGTTGATCACGCGAGGACTCTTGAGATCTTTGGCTACGTTGTACTCGTGCTTGAGCAGCGTAATCTCACTTTTGTTTGTCGCCAGCGACTGCTTGAGCATTTTCAGGGCAACACGTCCCTGTTCATGCTCTTCGATCGCCTCCCAAACCTCGGCCGTGCTTCCCACTCGAATCAAACGAGCAAGTCGATAAGGGCCAATAAAATCGCGACTCTTGGTCATGTTGTCTTTCGGATGCCGGGGATCGAAACGGGGAACGCTGAGCCTGATAACGCAGACTGGCCCAATCTGCCCCACGTGCCTCTATGATACTTGAGAAAATTGGAAATCCGAAAGGCCACCCCAGTCCAAACAATCCCAAAACGCTCGTCAGACTTTTACGCCCCCCTGCCCTGCACTACTTCCTCTGATCGACGAATCTGGCGTCAAATCGACTCAACAAACGGCTGAAACGCCGGAAATTGAAAGAATACGCGGTATTCGAACGGATTCAATTTCTCGCTATCTGATGCAAATACACCTCTCGAACTCTGGCGGTCATCGTTCGATGATCGAATTGCTCAGTGAACCTTCGCTGCCCCTCTGCTCCCAATTGTTGGCGTAGATTGCTGTCCGAAGCCAATTTTCCAAGAGCTTGCGAGAGAGCCTGAACATCCTGAGCTGGAACAAGAATCCCGGTCTCTCCGGTAATCGTCACTTCTCTCGCTCCATCAACGTCGTAGCTGATGACAGGCAAACCAGCAATCAGCGCCTGTGGCAACGCTCTTGCCAACCCCTCCCGATAAGATGCATGAACTAGTGCATCCATCCCACCAAGCAGTGTTGGCACTTCACTTGGTGGCACGAGTCCCGCAAAGACAAAATGTTTTGATAGCCCGAGTTCCTCAAGTTGCTTCGTCAGTGACTCCCTGAGTATCCCATCACCGACTAGCAAAAACCGAACGTTGGGTTGGCGTTTCACTACCGGTACTGCAGCCTTGATCAGATCCTGATGCCCTTTGAGATGAAACAGACGGGCGATTTTTCCAATCACGACATGTTCATCTTCGAATCCGTACTTATTGCGTACCGCGGCACGATGCTCCTTCGCCCGAGTGAACGGCTCGACATTCATCCCACTGTAGATCGTTGTGAATTTTTCCCGAGGTGCAACACCCGCCCCCACCATTAAATCCGTCATGGCATCAGCAACTGAAATCAGGTGATGGCACCGAGCAGAAGCCCATCGCTCACATCTCTTAAAAAACTCTCTTGCCAAAGATGATTGGTAAGGGTGAAACGGCGCACCATGAATTGTATGAACCACCGCTGGAACATTCAGTTTCCACGCGACTCTGCGCCCCAGCAGTCCCCCCTTCGCACTGTGAGTATGCACGACGTCAGCATTGAAATCCTTCAACGCGTTACCAATTTCACGATTCGCCAACCAATCCCACTTGGGATGAATATCACGGCGCAAGCTGGGCAACACTTTCACGGGCAACTCCCCTGCCCTGCCCTGACTTAGAAGGTCACCTTCAGGGCCCAAAGCTGGCCCAGTAAGCAACAGAACGTCGTCGTCATATTCCCGAATCAAATCAAGGCAATTGAGAAGTGTGTTTTCCTGTGCGCCACCAATGATCATTCGGGTGATAACGTGCGCGATCCTCACTTCATGCTCCCTATGACAAAGAACGGTTCACAACAGCCAACATTGCACCGCATCACTTGAAAGACATTCAACATCTGGTATGACTCAACGCAAGACCCACAGCATGGTTGCTGAAAACACGTATAGCAATGTGAAAGCATTGAATTGAAACGAACGGCAAAAAAAAAGCGTTCTGCCAATGCGACAGAACGCTAAAAATTCCAAATTCAGCGATACTGAGATTGATCAGGAACCAAACTCGACTCGTCGGTAACCCAACTGCTGCTGCAGCCGATTGACGATCGAAGTGTGCATCTGACTCACGCGAGACTCAGACAGATCCAAGGTGGCCCCGATCTCCTTCATTGTCAATTCTTCGTAGTAGTACAAAATAATGATCAATCGCTCATTTCGATTGAGCCCTTTTGTGACTAGCCTCATCAGATCATTCTTCTGAACGCGACGAGTAGGGTCCTCACCCTTTTTATCTTCGAGAATGTCGATCTCTCGGACATCTTTGTAGCTATCTGTTTCGTACCACTTTTTATTCAGTGATACGACGCCAACGGCATTGGCATCAGATTGCATTTTCTCAACTTCCTTGACTGGCATTTCCATCTGCTCGGAAATTTCCAAGACGGTGGGAGCCCGGCCAAGTTTCGTCTCCAGAGTTTTCTTGGCGACTGCCAGCTTACTCGCCTTGCTTCGTACAAGGCGTGGAACCCAGTCCATGGTGCGAAGCTCATCGAGCATCGCACCTCGGATACGAGGTACGCAGTAAGTTTCAAACTTGACGCCGCGTTCCATATCGAACGCATCAATGGCATCCATCAGTCCGAAGATTCCCGCGCTGATGAGGTCATCCAGTTCAACGCCATCAGGAAGACGCTGCCAGATTCGCTCTCCGTTATACCGCACCAGCGGCATGTATCGCTCAACCAGGCGATTGCGTAGCGATTCGTAATCGAGTGAGTCCTTGTTGAGCTTCTTGAACGTCGTCCAGACTTGCAGGATCTCGTTGTCGGCTGTGGCTGTCGCTGCCATCCAATCCTCCGTGATGGGTATTAATACCGCGGCGTCTTGCCGCGGAGCACAATCGAGTCAAAGACTCGATTATTCGGTCATGTTTGCTTTGCAGTTTTGACAGCTTCCTTGCTGCTAAAACTCCGCCGCGTTCTGTTGTCGACGTGAAATCGGAGACATCTCAGCCCCTCAATCACGCTTCAAACCTTCTTCAAGTAGTCCCGCGTCGCTCAGTCCCTCTCGGTACCATTCAACACGTTTACGAAACGCTTGCTCGACTGCATCGCGGACCAGTGTGTCCGCGATCCACCCAACCATTCCACCCACGACAGCAAAGACTGCCATGGCCGTGATTGCCTCCAACGCAACGCTACCTGTCGGTTCACCAAGGACTGCGCCGCGTAAAGCGACCAATCCCATTGCGAGTGCACCGAGTGAGGCTGCGAAGCTGCGGAACAAAGTTTGATTGGTGGAATGAGTTGCAAGCGAGTATTTTTCCTAAGTTAAGCAACCGGTCACTGAAAGATTACGCTCAAGTCGTTTTCGTTCAGCGCGAGCCACTTCCTTTCTCTCATCGGCGAGCTGCCGCACAGTGCATTAGCTCTTTTTGTATTTTATGCTGCGTTTAAAGATGAAACTGGTACCTTTGTCGTCAATAGACGGGCCATCAACATCTCTGCCTCAGCAGGAGCAATGTCATCCGGGACCTGCTGACCATTTGTGATGTAGCTTAATGGAATTCCGCTGTATTGCTCACTGCTGGCGAGCGTTGAAAGTACGCCCACAGTATTAGGTGCCTCATCCAGCTTGGTGAGTATCGCTGCCGTTGGACGTACCGGAGCGAATCCTTGAAGCGCCAAGCGAGTTGCAGAAGCAGAACTTGTCGCATTCAGCACAAGGTGCGTCTCATCGGGCTGCGCGCTTCTAAGCAATTCCACCAGCTGGTCAATTCTGGCGTCACTCTTGGGACTGCGCCCGGCTGTATCAATCAAGACGAGATCAACATCACCCAATCGATCCAGGGCTTGCTGCATTTCGCCAGGCTTTTCAACAACCTGCATCGGTAAGTCCATGATCTCCGCATACGCCTTCAATTGCTGGACCGCTGCAATTCGGAAAGTGTCAATCGTCAGCAGCCCCACCCGCCGTTTCGCTTCAATACGAAATCCAGCCGCAAGTTTTGCTACGGTTGTGGTCTTGCCAACACCTGTGGGCCCCACAAGTGCAACCACGCGTCTTTCTCCAGGGTGCGTCAATATCGGGCTGCCAATGCGCAACTCCCTGAGTACTGTTCGTTGCAGATGCTCTAACCAGGGTGTTCCAGCAGCCATGGGACCGGTAGCGGCTTCTCCCATACTTGCCGCAAAACTGACCGTTGTATTCAGCCAGCGATCCACGGTATCCGTATCTACTCCTGCGGAAAGCAATTCCAACTGATAAGCCTGCAATTGCAGTGGCAAAGCGGGGTCTGCCAGAGATGGAACATCGCGGACGAGAAGTCGAGACTCCATGTCCGGCACAGCTCGTGAGTCAATACTCTGCTTGACTGAGTCGACAGGAATGCCACCTTCCTCGTCTCGTAACCCGGCCGTCACCTCAACATAGGTTCGGCCGAGCCATCCCATCCAGCCATCACGCACTTGGCGAGTATGCAAAACGGCAGCCTCAGACCCCATCTGCTGACGTATCTGCTCCAAGGCCTCCTGCAAGTTTGCGGCTCGAAAAGTGCGAATGTGCATCGGTGAATCGTGTTCTCTCAAGTGATTCGGATTATTGTCGTCGGATGGTGCAAACATCATTGGTCGCTAATCACACCATAGGATTCGATTTTTGTGTCCTGCGTGATCTCGTTGTAAGACAAGACTTTCAAGCGGGGCATGGAAGCATTCGTGATCTGTCGCAAACCTGGTCGGATTCTTGGACTCACTAATACGACAGGTGGGTGACCCGCTGTAACAAGCTTCTTAACCCCTTCTTGAATTTTCTCGCAAGTGAGGTCTACGGCAGAAGGGCTCATTCGGACAAATAAACCTCGTTCTGTGTGCTCGATTCCCGCTGCAATGCGATCTTCCATGGCAGGATCCAAGGCAAGCACATGCAAACGCCCCTCAGTGTCGCGGTAGCGAGAAGAGATTGTGCGTGCAAGTCGATGGCGTACGTACTCACACAACCAGACAGCATCCTTCGTCCTACCTGCAAAATCGCCCAGCGTTTCCAAAATGATCCCCAACTGGCGAATGGGAATGTCTTCCTTCAGCAGCAAATGCAGCACCTGCTGTACTTCACTGACTTTCATGACTCCCGGAATCAATTCATCAACAACCGTCGGTGAAGCTTCCTTCAATTCATCAATCAAATGTTTTGTGGCGTCTCTTGAAAGCAATTCATCAGCGTGTCGCTTTGAAATTTCTTGCAGATGTGTCGCCATCACTGCGCCGGGCTCTACAGTCATGTAACCATAAATAGCTGCCTGCTCACGCCTCATAGGATCAATCCAGACAGCAGGCTCACCAAAGGTGGGATCTCGGGTCGGTTGTCCCTCAATCACTCCCGTCGTGTGGCCGCTATCAATTGCCAGCAACTGGTTTGGTAGCAAAGTAGCTTTTGCTACCTGACTACCTTCGATTCGAATTTCGTAATCAAGTTCCCCAAGAGTCATTTCATCCCGCACTCTGACTTTGGGAAGAATGATTCCAAGATCCGTCGCCACGGCATTTCGAACACCCGTGATTCGCTGCATCAGATCGCCACCGCGACTTGGATCCGCTAAACCCAATAACCCCAATCCGATTGAAATTTCCATCGGGTCAATCGTGAGAAAATCCTCAACTCTCTTGGGTGGAGGCGCGGAAGCTTCAGCCTTCTCAGCCTCAGCCTGTTCTGCCTCAGCATCCTGACGACGTGTTGTCTGTCGATTCATCACCACAGCCAAACCAATGCAACCTAATCCGAGCGTTGCCATGGGGATCGCTGGTAAATTCGTTACGATCAAAAGTGTCAGAAAACCACCAGCCACCGCCAAAGCCTTAGGATTCCCAAGCAACTGCTGCAAAAACTGGACTGGCAGATTAGCCTTTTGAGCACTGCGGGTTACCAACAGACCCGCAGCAAGTGAAATCAACAAAGCAGGCACCTGACTAACCAAACCATCACCAATCGTCAGCTTGGTGAAAAGTGCTCCTGCCTCAGTGAATGTCATACCGGCCTGCATTACACCGATATACAAACCACCAATCACATTCACGATGGTGATCACAATTCCCGCAATGGCATCCCCACGGACGAACTTACTGGCACCATCCATCGCTCCGTAGAAGTCAGCCTGTGCATTGATTTCCTGACGGCGTTGTTGAGCTTCTTTTTCATCGATGAGGCCGGCATTCAAGTCAGCATCGATCGCCATCTGACGGCCTGGCATTCCATCCAAAGCGAATCTTGCCGCGACCTCACTGATTCGGGTGGCACCCTTCGTAATCACAATGAATTGAATCAGCACGATGATCACAAAAATGATCAATCCCACTTCGATTCTATCACCAGCAACAAATTCACCAAAGCTCTTGATAACACCACCAGCAGCGCCCATTCCGAATGAATCAGCACCTGTCAGAATCAATCGTGTCGTGGCCACATTCAGCACCAAACGAGCCAAAGTCGTTGCTAGCAACAAAGATGGAAAGATACTGAATTCCAACGGAGTCGCCACATAAACGGTCGTCAGCAACACAATCACACCGACTGTGATGTTGGCTGCCAGCAGCATGTCCATCAGGAAGGGTGGCAATGGAACAAGGATCACCACCAAGCAGCCAATGATGCCTAATGGCAGCACCAAGTCTCGATAGCGCATCAATAATTGCATTTACAATCCCTCGCCCTTGTCTTTCGCATAAACTCTTCATGCGTGGCAGTGGGACA
>JBPCVE010000120.1:0-10214 GCA_051010795.1 Rubripirellula sp.
TAAAACTTACTGCCGTAGCACGCAACGTCTCGCTGTCCAAGATCGTCCACAAGAAAGAAAACAACATTCAGCCGTTGTTCCGCTTGCGTCTGTCTGCTGAAAACCACTAACAGCGTGAACATCAGCAACAGCATCGTCATTTGCGGTCTGTTTCTCATCGCTTGTTTTCCTTGGGAAGGCAAGTCTTCAATTCGGTGATTATAGCTTCGTGTTCTGGGAGTACAGCCAAGTTCGTCCACTCATTAGGATCACTGGCATGGTCATACAACTCTTCGCCACCATCTCGATAGCGTATGTATCGCCAACGGGAAGTCTGAACCGCATGGTTGTTGAACCCAAATGTCGTCACAACAGGGTGATCCCATGGTTGCTCAGGAGTCCTCAGCAAACGCTGAAGACTGCGGCCGTCCAGACCATCAGGGCGGGGCAAACGACAGAGATCAAGTAACGTGGGGTAGATATCGAGCAGGCTGACGGGACGATCGCACACTTGATCTCTTGCGACCCCACCAGTGCCTTCAGTATTGGAGGCTCCAGCGATAATCAGTGGTGTTCGTGTTGACACGTCCCACAACGCATGTTTCCTCCAATGCTCTTTCTCACCGAGATGCCAGCCATGGTCTCCCCACAGCACGATGATCGTGTTCTCAGCGTATTGGCTGTTATCGAGGGCGTCCAGAACTCGCCCAATCTGCGCATCAACAAAACTGATCGTTGCCAAGTAAGCTTGCACAGCCGTGCGCCATTGCCCATTTGCACGAATATTCGCGTGATCTCCACCGCGCATGGCAAAGTCTTTTTCGCCAGAAGGATCGTACACCTGACGGGCAAGCCGTCTTCCAAAACTTGGAACGTCTGACAAGTCGTCAGACACACTGGGAGGAAGCGTGATAGTGTCGAGTGGATACAAATTGAAATACTTGCGGGGAACAATCCATGGCAAGTGAGGCTTGGTGAATCCGCAAGCCAGAAAGAAAGGTTCACGACGCGGCTTCTGGAATTCTGAGATCATCCAACTCGCAACCTTGCCATCAAACATCTCGTGATCACGCAGGTCAACTTTTCCCCAAGGCGTCCACGCAGTTTCAGGTAAACCCATGTCACGCTGCGGATTTACTTTCTTCCTGCTTCGTGTCGGAACGAAATATCCATCCCACGATTTCTGATCGTAGGCGGTTGTTCCATGAAATATTTTGCCACACCCGCGAACGTCATAGCCTGACGCACGAAAGCACTGCATCAAGGTGATTACTTCCGGCATTTTATCCCGCATTTCCTCACCATTACCGTAAACACCTGAGTTAGCGGGCGCGACTCCTGTCAGCAAACTGATACGAGAAGGATTACACAACGGTGCTGCACAGTACGCATGTCGAAAAGAAACACCACGTTTGGCAAGACGATCCAAATTTGGCGTCCTCACTTGCGGGTTACGGCCCAGATGGCCAACCCAATCACGCAAATCATCCACCGCGATGAATAGCACATTGGGTGGTTCTTTCGCAGATACTGACTGGCAAAACCCACCAATCGCCCACCACATCATAAGAATTGGAACGATGATTTTCATTGAGCATCCATGGCAAACGCAAATACCAATCAAGGTGAAAGCAAACGTAATTCTACCTGAGCCAAACCACCATCCTCAAAACGATAACTTTCATAATCAGGAAACTGGGATTCAATTGGGACAGAGTCCTTCACGGGCTGCCTGGTGGCAGCAACGACCTGCTTCCCCTCGGACCACGTTTCGATCGTGATCCCCAATGGACAGTCGGCAACACGAACTGTTTTGGTTATCCCAGCTCCATTTTGGGATCTGTCAAAACGTATCGTCGGCCAATGCTTCTGGAACGTCGTCGGATTCTTACGTGATGGCAATTCCAACGGCAAACGAAACTCCATCCAATCCCAACCCGATGGCATCGTGTCTCGTACCGTCAATCTCTTATCAGGAAGAGAATATTCCAAGCCAGCTAAGCCCTCAATGAAAAGGAGAATTTTACCTGCATTGAAATTGGAATACTGATCACCAAACAGTCCTACCGAGCGAGTGTAAGCTTCTGGTGCGACAGGCAACTTCCATTCAGGATGGAAGTTGTATTTTTCAAGGTGACTTAATGTGAGTCGCCATGCAGGATCACCCAAACCCTGCCGAAACATCCCATCCAGCGTGAAATAAGCCGTATCAGGTGTATAGCCGAAAGAGTGATCCACAGCCGTATCAAATTTCTTCATTGCCTGACCGGACATCGCTCTTGGAAAAATGGCCCCCTGAAAACCATCATTGGGATCCAACGCCCACGAGTTCACTGTTTTCCGTGCGTAATCTCTTGGAAAATACTTTGAACGCAGGTACCACAACCCCGTCGTCATCAGCATTCCGTTCCTGGGACCCGCAAAAAAGTTCCTGTGTCCATTGGCTTCCCAACGCTGTTGAAAATAGTTTTCCACGTCCTTGGGAGAACTCCGGACCAATTTCTGCCAGTGGTTAATGTCTTCTCGGCGCCCAACCAAACGAGCCATCTCACACAACACTTCACTGACACTGAAATGGTTACCGAAGAAGGAGGGAATTCCATCCCAGAAAACTTCGCGAAAGTATCCTTGATAACAATCACGAAGAAATCCAAGATCACCAGTGTGCTGATAGATCTGCCACGCTCCAAGAACGTGTTCGGAATGTTCAACACCGTACACGCCCGAATGCCAGGTTGTTCCTTTGTTATCAGCCAATGCGACAATACCATTGGGTGACTTGCGGTAATTCCCGCTCGCGAACAGGTGTTTCCAAGTCAGAACATTTCCATAAGCATACTTCTTCTTGTTGCCAGTCCACGCCCCGACTTTGATTTGAAAAGTCGCATCATAACGATGCATGCCAAGAAAATTATTGACCGCAGTCTGAGTGTGCGGTTCCATCTCCCAACCGCGTTGCACGTCGATGTAGTACATCAAATAAAGCGACCAGAGGTAATAATAAATTTCCTCAAACTTACTCTCTGAACAACGAAACCACGGAATCTGCTGATTGAGTTGGCGATTCATGTCCCGAGTCTTTTCGGTCTTCCAGTTGTGGGGAGCATTCACAACTTCCTGTGCCCGCCTGACTGCCACCTCGTATTCATCATGCATAGCCCACACGAGCGTTACCCCCGCCTGATCACATTCGAGATCAAACGAGTATTGTTTTTCACTGTCAGGCCCATCAGTGAATTGATGCACATCATCCAATCTCTGGGAGGCTGTCAAAACCGTGCTCATTCCCTCGTACATGATGGGAGCAGACTTCTCTGAGCGATCCGTTTCTGGCTTGCACTTGGTTGTGCCACCCTCGGTAATATGAATTGCATTTCGCGATGAATCAAAATCAATCGAGGCAGTACTGGTCAAACTGTGCCGACCAAAATAACTCTGCCCAGCAATTCGCAGCGTGACAGGTTTCGAGGACGTGATCACAGAGCAGGCAACGTCGTTGTCGGCAATGAACTTCTCCTCATGCAATTGAATGCCATCAAGCTCATATTCACAGACCATACGATCTGGTCGCCAATACATTCGATCCGGTACCGGGTGCTGATAAGTCTTATCACCCACGATGACGGTGCCGTACATCACCCGCGTGTCTTTATAAAACTCCCAACCCGAGAAATCATTTCCGAGTCCAGTATCCTCGTGATTGCTGCCGCTGCTATCAGCAAGACCAACACCACGGCTCCGCAAGTCATGAAAAAAAGGGTGAGTCAGACCGAGGGTTTCATGCTCACGAAGATTCCAACTGGCATGAAAGCCACCGACATAATAGGTCAAGTTCCCCGCCAGAAATCCGTGTTTCTTACCCTGGATTTCCTGCTGCAACCGATCGCAATAATCAACAGCCGTCGGTTCAGCAGCAAAGGCTTCCGTCATCGCGATCAGCATCACTAATGAACAGCCAGTGATCCATGTACGAGACAGAGCAAGATTCGTGTTGCTGAAAAACAAATTCAAACCTCATTTGTCACGGGTCAAAACTGAACGACCTATCAGGCAATGATGTCGTGAATAGGATCCACTTCTTCCACCCCAACCAATTTCTGATCCAAGCCGCTGTAGAAGAACGACAGACGATTAGGATCCAACCCCATTTGATGCAGTACGGTGGCATGCAGATTTTTCACATGCAGGGGATTTTCCACCGCTCGTGACCCTAGTTCATCGGTAGTACCGTAACTCATGCCACCCTTAATACCGCCACCAGCCATCCACATCGTGAAGCCATAGGAATTGTGATCACGTCCCGTACCCTTGGCGTATTCAGCCGTCGGTTGTCGCCCAAACTCCCCACCCCAAACGACGAGTGTTTCATCCAACATGCCGCGCTGCTTCAGATCGGCCAGAAGGGCAGCAATGGGAAGATCCGTATTCCCAGCATGCTTGTTGTGATTCACTTCCAGGTCGCCATGTGCATCCCAGTTGGCATCATTGTGTGATCCACCACTGTACAGCTGAATGAAACGCACCCCACGTTGCACAAGCCGTCTGGCCATCAGACAACGAGTGCCAAAGTCACGTGTGCGGTCATTATTGATCCCATACATGTCCAAGGTTGCAGCGTCCTCGGTCGCCAGATCAACCGCTTCAGGTGCTGTGCTCTGCATCTTGTAAGCCAATTCATAACTGGCAATCCGCGAGGCCAAATCACTGTTCCCCTGACGCTGGGTCAGGTGTTGGGCGTTTGCATCCTGAATCGAATCAAGTAGCCGGCGTTGCACGTCCACGCTCATGTCATCTGGCCTGGCCAAATCAAGGATCGGTGCTCCCTTACTTCGGAACACGGTACCTTGGTAAGTAGCCGGCATGTACCCACTGCTCCAGTTTTTCGCTCCGCTGATCGGACCTCCTGAAGGATCCAGCATCACCACAAATCCTGGCAGATTCTCATTCACACTGCCCAGTCCATAATTAACCCACGACCCTAGAGCAGGGCTTCCTGACAACACTTTCCCACTGTTCATCATCAGCATTGCTGAGCCATGAATCGGGGAGTCCGCGGTCATGGAATGCAAAAAGGCAATGTCATCCACGTGCTTCGCAACATTGGGAAACAAGGTACTGACAGACTTTCCGCATTCGCCATATTTTTCAAATTCCCACCTTGGCTCAACGATCCGCCCGCCAGTTCGATGCCCGCCACGGCCAAAGGTTTTGACATCGACGGTTTTTCCATCCATGCCTTTCATGGCTGTTTTTTCGTCAAAAGTATCGATGTGACTAGGTCCACCGTACATGAACAGAAAGATCACGGACTTGGCTTTGGGAGCGAAGTGCGGTGGTTTCGCCGCCAACGGATTCGCATAGGCAGCCTCAGTTGCGCTGACAGATGTATCAAAGAAGCCGTCATCCGAAAGCATGGAAGTCATGGCAGCGGCACCAAATCCGCCCCCCGTTTGCCAAAGAAATTCTCGGCGGGTACGCCCACAAAAACTTCCGGTGCGTTTTTTTTGATTTGCCATGATTGTTTCTCTTGTAATGTTTCAGCTAACAGGTGGAGCTTTGTTTTCGGGTGGTGAGCAGTCGCATAGAGACGTTCGAATCATGCCTAATCGACGAACAGAAATTCATTCCAGTTCATGACCGTAAGGCAATACAATTCGACTGCACGTTGCCGTGGCAAATTATCAGTCGTCTGCAAGGTGGTTATCAGTTTGCTGCCGTTTGCAACTTCAGTCTTCGTCGCCTCTCGCGACAAGGCCTTGGCGATCACTCGTTGCACGAATTCTTCGTTCTCGAGATCCACACCGCCCACCGATGCTGTCAAACGCTTTGCCTGCTCATGAGCAAATTTACTATTGAGCAAAGCCAATGCCTGTCCCGGTTGCAGCGTCACAAACCTGTCCTCACAGGTCAGGTCAGGATCAGGGAAATCAAAGGCGGTCAGAATGGGCGTTAACAAGGAGCGTTTCACATGGATGTAGACCGACCGGCGATTTTTCTCCTGCTCGGATGAGTTGCCCCAACCGGCACCCGGACGTGACTGACCAGCCAACACCTCACGCGACAGCGATGGATAAAAACTGGGCCCGTATGTCTGACGGTTCAATGAACCGTTGATCGCAAGGATGGTGTCACGTACTTCTTCAGCGCTCAACCTCCGTGGATCAAAGCGCCACAGCAGATCATTAGCCGGATCCGTTGCCAAACCAGCAGTCTGTCCAGCAGAGGACATTTGATAGGTGCGACTCGACATGATCAGTCGGTGAAAATCCTTCAGCTTCCAGTCACCGGCAATCAACTTCTGAGCAAGCCAATCAAGCAGAGCAGGGTGCGTTGGTGGAACGCCCAACTTTCCAAAGTTGTTGCTGCTGCGAACAATTCCGCGTCCAAAGTGAAACTGCCAAACTCGGTTAGCCATCACTCTGGCCGTCAACCGGTTCTCATCGCTCGTAATCCAGTCTGCCAATACTCTACGACGCCCCGCGCTCTTCTCATTGCCTTTGAAGGCAGACGCATCAGGTGCGGGACTCTCAAAGATGCCTGGAAAATCTGGTTCCACAGGATCTGCTGGTGAGTGTGGATTTCCGCGAAACAGAACAAAGGTCTGGTCAGGCTTGGGTTTGCACTTCGCCAACCCCATCACCATCTCGCGTTGAGGCAGGGCTTTACCCTCCTTGACCGTATCAGCGAGTTGCTTTTGCAGGTCTCTGTACTTTGTCCAATCTTCTTCACTCAGGTTATCTTTGAGTTGCTCTTTCAAAACGCGGTTTCGATCGCGCTTGGGTCCCTCGGTAGCCCGTTGGTCTGGCGCTGACATTTTAACGATGCCCGACTGCTCGACATTCCGTATTTCTGCTTCCAGCCGACGTTTGGTTTCGTCGTTATCACGGTATTTTTGATTCAGTTCTTCAGACGAAACATCAATCTGGTTATTGGAACGCTGATCACCCCGATGCCCCCAGCGTGTCACATCTCCCATCATGGCGAGAAAACTGTAGTAGTCTTTTTGTGAAATGGGATCAATTTTGTGATCGTGACACCGTGCACAATTCAAAGTCAAACCAAGCATCGCCTGCCCAGTCGTCATGATGATGTCGTCCATGTCGTCAAACCTCGCCAGCAGGGGGTCAGCTGGCTCATCATCCCAAATTCCCAGCCGGTAGTATCCCGTGGCAGTCAATGATTCTGTCGTCACCTCATCCAGCTCATCTCCAGCCAGCTGTTCGGTAAGGAATTGGTCATATGGTTTATCTTCATTGAAAGCCTTGATGACATAGTCACGGTATTTCCAAGCGTTGGGTTTAGCGCCATCGCGTTCATAGGAATTCGTTTCAGCGAAGCGAACCAGATCCAACCAATGGCGTCCCCAACGTTCTCCGTAGTGTGGTGATTCAAGCAGCTGGTTAACCACTTTCTCAAAGGCTTTCGGATCGGGATCGTCCACAAATGCCTTCACCTCCTCTGCCGAGGGTGGCAATCCGGTCAAATCGAAATAGGCGCGGCGAATCAGGGTTGACCGGTCAGCTGTGGGATTCGGCTTCAAACCCACTATCGTAACGGTCGAATAGATGAACTGATCGATCGGATGTTTGCTCCACTCGGCATTGTCTACCGCGGGCGGTTTTGGATTCTGCATCGGCTTGAATGCCCAGTGCTGCTGCCACTTTGCTCCCTCTTGAATCCAACGCTTCAGTAAGTCCACTTCCTCGGGTGACAATCGATCGCCCTCCGGTGGCATCTGCTCATCTTCCACATCAGAGATGACCCGAGCAAGCAAGACACTTGCGTCGACATCTCAGGGTAAGATTGCATGCTCCCAAGAATCGGTCTCAGCAAACGCTGCCTTCTGGCTTGTGAACCGAAGCCCACCCTCAGCTTCATCGGGACCATGACAGGCGAAACAGCGTTTCGCGAGGAGGGGTTGGATTTGCTTGGAAAAATCAACCGACTGCTTCGCTTGGTCATCCTGCGCGAAACTCGGCCGACTCGTCACGCAGACCAGCCCAACTAACAGGGCCATGATCAATCGATGGGTCGAAAACATCTGTGAAAGCGAAGGCATCATGTAAATCTTGGAACGGAGGGACACTTGCTGTCGAAGGCGGGTAAAGCATGAATCGGTAACGCAAACTGGAGACCCAGAACGAATACTCCTGTCGATCACAAATTTGGACAGCTAGCCTTATTGTGACCGGTCTACGATCGCCTGCCAATGAGAACCAGCGTACTTCCAATTGAGAATTGTTCCGGCAAGTTTTGAAGCTTGCGAAAACATCCTGCTGCGGCAGGAAATACGTGATTCTCCGACTTTGCGACAATATGCAACACTGCGGTTTACCCCAATACAAAATCCTTTTATTTGAGAATTATCGTCTAGAATACCTCCCTGACAATCGATCTCGACAAATCGAGGCTCTTTACAGACCCCTGATCCCGCCCATTTCCCTTGCCCACCCCCAACAGGATTCTCTACCTATGGCAAACCGCAAGCAGGACAGGAAATTTCACATCCAATCACGCGGCAACCAGCAGCGTCCCCACGTGCTTTTGATCGTCGAGACCGCCATGTCGTTTGGACGCGGCGTTCTGGAGGGCATCAGCCAATACTTGGTGGAAAATCCACCGTGGTCAGTCCAACTCGATCTGCGAGAGTTACTGGTGACACCACCGGCATGGCTCGAGCACTGGGATGGTGATGGGATCATCACGAGATCAACCACTCCTGAGATGGCTGACCTGATCGAAAAATCCGGAATCCCAACCGTAAACCTGACCGATATTTATGGTGATCAGGGGCTTCCCTCAATCTGGAATGATCATGAAGCAATCGGGCAACTCGCAGCCGAACACCTTATCCAACGAGGATTGAAACGATTTGCTTTCTGCGGATTTACAAACCATCAATGGTCCGAAGCTAGATATCGCGGATTTCAAAAGCACTTGCGTCCACACGACGCCAATATCCTATTTCACAGCTCCGACTGGGCGCAAGCCCGACGCACTGGCTGGGAAGCACAACAAGCCAAAATGATTCAGTGGTTATTGGAACTTCCCAAACCCATCGGGGTGCTGGCATGCAACGACTTTCGTGGACAGCATGTTCTCGAAGCCTGCCGTGTAGCACAAATTTCTGTTCCTGATCAGATTGCCGTCATCGGAGTCGACAACGATCAAGTCATCTGTGACTTTTGCCAACCTTCGCTAACGAGCGTCATTCCTGCTGCCGACCGAATCGGCTACGAAGCCGCCCGCATGCTGGATCAACTGATGCGAAATGAGGAACCGGCCGAACGGCATGTCAAAATCACCCCGCTGGGGATCGCCGCAAGACAATCAACTGACGTGATGGCGATTGATGATGCAGAAGTAGTCGCTGCCGTGAAAATCATTCGCGAACGAGCCTGCAGTGGTCTTTCCGTCGCTGAAATTTTGGACGAAATCGCCATCGCTCGCAGCTCACTTGAACGACGATTCAGACAATTTGTTGGGCGTTCACCGCAAGCTGAAATTCGAAACGTCCAAATGAAAAGAGCACAACAGCTGCTACGCGAAACCAAATTACCTCTCTCACAAGTCGCAAGCCTGACCGGATTTAAACACGCCGAGTATTTCAGCGTGGTTTTTAAACGCGAAATCGGCCAAACGCCGGGCCAATACCGATCCCATCTGCCGTGAACAAGAAAAGCTCTTGTGTTGCACACTGTGTTCGGATCTGCAATTCGAATACCCCTTTAATTCGAATGCGCCTTTGAACTCGCACTCAGCGGAGCAAATACGTCACCGTCAAAGTGGAAGCAACGAACCTGGTTGCCAACGCGCGATGGCCAAATCACCACAACCCTTTACCAGCTAGCCACCAAAGCTGCCCCCATTTCAGCCCGCAAGAGTGCAACCATTTTCTATCGATATCTCGCTGGAATGCTAGCAATTACATCTTTTGATGTTCACTGCGGAGAGCGATATCTCTATACATGATGGCACCCATGGTGTGGGTGATTTCTCGGCCTCTGGATACTGCTGGAATGAAAAAACTGACTCCCTGGCTGGCAGGGTTATTTGTGTTAACGCTTCGACTGACCTGCCGATTTCGCTACAACAATGATCCGCGACAATTGTTAAATCGTGATGGTGTCAATCATTTGGTCGCGGGCTATCACGCGGTACAGATTGCAGGTGTTTTGGGAGCCGAACCTGGCGTTGGGACGATGGTCTCGCGATCCAAGGATGGTGAACTGGTC
>JBPCVE010000121.1:0-13707 GCA_051010795.1 Rubripirellula sp.
GTGCGGGACCGCGTTTTCGATAAACACCCTCTTCATCAAGTACGGTGGGGTCAATGGAGGTTGCTTTGATCACTGAACCTTCTGGGCAAAGATTTCCTTCCGGAAAGCAAACGGTACTCGTGAGTCCGATCTTTCTCGCACGTGCGGGAGGTATGATGACGTCATCTGCGTCGACGCCATCAGCCGCTCGTAAATGCTCTCGGCAGATTTGTCGTCGATCACAACTTTCCCATTGGTCCAGCAATTCAGTCCAAGTCATTCCGCTTACTGTTTTCGCATTGGCCTTAAGTAAGCCAAGTTCCCGAAGGTGCCATGCCACTTCTGGGACTCCACCGGCAAGAAACAGTCGAACGGTCGGATGGCCTGTTGGGCCGTTGGGAAGACAGTCGACGAACCGCGGAACCAATTGGTTGATCTCACGAAAGGCGGCGGCGTCTGGTCTCTGGATTCCTGCTGCGGCCGCAATCGCGGGGATGTGTAGCAGAAGATTAGTGCTCCCTCCAACTGCAGCATGGATTAGCATCGCATTGTAGATCGCATCTGCTGTTAAAATATCTTGAAGGGTTTCATTACGATCAACCATTCCACGAGCTGCATCTGCCGAGTCTCGTGCAAGTTGCATCCAGATCGGTTGTCCACTTGGAGCAAGTGCTGCGTGTGGTACGGTCATTCCCATCGCCTCAGCAACGACTTGGCTAGTTGCTGCGGTCCCCAGGAATTGGCAACCACCACCAGGTGTGCCACAAGCTCGGCAACCTTCCAATGATGCTTCTTCCAATGACATTTCACCACGACTGTAGCGGGCGCCAATGGTCTGTACTTTACCGGCGTCTTCCCCGGTCGTGGGGGGGAGGGTGACGCCACCGGGAACAAGCACGCTTGGTGAGGTGCTGCAGCCCGCAAGGGCCATCATCATGGCCGGTAGCCCTTTGTCACAGGTGGCAATGCCGATGATACCTTTGCGTTGCGGAAGCGACCGAATGAGCCGACGCATGACGATCGCTGCATCGTTGCGATACGGCAACGAGTCGAACATTCCGTGCGTCCCCTGGCTTCGGCCATCGCAGGGATCACTGACGAAGGCCGCAAACGGGACTCCATCATATTGCGTCAGTTGTTCAGCGGCAGCCTGTACAAGCAAGCCAACTTCCCAATGACCGGTGTGGTAGCCCAATGCGACGGGTGATCCGTCTGGGTTGCGTACGCCACCTTGGGTGCTAAGGATCAGATATTGATCGCCTAAGACTCGGCGGGGGTCAAAGCCCATGCCCACACTTTGAGTCAGGCCAAAGATATCACCACTACTCCAGTGGCGGAGTATCTCATCACTCAGTGGCAGTTTTCCAGTTGGCCCGGGGGCATGGGTGTTGAGTGTTTCTACATTCGGCACTGAGAAGAAATTTTGCATGGATGCAATTGCTTTCGCAGACCCACGGCAAAGGAGTGCCTGTGGAACATAAGGGCATGGTGGAGTTCTGCCGGAAATACGACAGTGGCCCGAAGTCTATCAACCGCGTCCAGCAAGTACCATCGAATCCATCAATTGAATCAAGTTCAACGACGTCGTTTGACTTTCCGGTGCATCGGATTCAGGCGTTTTTTGGTTGGTGCTTCCGGAGTTTCGGGCTCTGGGGCTTTTCGTGGTGCGGGAATCGCTTCGAACCCTTCGATGGTATCGCGTTTGAGTTCCTTGTTGATCCGTTGCTCGATACTTGTGAGGACTTCACCTTCACCAGGAACGACGAATGTGAATGCGATCCCTTCACGTCCCATGCGTCCTGTCCTTCCCACGCGGTGAACGTAGTCATCGCAGTCTTGGGGCACATCGTAGTTGATGATGTGCGAAATCGTGCTGATGTCGATTCCGCGTCCAACAACGTCCGTGGCAAACAGGATTTTCAGCTTTCGGTCCCGTAAACTTTGTAAAACCCGGTCCCGTTCACGTTGCTGCATGTCTCCATGCATGCTGCCACAACTGTCGTGTGTGTGACTGAAGTGTCGATACAGGCGGTCAGTGCCACGCTTGGTTCGACAGAACACAATCGCTTGTTCAGGATTCTCTCGCTTCAGCAAATGATCCAGGAGAGTTGATTTCCGGTCATGGGCAACCGTGAAATACCGTTGCTCAATTGTCTCAACCGCCATCTCGTCCTTGCAGCAATCGATGACACTGGGGGTCTCCATGTAGGACTCTGCCAGGCGTCGCACGGTTGGTGGCAGTGTTGCCGATAGCAGTAGGGTTTGCCGATCACGTGGGCACTTCCGCAGAATCCGCTCAATCTGTGGACGAAAACCGATGTCCAACATGCGATCCGCTTCATCCAGAACGACGCACCAAACACTGCTGGTTCTCAGTGACTTGCGCTGAAGGTGATCGTGCAAACGTCCCGGCGTGCCGACAACGATTTGCACGCCATTCTCAAGTTGTCGCAGTTGTCCATTGATGTTCTTGCCACCAGCTAAAACGGCAACCTCGGTGTCGACACCCCATGCCAATCGCTGCGTTTCCCTGCCAACTTGGTCAGCCAATTCACGGGTAGGGACAACAATAATTGCTTGGGGATCTCTGCAATCCGCCAAAGAATCGAGCTGTTCCAGGATCGGAATCGCAAAAGCTGCTGTTTTCCCCGTACCCGTTCGGGCCTGGCCAATCACGTCCTCACCCTCCATTGCAAGCGGGATTAGTTGAGCTTGGATAGGCGATGGGGTACTAAACCCCGCTTTTTTTAACGCCCGGCGCATCACCGGTGAAAGATCGAGCTCGTCGAATGACTCGACCGTATTTTCGGATGCACTCGTAGTTTCGGCTGTTTGATTCATGCAGGCAGTGTAGCGTTCTGCCCTGATTTGCACTACGCGGAATTAATACCGGCATTTCCGTTGGTCAATCTGATCCCACCGGGCAAGCCGTACGCCAGTGTCTTATTCGCAGCCTCGATTGGGTTTCTGCAAGACCGCGGGGATTCGGCAGGATCGGAATTGGCAGGATCTACGAGCATTTGCCTGTATGAACGACGTTTGGCCGGTTTCATGGCATCACGTCAGTGGCGATCTGACTTGTTGGAATCAAAGGTCTGCAAGGAGAGTTCGCCAGAGCACAATTCTTGGTCCGCGGTGTTCGGCTGTTGTTTGACGAAAATCTGGAGGCTAAAATCTCGAGCACTGGGGAAATCTGCCCCGTTCCATGAAATCACCTTGCTGCCGAGTCCTGCTATGCAACGCATCTTCTGTTTGACCATGCTTTTGGCGTTTACCGCTGTGGGATGCAGCAAATCATCCGATAGCGATTTGCGAGTGATGGTGGACGCAGATAGTGGCGATTCCACCGCAACTCAGGGCGATGGTGCAAGCGATGCTGACAAGCCAAGCGTCGCCTTTGTGACAAACCAAATCGCAGACTTCTGGAAAATTTCAGAGGCTGGTTGCGGCGATGCAGAGAAAGATTTCAACGTGGCCGTTGAGGTGCGGATGCCTTCTCAGGCGACTGCCGTTGAGCAGAAACGAATCGTGGAAGACCTGCTGACGTCAGGCGTCAAAGCGATCGCTATCAGCCCAATTGACGCAGACAATCAAGTGGATTGGCTGAATTCTATCGCCGCGAAAGTTCCTCTGATCACACACGATTCCGATGCCCCCGCCTCTGATCGATTGATGTATATCGGGATGGATAACTACGCTGCTGGTCTGACTTGTGGCGAGTTGGTGAAAGAGTCGCTGCCTGACGGTGGAAAGGTGATGCTTTTCATCGGGCGTCTAGAACAGGACAACAGCAAGTTTCGACGGCAAGGTGTCATTGATGCGTTGCTGGGACGCGAACGCAATATGGATTACTACCGCAGTCAACCCGACGCGTGGGATCCTGTTGATGGTGAAATTTCCGACGACAAATACACGATCCTTGGAACCATCACTGACCAGGGAAAACCAGAGGTTGCTCAATCGAAGGCAGAGGATGCACTGAACACTTATCCCGACATCAATGCGATGGTTGGCTTGTTCGAATACAACCCACCAGCTTGCTACAAGGCGCTCGAAAAAGCCGATAAGCTCGGTACTGTCAAATTGATTGGATTTGATGAAAACGATATCACTCTTCAGGCGATCAAGGATGGAACTTGTGCAGGAACAGTCGTGCAAAATCCATACGCTTACGGTTATGAATCGGTGCGTGTCTTGACCGAGTTGTTGAATGGAGATGAGAACGCGATTCCAGAGAGCAAGTATCTGGATATTCCACCTCGTCCTATCACGAAGGACAATGTAGATGAGTTCTGGGCTGACCTGAAAGCCAAAAAAGGACAGTAAAGTCTTGTCTGAACTCTTCACTCATAAATCGCGGCGGACTCATGCCTGAGGTCGACACGCCACTTCTTGAGGCGCGGAAAATCGGAAAGCAATTTCCGGGGGTCCGCGCGCTTCATGATGTTGATCTAACGGTTCAGCAGGCAGAAGTGCTTTCAGTGATTGGAGAAAATGGTGCTGGAAAAAGCACCTTGATGAAAATTCTTGCGGGTGTGCAAATGCCCGACGTTGGGCAGGTTTTGATTGATGGAGAGCCTGTTGCACTGGATTCTGTCAAGGCATCCCTCGACAGTGGTGTCGCTCTGATTCACCAGGAATTGAATCTCGCGGAAAACCTGCAGGTTGGTGAAAATATCTACTTGGGCCGAGAGCCGAATCGCTTTGGATTCATCGATCGAAAACAGATCAATGTTGATGCCGTCAAGGTTCTGAAGCAGATCGGCTTGGCCGTAGATCCAACGACTCCTTTGAGTGATCTCTCCATCGGTCAGCGGCAGATGGTCGAAATTGCAAAGGCAATGTCGGTCGGTGCGAGAGTACTGATCATGGATGAACCAACCTCGAGTCTATCCAGTGCCGAGGCAGAGCGGTTGTTTGAGGTGGTTAAAGATTTGCGAAAACGCGGCGTTAGCGTGATCTACATCTCGCACCGTTTGGGTGAGGTCAAGGCTTTGTCAGACCGTGTGGTTGTGCTGAGAGATGGCGAAAATGCCGGTGTCTTGGATCGTGATGAAATCACTCATGACAACATGGTACGGATGATGGTGGGGCGGGACGTTTCGCAATTTTATTCACGTGAGACACTACCAATTGGTGATGTTGTGTTATCCGTTGATCGGCTCCGCACGCCGGCTTGGCCCGAGCATGAAATTACGTTTTCAATTCGGCAAGGTGAAATTGTCGGGATTTCAGGTCTTGTGGGTGCAGGACGCACCGAAATGTTGCGAACGCTATTCGGAGTCGATTATCCAGTTGCTGGCACGGTGGCCGTGGACGGGAAAACCATCGATTTGAAGTCGCCAATTGCGGCGATCGATGCCGGGATTGCCCTGGTGCCGGAGGATCGGAAGCTTGACGGACTGGTCATCGATATGAGTGTGCGGCACAACATCGGACTGGCTGCGTTGTCACGCAATCGTTTGGCGGGCGGTTTTTTGAATCGGGCGATTGAGAAACGTGATGCAACCCAAATGATACGTGATTTGCGTATCAAGACACCCAACGATGCCCAGGTCACACGCTTCCTTTCGGGTGGCAATCAGCAGAAAGTTGTATTGGGAAAGTGGCTCTCCATGATGCCAAAGATTTTGCTGCTGGATGAGCCCACACGCGGGATTGATGTTGGGGCGAAACAGGAAATCTATCAATTGATGGAGAAACTCGCCAAAGAAGGGCTCGCCGTTTTGTTCGTCTCAAGTGAGATGGAGGAAATCATGGGTATGAGTGATCGTACGATCGTGCTGCATGAAGGGAGAATTACCGGCGAGCTTCAGCGTTCTGAATTGTCTGAAGAATCGATCATGCAACTGGCGACAGGTAATGCAAATAACGTGGCAACGGTGACAAATTAATGAATGCAAAATCGCTTGGTATTTTTGGTCTGTTGGTGATGCTTTTTGTGTTCATGGTCGTGATGACCTCGGACTCATGGACCAATGTTTTCAGTAGTACTTTTTTGCAATCCAACAATTTGGAAAATCTGCTTCGCCGGGTTTCGATGTATGGTCTGCTTGGAATTGGGGTAGCGTTTGTCATCATCACGGGCGGGATCGATCTGTCTGTTGGTTCGATTGTATGTCTTGCGGGTTGTCTTCTTGGAATCTTTTTGCAGGTGGATTATCAGCCGGCATCTGTCTTTGAAGTGCACCGTGCCAAGGCGGACAGTGATACCGTCCTTGTTCATGGGAATGCGGATGGCATTTATCAAGCGGGTGACAAACTCCGAATGTATCGGGGGCGGCAACCGGCCTTGCTGACGGTGCAAAACGTGGAAGCTGTGCAGATGGCTGACTCTGATGGTGAGCCACTAGGGGTGGGGACCGTTTTGAAAGTTGAGGGTTTGACCCGCGATGAAGACTCAGGCCAGGTCGCCAAGGCATTTGAAATTTTGGACTTCGGAAGGGCTCAAGGAGACCAGTCCGCTTGGGTCAGTCTTTCGAGTGTTCCCGTTGAATTATCGGCACGAGACCGTGTTGCCTTCTTTCACCCAAGTTTGGGATTGAAAGATCTGGTGGTGCGCTCAGTTTCTCGTGAAGGTGAATTGTCAAAGGTGGAATTCGAACAAAGTCTCGGTGAACGGTTTTCAAAAGAATGGATGGCAATGCCAACGGTCCGAAAACAACGCATGGCGATTCCACTCGCGATCATGTCGGTTCTGGCGATCGCAGGGTGCCTTGGTCTGTTGCATGGACTTCTGGTGACTCGTGTTCACCTGCAACCCTTCGTGGTGACACTCTGCGGTCTGTTGATCTATCGTGGAATTTCTCGGTGGCTTGTGAATGACAATCCAGTTGGATTCGGGATTGAATACAAGGAAACCCTTAGTCCTCTTGGCTCAGGGAAGCTGTCTTTGTTGGAGTGGGGAACTGGAGATGGAGTACAAACGTTTGGGATTCCGTATCCACTGTTTGTGTTTTTGCTTGCTGCCATCATTGCTGCAGTTTTTCTGAATTTGACGATCTGGGGACGCTATATGTTGGCGTTGGGAAGCAATGAGGAAGCAGCACGTTACAGCGGGATTCGAACGGAGAGAGTCACGATTTTGGCTTACATGATTTGCACGATTTCAGCTGCCACCGGTGGTATCCTGTTCGCTCTGGATTCCGGTTCGATTTCACCTTCAAGCTTTGGCAACTTTTACGAACTTTACGCGATAGCAGCAGCGGTGCTTGGTGGTTGCAGTCTCCGAGGTGGGGAAGGGTCAATCTTTGGTGTGATCGCTGGAACAGCGGTCATGATGCTATTGAATAACTTGATACTGTTATTGAAGATTCCTGATCGCTTGGAGTTTACGATTATTGGATTGGTGATTTTGCTCGGAGTCACACTTGATGAAACTGTGCGTCGCATTGCAGCGCGACGACGTGCCATGAAATCGGCTCAAAACTAGCCGTTTGTCGAGGGGTGTGCCCTGACGTTTGCTGCTTCGCAGTGACAAACAGTTTGCTGGGGAAAGCATCGCGGCAACCTTCGGGATGTTAAATTCTTTGCTCAGTATTTAAATCTTCCTGCTACTTTCTTCGCAAGTTCTGCTGTGGTGCGAGTCTTCTTCCAAGAAACATCCTCAACGGGATGTTAAAGCTTGACGTTACCGGTGTGTTTTCTTGAGTTGACGGATGTAGGTATTGGGCGTTTTGTCCTGCTGACTGGGAAGTGTTGCGGTTGCTATGACCCTCATAGATGGAACAAGGTGTAGCCGTTCGGGGTAACCCGCGTTAAGTGGAAGTTCATTTGTTGGTGGTGTTGGCCACTGCTTGTCGATTTTTTGAAGTAGGTAAGCACCCTCGCGATTCTTGCATGAGGGTGTCCAGAATTTCGATGGATTTTCACTGTGTCCAAATCTCAACGCGTAAAATCAACTGGGCATCGTTTCAAACCTGTTCGTCGAGTGACTAATCAAGCGGCGGTGAATTCCGCATCGCATTTAATGAGCGAAACGGCCCATGATTTGCGGTCTCCGTTGACATTTGCGGTCTCCGTTGACAACGGTGCAGGAGTCCGTTCGTCTTATCAAGGATGGTGATCAAGGCGATCTCACATCCGAGCAACTCCTGTACCTGACATCTGCGATGGATCAATGTGATTGCATGTTCCAAATGATCGATGAAATGGTGCAGTTGCAGCGATTGCGTACAGGAATCCCTCGCATCGACCGAAAATGGATTTCGATATCAGAGATCCGGAAATCGATTGACGAAACACTTCGCCCGTGGGCTCTGCCCAGAAAAATTGATGTGCTTTGGGACATCATGCTTGTTGCTGAAACGAAGGTCTATGCTGACCTTGCCCTTGTTCGCCGACTTGTTGTGAACTTGGCGACTAATGCAATTCGGGTGACCCCTGAAAATGGTGTGGTCTTGGTGCAGTTGCAACGACCACGTGGCAGCAGTTCGGTGCGTTGGGCGATTGTCGATCGCGGAGGCGGGATCAAACGAAACGTGTTGCAGCAGATGTCTTGCAATGATGACACCGCTGATGGTCCCGGTACCGTGACTGAACCAATGAGTGGTGGCGAAGGGCTTGGCTTGCTCATCTCGCGTCAATTGGCAGCTTTGCATTTTTCGGATTTGCAGATCTGCTCCCGACGTGGCCAAGGCACTGAGGTGTCGTTTGCCACGGTTTTCGGAGGACCAAGGCGTGTAGCCGATGCCTGGTCGAATTGGCGGATGGCAAATCGGACGTCTCTACGCCAGCCACGGCACCGTGATGGGCGACTGCAGAGAGTTGACCATGCGAACCATCTGGCTGATAAGACAGCAGCGAAAAAGTGTGTCGAATCGCTGATCATGTCTGTGAAGCTGTCTCACAATGCAACGCGGCCTCGATGCGATAAGCAAGTGGTTGCCGGAACTGTCAGTTTGGGCGCTGCTGTACCAAGATCCACCGCCGACACGTTTGATCATCTCATGCAGCGGCAGCAACGCATGTTCGACTTTGTTTATCGTGTTGAGTCGCGTCAGTGGGTTTGGGCTTTTGACCTCGATCCTGAAGCTCTTGATGCTCGGATCGAATCGATCAGTGATGAGGTGATCACACAGATCCCAGAAGCCAGGATGACTTGGTCTGCCCCGCAAATCATCCCGATCGGTGATCTTGTGACGCATTCGCGTTTGAGTGACCTGCTGGTCCGCTCAACACTCGCTGCATCGAGTTCGACAAATGTGAACGATCAAGATGAAGTTCATCTAGGCACGCTCCCCATCGGTGAGTCCAAGGTAGCAGCGAGTAGGTTGGATGATGAACTGCGGCGTTTGACAGGACGATTCAGATCGGAATCACGTGTACTGGCAAGGCAGGTAGAAAAGCTGTCCTGCGATATCTGATCGCTCCTCATGCGACCAATTGTTGATGAGATACGGCTGCTGGCCATCCGCGCGTGCCGCGAGGATGGAACGGTAATTCGCTAGCCGAAACCGCAAAACTCTCCAGTTGCTTCGCAGAGCGGAACCATGTGATATTGTCCTGCTCTGGAGTTATCCCCGCAATTCGCCAAGACAGCCCTTCATTCGCGAAGGGAATCATCTTCCAGAGGCAAGCAGTCCCCGTATGACCAGTCTGGATCACTGAGACTGTGAGATCAAAGCAACTGTGAGATCAAAGGATTCGCCGTATTCCTTGATCAAGTGGATAAGAATACGCCCCCTGTTCATTGGCTCCGTCAAATCACGCCAGCGGCATGATTTTGACAGCAATGGTCAACCTGAAAGCTAGGGCGAGAGCACTTTATTGCCGTTCTGAATTCTCTTTGCGGGAGCGTTGTAGAGTTCCGCACCCGTGTTCGGCAATCGATTACCGCTGGAGTATGGATCAGGCGGGAAGTCACCACCGCGGGTAGCCGACCCAAGGGGTGTGGTGAGTGTGTCGTTGAGTGTTCTCAGGTAGCTCTGCAGTTTCCAGGCGGGGATGACTGTCAGCCCAAGTTCAGATGCCTTCGCCCTGATGCGTCCCATTGCGGCGATCGTGGCAACATTATTGTCGTCATCGTCTCCCGGTCCGTTACCCAGTTCGGGGTCATCACCAACGACCATGAATCGGATGGTCGCATCAAGTTTTCCGCTGACGCTTCCGGCTGGCGTAACCTCGGCAGCGACGGTTGCACCGGCCGCTCTGATTTGACCCTTCAGAGCCTCATTGTCTGGGCGGCCATCGCCATCGATATCGATATCGCCTGCCAAAGCAATTTTGATAACGCGACCGGGAGCCCAAAACGGCGAGAAAATTTTATCGCCGGGGATGATCGGATTTCGAATTTCAGGGAACGCGACAACACGGGCTTGAGCCAGATGCGGGCCTTGAATCTGCGTGACTTGGATCGTTGCCTTGACCTTTGCGTCTTTGAGTCGGGTCTCATCTGCGTCGATGATGCCGAAAGTGATCCCCGGCCTCAGGGCGTCTGCTGATCCAAGATTGATTGTCGTGATGTTGCCACCGCGTGCGACATACCGAACTTCGCCCTGCGTTGTTTCAAACTGGTCACTACGAAGTTCGTTGAGCTGAAATTTTTGAGTATCAATTGTGCCTTGAAGTTGACTTGCCTTCTGAGTCAGCTTATTCGTCTCGGTGACAGCTTGTTGTCGGAACGAATTGTATTCCTTTACTTTCTTGACAAGTTTGTCCTTCGTGTCTTCCTTCTCTTTGATCATGCGATCTCGATCCTCATCGAACTGATCGCTCAGCTTGACACGATCCTTGTTGGCATTATCACGTTCCGTTTCTGCGATTTTCTGCTGGTTCTGAGCAATCGCTACATCAGCCGTTGCTTTATCTCTGATCTTCTTCTCTTCGGTGCGTGAGCTCGTTACTTCGCCATTTCGATTGCGAATGGTCATGGCAAGGTATTCAGGCAACTTCGGGTAGTTGCGTTCCGACGAATCTGTTTCCGCAGGAAAGTAGGACATGGCGATCGAATAATCTTTCTCGATCTGCTTCATGTCCGGGTCAGCTGATTCGTTGTCCTGGTTTTTCATCTCAGCGATTTCTTCCTTCGTGAAACTGCCCACACCCAGCATGGCTTTCATGCGATCTGCCTGAGTCGTCAAGGTCACAACGGTTTCCTGAACAGTCTTTAGACGGTCGGCCATGTTCTGCTCTTGCGTCGCAACCGTATTACCGTATCGCCACAGAAAAAAGTTCAGGCACAACGACAGGACAAGGAAAATCAGGCAGGCAATCAAAGAGCCGCGGATAACGGAATCGTCGCGAGCTACCATTTTTGTTCTTTGAGATGAAGGGATTTAATACAGTGTTGCGACATCCAAGTGACGCTGAGGGTCTTCAAACGACCCTCTCTAACTTTAATTTCTTTCTACGCTTATTCTACCGCCGTTTGCGGAGAATTCCCGCTCAAGTCTCAGGTTTCTGGGACTTTTGCCGGTTGTCCGCTTCGTGCCGAGCCCGTCGCGGCCTCGATTTTAGCCAAAGTTTGTCAGTTTGAAGGGTCTCGAAGTGATCCGGTTCTCTATCTCGGCCCGGAAGGAAATCGAAACTATCCCTAGACACCGTGGTTATTATATTTGATGAGACGATCTTGGTATCGTCGTTCAGGCACTAACTTACTTCACGAAAAAGTCCGGCAAAGGCAATGCACCACCGTAATCACATTCGATCGCACCGATCATCCCACTCAGCCCGTAGCGGCTTTACTCTGCTCGAGTTGCTGCTGGTGCTCGCAATCCTCGTCATGATCATCGGGATTGGCGTAACCAACTTCAGCGGCGTGCAAGATGGGGCCAACGTCTCAGCAACCGAGGTCACACTAAATGGCCTTAAAGACAACGTTAAAATGTATAAAATCCGCATGAACGGACTCCCTGAGAGCCTCGAAATGCTTCGGGATGGACCCACGGACGCAGCGAAGAAGGCCAAATGGGTTTCTGCAATCATCGACGAGATTCCGAAGGATTCTTGGGATAACGACCTAGAATACAACGTCAACGGCGGGAGTTTCGAACTGCGAAGCTCGGGACTTGATCAACAAATGAACACTGATGATGACATCACCGTCGAAGGAAGTTGATCGGTTCTCGCTCGCTAATGCCGCGGGCGGGACTGCTCCACAGGCAAATTAACCGAAGGAGCGGTAACTCAATTTCTCTACGCCCCGCCCGGGATTTATCCATTGTCACGTCGATCCGCGTTCACTTTGCTCGAGCTTTTGCTTGTCATCGCCATCCTTGCTGCCCTAGCAACGATGACGATGCCCAAGTGGGGCATGCTGTTGAATGATCGACGGCTTGTTCGAGCTGGCGACCAGGTCCGCAGCAGCGTCGCCAGATTACGTGTCGAAGCGATGCGATCAGGGCGGGTCATTATGCTCGAGGGCATGCTCGAAGGATCAAGTTTGAGGGCCAAGCCGTTTTACTCGGCCTCGGATGCGACCGAGGCTATCGACCAGACTGGGTCAGGTGCACAACTTCTTACCGGTGCAGACCAAGCTTCGGTTGTCGTAATCGAGGAAGACGAAACGGCAATCGAGACCATTGAATTACCTGATGAAATCGTAGTTAAAAGTGTCAACGTGGTCTCTGCTGCTCGCGCAATGGAAATTGAGCAGTTGACTGTCTCGGATCAGGGACAGGGCTGGAGCCGCCCGGTGCTCTTCTATCCAGATGGGTCAACGAGCACTGCTCTGATCAGTTTGGCGCACCCGACGATGGGGAGAGTCGTTGTGAAAATTCGGGGGATCACCGGCGATGCCTCCGTAAGTGAGGTCTTGGCACCATGACGCATGCAACACTTTTTATCCCCAGCCCGAAACGAAACTGCCATCGAGTGAGAAGGCAGCAGGGGTTTTCGTTGTTGGAAATATTGCTAGCCCTTGCAATCCTTGGAGGCTCCATGGCGATTCTCAGCCGTATTGTTGACACAGGGATCTCAGCGGCGCGCGAAGCACGCGACCTCGCAAATGCTCGAATGATTTGCCAGGCTAAATTATCGGAAGTCTTGCTGAATAGTACTTCTGGAATAACACCGCAGGCGCAGCCGTTAACACCGGTGGACTCTTTCGACTCGCAGTCCACCACTCCCTTTGAGTTTTCAGTGGAGGTCCAGCCAGGACAACTCGGGGGGATTCTGCTGATCCGCGTCGTGGTGGAGGCACAGAATCCTGACGGCGGTGAGCCACTAGCTCGTTATTCTCTTGTTCGTTGGATGATTGATCCTGCCCTCGGGCTCGAAGAACTGGAAGCCGAGGAAGAGGCTGCTCGCGAAGAAGCTGCTGGCGTGGAGGGATCGGCGTGATGAGTATCAGACGCAGAATAGTGCGAGCGTTTACTTTGTTGGAGGTCCTGTTGACCTTGGCGATGTCGGTGGTCTTGATGGGGCTGATTGGCACAGCGTTTCAGTTTTACGCTGTCGATATGAACGTGCGTAACATGGACATTCAGCAGACCCAGTTGGCGGCCTCTGTCATGCAGATGATCGAAGATGATCTGCGGGCCACGTTGCACAGTGAGCCTGCTGACATGTCAGGCCTCGAAGAACTCTTGTCGTCGAGTCTCGGTGGCGCCGAGGAAGGCGGTCAGGGTGGCAGTAGTAGCGAGAGTGAAGAAGATCTCTCAGCAGCTGGTATCAGTATGGAAATGGAAGAGGAGCCGCTCGAAGCTATCGACACAACGAGCCTTGACCTGACTAGTGGTGTTGCGGTTCTGCAGACTCCAGGGTTGGTTGGCAATCAATACCAGATTC
>JBPCVE010000122.1:0-8590 GCA_051010795.1 Rubripirellula sp.
AAGAGTCCAAACGAACCACATCGGCAAAAGCTTCTACGTCCAGGCGATTGCGGTAAGCGACGACGGTACTCTGGTTGCGGCTCCCTCCGCTTTCAAAAAAGTAGCTGTCCTTGGTGCGACGCAGTAAAGCATGATCATAAGACGATTAGCCGGACCGTTGCCTTGCCCATATCAGACCATCTCGAAGTCAAATCGGCAGCATCTATAAGAGAGTCTGCTGTCCGCGTTTCTGATCCAAAGGCAATTCGAATGACTGCCGCGCAGAACTTTTTTCTGCGGACGCGTCATTCTTCCTGTTTGGGAAATGGCCTTAACCCAAGTAGCATCTCTGCTCGCTCTGATAGTGGCTTGTCAACGAATTCAATATCAGTGTATTCGGCAAGGTGACTCTCAACGACCTTGTACACCGCCTGGCGATCTTGACTGGTGTCGACCTCAACACACTTGTGCTTGCTCTTGAAAAATTCAACCGTGGGTAGGGTCTCTTGCTTGAAGGTATCGAATCTGAGCTTCAGACTCTCCACGTTATCATCAGTTCTACCCGTATACTTTGCCCGTCCCAGAATACGCTGCTCCAAAACCTCATAGGGACACTCGAAGTACAGCATTTTCGGTAGCACTCTATCTTTCCCAAAGACATCAAACCAACCTTCCAGGTTGGACAGGGAACGCGGGAATCCATCTAGCAAAAAGTTGTTTTTTCCTGTCATGCGGGTAATCTCTTCCATCGCTTTTTTGAGCAAAGTGACCACAACTTCGTTTGGTACCAACTTACCCGCTGCGATGTACTGCTGAATTTCTTCGGCCGTTGAACCACCCGCATCGCGTTCTGCACGAAGAAGGTCACCGGTCGATAAGTGATTCCATCCAAGTTGTGACTGGGCAAGTTCACACATGGTTCCTTTGCCGGCTCCTGGACCTCCAAGAACAAACACAACGTTCGGTTCAGGACACGGCAACCTTGGATCAAAATAATGGATTGCAACCTTGGGAGCCGGAGCGACTCCCTTTTTGTAGACGTGCCATTCCCTGTCGGTTGGAGGCATTTCATCCGCACAGGTCATGTCATACGCAAGATGACCATCCAAACGGCAAATACGCCAGGATTTGTAACTGTTTGAATACGAAAGCGCAGGGCTCCTCTCAGATTTTCCATCAGCGCGATCCCACGCCATTTTGCCATTCCAGTACCCGAGACTAGACACCGTTCCGGATTCTGATTTGGTGGGTGGTGCAGTCGATGGCACGTAAAGACCATCGACTTCGGATAACCCGGCACCAGACACTTCGATAAAAAAATGGTTTGTTGCAAGTTCGTTCGGTGCGGCCATTCTATTTCATTTCCATAATTGACGAGGTTGAGACGTGTGCGTGTCAGTCACTATCAGTGACAATATCCAGCCCAAGAGTCAGGAAAAAACCTGTTGCTCCAGATTCGGCAAAGGCATTGGAACCAATCATAGCCATTGATAAGCTGTCAGAAAGAAACACCGCAATTGATCCAGCTGACAACAGGTATTGAAAATGATCTCTATTCCACAAGTCACACCACGTGTTCTGAACGCTATTGCCCTGTTTCTCACGCTTGTCACCCTGCTTGGTTGCAATGCAAAGGTCGAAGTTCGCAGTACGGCGAATCAGAACGATCAGGAAGAAGTAATTATTGAGACCAATTCGGGCGAGGGAATAATCACTGACTCCGAAGAGCTCAAACGGCTGGGATTTCCCGATCTGGCGGACATCACGGTGCATCAGAAAGGGGACCTTCAACCGCGTGAGAGTGTCGCCGTTACCCTTGAGGCAAGTACCGCACAATCACTGCAACTACAGACCAATGTATTTTTTGCAGGTACGGAATGGAAAGAGGGTGATAACATCGAATTGGTACAAACAAATGCGCCTGATAAAAAATCTGTCTTAAGTGAAGATGGCATCGAGTTCAACGAGATCGGTAGCTTCACACCAGTGGATGGACGCATCATCCTGAAACTCGAAAACAAGAGCGATAACTCTTTTTACTTTGAGCTGTATCAGGACAAATAAGTCATCAGTTCAAGACAACCATCACAAAATTGACATCATTGACCTGACGGCACTAAGTGGGGAAGCGGAAATTGTTACCTGCTCCCCCTTGTCTACTCCTGTCGCGTCGTCTGTCCCGTACGCAATGCGCTTTCTCACCCACAAGGTTGATAGTTCGTTGGCATCTGAGCTGATTTCGCAAACCGCCTCTCGAGCCACAACTTCCCAATACGGTTTGAATTTTGAAGAAGCAAAATGTGAATTCCTGCGCCTGATACACGGAGCATTCACGCTATCCAAATAGCAAGGGAGGTTTGATTAAAGAAACAACATGACTTGCGGATGCTATGCATCTCAAGCTTGCGTCGGAGAACCACCCCATGAGATTCGAATATGTGCCGATTCTAAACGCAATCAGCGCCCTCATTGCTATTGTTTTTGCCTGCTGGGTACTTGGGGATATCCTGTCCCAAGTGCACAAATATCTGGAATTGGGGATCCGTCGGCGAAGAAAACAGAAGCATCTCAATACAATTTGGGACAAACTAGTCAAACGCCTACTCGAATGCCCAGAGGCAAATCGACCCCAATCAGAGATTCTTCGTTTTGTTGCAATGCAGCGTGATTATGTGATCGACGGTTACTTTCACGCTTTGGAAGCTGTCGAAGAATCCTGTGGCAATCCACAGGTTAAAGCGTTCGCCCAGACAATGGGATGGCTCTATTACGAGCATGTGCTCGCATTACATTTCATCGCCGACGGAAGATCATGCGGAGTGTCCCCGACGCACGCGATCCACAGTGATATCACCGCAAGATGCAAACTCACCGATTTTCACACAGATCCAACGGAAATGGAAAACTTGTCTTTCTGATGTATCATACTTCTGAATCAAACTCAGGGAGTCTAATTTGACGATACGCATATTTGCTACATGGTTGTTGTTCGTTCTTGGTTACCTTTCCAACTGCCTCGCCGACCGGCCAAATGTTCTGTTCATTGCCATCGATGACATGAATGACTGGACCGGGTTTCTCGGCGGCCACCCCCAAGCAGTCACTCCGAACATGGACCAGTTGGCACGACGTAGTGTGAACTTCACTAACGCTCACTGCATAGCGCCCGCATGTTCGCCCTGTCGCCTTGGCTTGCTGTACGGCGTCGAACCTTTCCATTCAGGCTTGTATCCATTCTACGATCATCAACAGATCCCAGACTCGGTACTGGGGAAATACACAAGCCTGCCCGCACTGTTCCGCCAACAGGGCTACCAATCTTTTGGTGCGGGAAAAATCTTCCATGGTTCCGTGAATTTACCTGGTGACTGGGATGAGTATCACCAAAAAAACCAGATCAAACTGAACTACGCTCCAGAGCTTGGCTATCAGCAGGGTGATTCCACCAAAATGGCATTCTGCCCCACTACCAATCCGCTCAAAGATCATCCTGATTTTCAAGTTACATCCTACGGGGTGGACGTGCTGTCACGAGAACATGAACAACCGTTTTTTCTGGCCGTAGGAATCGTCAAACCCCATCTGGCGTTCGTCTGCCCTGAAAAGTTCTTTGAGATGCAGGCGAAGCAGATTGAGGAACCGGCCCTTGATCGCAAGGATTTGACAGACGTACCGTGGGTCGGCAGGTCGATGGTCAAACTGGGAGATGATCACAAATTCCGTAAAGCAGAAGCGTGGCAGCGCGTTCGCCGTTCGTACCTCGCATGCATTTCGTGGGCTGACTACAACGTTGGCCGTTTGCTCAACGCTCTGGATGCCAGTCCACACGCGCGTAATACGATCGTCGTTCTGTGGTCTGACCACGGGTACCACCAAGGTGAAAAACGCAGCTTTCGAAAATTCTCGTTGTGGGAGGAGTCGACCCGCGTTCCGTTTCTGTTGATGGACACTCGTCAGCAGAACGCTCCGGAAAACCGTTCCTCTGATCAAGCTGTCTCGCTAATCAACATCTATCGAACCCTTGGTGATTTGTGCAGCCTGAAAGTTCCCCAATACGTTGATGGTCAAAGTCTCGCAGGCTTGCTAACACAACCTGACAAGTCCATCGATACACCCGCAATCACGACGTGGGGGCGCGGCAACTATACCGTGCGCGGTGATCGCTACCGATACATACGTTATTTTGACGGCGGTGAAGAATTGTACGATCACTCCACCGACCCGAACGAATGGAAAAATCTGGCAGATGACTCAGCATACGCCAGGATCAAATCGCAATTGAGCAATCAACTTCCAGACAAAGAAGCACCTCTGGTCAAACAGGGTATCGCTCTATGGAACGTCATTGACGCGGACCAACCGCAGAAACTCAAGAAGTTCAAGAACACGACATGGCCAGATTGGCTGAAGAAACTGAAACCAGGATTGCAATGAGTTCATGATCTGGAACAGGCTGCAGAATGAACCACGGCAACATGCACGCTTTTCTTGCTGATGGTCTCAATTTTGCGGTATGCAAACTGGACTGTGGTTATCCAGATTCGCGAATTTCTTGCTGTTATTCACGATCTTTGTTTGCCTTCACTTCGCGTGATTTCATCAACTTCTGCGCGGCTACTCGGAGCTGGTTGATACGCTCTGCGTGCGTCTGACTTGAAGTCCAATACTGAGACAATGGAAGAGAATCCACCTTGTGGCGAGGTCCCAGCAAATCACCCCAAATAACCAATGCCTGTTCCTGGAACTGAAGATTGTCAGCATCAGACGGTTGCTCACAGAGCTTCAACAGCAGATACGTGATTTCATCCACGTTTCGATCAGCACGCCGTCGTTCGTACGGAATCGCGCTCCGCGTGAGAGCAACGGGAAAGCCGAGAAAATTTTTGGGTGCAGACTGCATGCTTTTTCCCTCTCCGACCCACCAACTTTGTCGATTGTAGACCTGCCACTCACCGAGTAAGGCTATACGCCGGGACTCTTTCCGCAGCTCTGCACTGGGAATTTGAGAAACAACTCGTGCCAAAGGCGGTGTCATCCCTGCTTGGTCATACATTTCGAGAAGAGCAATACTCGCATCGTACTCGCATCTCTCTGCGAACATGAGGTCCACGCATGACATCTCGCCCTCGCATACCTGCTGACGAACGCGGTTCGACCAATCAAGCAAAACTTCATTAGCCAGGAGTCGAAGATCCGAGTCAAGGTTTTCTCCCCCGGTCAACTTAGGCGTGTTCAGTTCGAGTAACCACTGAATATCTTCCCGGGACACTCTGGTGCCAATCTCATCAGAGGCCAGTTCCTCACGCAACAGCTTGATGCACTCGTTTCTTTCGTCTGCATCCAATTCTTGTGCTGACCTTTCCGACATGTCAGCAAAAGCGTACGTCGAATACTTCTCCGCATGGAGATTTCGATAAATTGTGCGGCCGTTCGGGTAGGTTTTTGGCTCAGGGACAGGCGCGGCCAAATGACGCTGTCGCCATTGGGCGCGCAGCCCCGGTGTCGTTGATACTCGGAGTGATGCAACGATAACCAACGGACAGAGCATCGCTAGAAGAACATAAGAGACAGCACGAACTTCGGATTTTTTCAACCACTGGATACACCGACGAATTCCAGAGGCATTGTTTCCACCTCTGTTCGTGTTTTCGATCCAGGCACCTGTGAGTTGCCAACTGCCAAACAACATGACTAGCGCACTGATCATGATCCACCACACATAATTTGGATATATGGAAGCAAACAACATGAGCACGATAGCCGGCATCACGGCAAATGCTGGCCCAGCAAAAAATGCCAATACAGGGCGACGGATCCACTGACACACCAGTTGCCCAAAAGCAAAACATGTCACCAACTCGATAATCGCACCCGCTAGCGATAGCCCCCTGTTGTGAAGATCAACCCGCAATAGGGTGTCGGGATCAGGATGCAGAACCAGAAGACAGCCGAGCAGCGCCACGAGCAGAAAAAACGGTGCAGATAGACGTGTCCACCAAATGACATTCACCGTCAATCCCCGATCCGCGAAATAGCTGCGCCGGTTTTTGACATTGTCGCCGTAAAACACGAGGACACCCAGCCACATAGTGGCAAGGCCAAGAAACAACGGTATCAGGCTCTCCCAGGCGCTGGCTGACCAGTCCCACCTGTCCCGCCTGAAACCATAGACAAGCAACACATAGCTGACAGATGCAAGAAGAATGACCAAGCCAAGATGCCAACACTGTCGTATCTGTTGCCACACCAGAACTGTTGCTGTGGATGCTCGCGGGGCGATCACGGCAACCGGTGGCTTGTAAGCTACACCAGTTGGTGACGAATTGAGCCGTTTACTCCATGAGCGGCCAACCACTCGATTGAGCCTGCGTCTGGCAAGTATCCGTTGCACTCCGGCCACGAACATCATTCCACCAAGACTGGCAACACCCAGCTCGAGTTGTTCAACAAAAGTCGGATCAGTCAAAGTGCCAACGTAGTTAATCTGACCGGTAAGGATCCATCTCGTTAGAAGTTCAAACAGATAGGTTCCACCACCGATCAGGGGTACGACTGCAAGCAGCCCTGCTACCGGCGAGCGAAACAGATACGCCGTCACGAACCCGAGGAGCATCAACATCACACTGAAGCAAGCCAGATACAGCACACCTTCAAGGCTGATCATCTCCTCCGCAAATGGCGAAAATTTATCCGTAACGAGCATCCCACTCGAAATCAACACGAGGGAAGAACCCAGCCAGCAAGTCACCAATCCACCCAATGCAATCAACAGTTTGGCATCAGCAATGGACTGCCACTTCACAGGAAGTGTTCTCAGCCACAACAATGTGCCACGTTCTTCTTCGTTGCCAACAAGTATCGCCGGTACACCAATGGCAAAAAGGTTTGGCATCAGAATCCAGAAAGAGACAAAGACACTGGCTGCATCTGCTTCGTTCATCAGAGGCGATACAAGAACCAGGCACACTGCTGCACCCAGAATCCCGATCAACACTGCCAGCAACAGTGCTCGCACCGTCATGGCATCTTTCCAAAGCAGATGACGCATCATTTCATTCATCTCCATCAATCATGGGAATGTAACCATCCACCGGTTTTGGCTCAATTTGAATCGACTCAACATCGGACTTGTCAAACATGGCAGGGTAATGCATACCAGTACTCGAGTCTCAGTCCACCTTCGAGGCTCTGTTCACCTTCGAGCCTCTATTCACCTTCAAGGCTTAGTTCACCTTCAACATGGTCGGATCCACTGAATCAGAACCATTCGCCGGACGATTGGCCCGTGGATCGCAGACAGCAACGAAGATCTCCTCCAGAGACGCTGTCTCCGCTTTCAGTTCGATAGCGCCGGTGTCTCCTGCATAAACACCGCGCCAATCTTCAGGCAAACCTCGCACAACCCAGCGCATCTGTCTGGCGTTCTGGGACTCCGTCAGAACTTCTCCCGGAGGCAAAGGCAATGTGGCTGATGAGTCGTCCATCGTCGCCGTGACAATCGAGGTTTCGTTTTTCAAAAATTCCAACGGCTGCACTACTTTCAGCTGCCCCTGCGCGAGTATCGCAACCCAATCAGCTACACGCTCGACTTCACTGATCTGGTGGCTGCTCAACAGCACTGTTCGACCCAATGCAGCAAGATCCACCATCGACTCAAGGAACTGTCGGCGCACCATCGGATCAAGCCCGCTGGTCGGCTCGTCCAGAATTAACAATTCGGGATTGTGGGCCGTGGAAAGTGCCAACGCTACCTTCGCGCGTTGACCTTTACTCATGTTTTTCAGCTTGACGCCACCCGGTACATCAAACCCCGTGACGAGGTGATGATACCTGTCTGAAAAACCGTCTTCGTAGAACGCCGAGGTGAACCATCCAATCTGCTCAGCGGTCATCCACTCGTACATCGCCGGGTTGTCGGACACATAGCCGATCTTACGGCGAATCGCGGCGCCCGACTTGGAACAGGATTCACCGAGTACCGTTGCTGATCCCTCATCAGCCTTGAGAAAACCAGTCAGGATGCGGATCAGCGTAGTCTTTCCGGCACCATTCTCCCCCAATAACGCAAAGACCGTTCCCGACGGCACCTCAAGACTCACAGCATCCAAAGCTTTGGTGTTGCGAAACGATCGAGAAACGTTTTGTAGAGAAATCACAGGTTGGTTCATTGCGTTATCCTCGCCTAAGAAAAGGGAGCCTTACCTGGTTCAGCTGTTTGTATCCTTGCCATTGCTGACATCCTGTTTTGCCAATTCACTCTCGAACAGATCGCGTAGTTCTGCGGCTGACATACCACCGCTCAAGGCATCTGCCAGAGCACGTCGGACGGTCTCGGCAACCAGCGAGTTGCGTGCCTTGGTGCACCGCGTGACAGAATCGCGCCGGACTACCAGACCCCGACCACGCAGCGGCTCAAGTACAAGATCACTCTGCAATTCCTGATAAGCGCGGGCGATGGTGTTGGGGTTGATCGCCAGATCTTTCGACAACTGCCGTACGCTGGGCACCATCTGTCCACCTACCAACACGCCATCAGCGACCGCCAGCTTGACCTGACGCACAAGCTGCTCGTAAATCGGCACTTCACCGTTGGGATCGATTGAAAAATACA
>JBPCVE010000123.1:0-5817 GCA_051010795.1 Rubripirellula sp.
CTTCACGCAGCATGGTTGCATCGAGTCGATCCTGCATGCTGGCTAAGTCAGCAATGGTGATCGTGGGCGTCAGGTTCAAAAGCGAAGCAGAGACCCCCAGTTGCAGTGACGCGTCAACCAGTAGTACCCGTTGGTTCGTTGTCGCTGCTGCATGAACTGCGGTATTGATGGCGATGGTGGATTTTCCCACACCACCTTTGGTGCTGACGACAGCCAGCAGACGTCCGCGGCTACTCACCTCGGGTTTAGCCTTATCAATACGTCGAATGACTCCCGCTAATTCGCCGGCACTGGCAGGTCGACGAAGGAAATCACGGAATCCAACCCGGATGGCTTCGACCAACAGCTCATCAGTCCCCTCAGACTCATCATCTAGAATGCCGATGATGGGGCACGCGATTTCGTGCACTTCAATGGCATGCTGCCATTCGCGAAGCTGCTCAGAGCCTTCGCACAGTTCAACGATCAGCATGTCCGGGGCATCATGGCGCAAACGAGAGACCGACGACGCCAGGTCAGGGCATGTGTTCAGTGTGATCTGTTCACCCAATGCTGAAACTGCAGCCTTGAGTTCGACCTCAAGTGCATCGGATTGGATCACAGCGAGGATCTGGGTCATGGTGAAACTCCATTGATCTGTTGGCTTCTAGCCAGTGTGGGTGCTTGGGCGATGTAGGCGCCGCTGAGTGCTTGGTTCGCTTCGACCAGTTCATCTGACAGACCCGGAATATTAGCCAGGCTGGATGTGATGTTGGCGTAGGAGAAACCGCTCTCTGCAGGTGTCGACGGGACAATGTTGTCAACGGTGACGTTGGCGAACATGAAACCGATCACTTGCCATTGTCCCGAGGACATTTGTTTGGCAATGGGCAGGTAGCCGATTCCCGTCAGTGCTGCGGTCGGCGTGTCGATGACGGTTGCACCGATTTGGGGGGAATCAGAAAACGTCATCAATGACGCTCGGCTGAAGGTTTCAGAAACAACTTCAGTCAGGGGAATTGCCGCTGATAGCACCGGCGGAAGCAGTTCGCTGGTGGCGCTGCCTACCGCCGTCGCCGGAGACAGTTTGGCGATGCTTTCACTGCGAACCGCGATACCTTGACCCTTGAGACCAAAACCGAGCAGTGAGCCCCGTGACCAAAGGTAGGGCAGATTGCCGTCGGATGTGCCGCCGGGGATAGCCTGTTCGTTGGTCCGCCGAAGACGCACCAGAATTGAGTTCGGGGTCGTTGTGTCGGCGATGAAACCGGGGCCCCGGTCGTATCCTGAGGGCAAGCCTGGTAACACGTTTGGAATGGATGTTTCGTCGTAAATACCCAGTACAACGTCACCAGCGGGTTCGTTGCCGAAATTGCGATCGATTGACGGTCGAATGGCTTCACCAAGGGTATTGGTGTTGATGGTTTGGGAACTCTCTAGAATTCCATCCTGGTCAAGATCGTAGCCACCCTCGAATTCAAGGCGTTTGGGAGCCCACGTTTCATATAGCTCATCGGTCCGATTCGAAACAGCATCGCGGACAGCTGTTTGATCGCTACCCAGCGCCATCTGCCAACCGCCATCAATGGCTGCAGCATCCGTCACGGATTGCATCCGTGCTTGCGTAAGCCGTGCCATTCCAACATCGATTAATAATCCTGTGATTGCAAACATCACAAACAACAGCATTACTACTAAAATCAAGATCCCCCCCGTGCGTTCTGCTTTTGCTTGGGGACCTTTCATTGATTTGCTCCGAATAATTGAGACTCATGGGAGCCACCGATGAAGATCTCGGTACGTTTGGCTTCGGACAACGGGTCGAACTTCATCATTTTGATGCGTTTCGTTGGCGTGGTAGAAACCTCCTCTGCCCCCTCTGAGGTGCTTCCCGAGCGGACTGTGGCGCGAAGACCTGAACCGATAGCAACCGCGTGCTGCAGTTGGGCAACTTGGTCAGGGCGTACGGCAATGATCAATTCGGCTGAGGCTGTTTGGTTGCTGGCGTTGGATTTCTTGAGGGTTGGATTGGCAGGGGAGTGAACTGGCATCACAACGATCGCGTCTTCAACGATGGTTTCAACCCGCGTTCGCTGGGCGTCGGTGAGTGTCACGTTACTGAATGTACCTCGGTTGCTACCTGTTGATTGACCGGTGGTACGACTGGCAACCAAATCCAAATGCTGACCGAATTCAAACGCGTGCGCACCCATCAGACCCTCTGGGTTTAGAAAGAAAAGCACACGACCCGGTGGAGTTGCACCTGATAAACCGGTAGCCGTCCCGGCAGGCATCAAATCCTCTTTTCGAACGGGCACGGTAGCAGGCAGATCGTGTCGAGGCACACGGCCGACAAGCTGCGCTAAATCAGTGACCCAGTTCGAGGTTTCGGCGGTCTCGACAGGAACATTGATTGTGCGAACGTAGGCAGTTGCCGGATCCTCAAAGCTGATTGTTCGGATTGTCTGATAGGCCAATAACGTTTGTCCGGGGATAGGAACGGCCACCATGCCGGCGGGGGCAGGCGGTGACGAGTCGTCTGATGCCAAGCGACCGCTTCTGACCAGAACGTTTACGGTGGCTCCCAGTTCCAGGGCAGCGGTTACGGCCGCAACATCTTCCGCAGCGACAGCCAAGACGACTTCTTCCACTGGAACGCTTAATAACTTTTTTCCCTGCGTTAAAGATGCTGATGTTTCGGTGTTTATGCGTTTTACGACTGGTGTCAGCACAACGGCTTGCCGTGCCACGAGCCTTGCGGTCGTCTCCGTATCTTGAGCACGTTCTGATCGGTCAGCATCAACAACAAGTTCTGCACCAGGCAGGCGGCTGCCGGTTGAACGCTCAAACCGATTGAGTTTTTGCAGCGGAATATTAGCGACCAGATCGATCTGTTCGCCCATGCTGATGCGATGCACACCGGCCAGTTGGTTGGCCTTTAATGTCATGGCTCGCATGCCGGGCGGAGTGGCTCCTGCCAAGCCAGCTGGTGTGCCCAGTTCAAAAAAGTTGCCTTCAGCGAATGCAAATCCCGGTGTTTTATCGGATTTGACAACCCGTCCAATGATGTCGGTGGGCTGCGTGAAAGCACCTCCTAATTTGACCAGTTGCTGCTTCGTTATAACGCTTCCGTCTTGCAGTTGAATAATGGTGCCTGATTCTGTTTCTTCGGCCATCTGTACGACTTGGTCGACCAATTGGCCGTCAGGGCCAGAGATCGTAGCGGACATGCCTTCCAAGCTTGTCAGAGGAATATCGATACCAGGTATCTGGCCTGTTCTTGGATCTAACAGATCATTACGGGTGACTTTGGAATAAGCCGAGATCGGTTGCCAGTTCATTGGGAGTCTGATGCTCGCAACTCGCTGTGGTTCATTTTTCCAAAAAGCGAGTTTTTCAATTGGCACGCCAGCAGCCCAGAGCGATGCCGCGATACCACCACCGATGGTGATGGTGGCGAATGCGAACGCCAGCAGGATTTTAAAAAATGAAAAAGGTGATTTTTGCTTTGCCATGATGGATCAGAATTGCGCTACAGAGCTTAAGGTGCGTTGGATGTGAAAACTTCCCGACGAAAAATTGCGTGCGACACAAGGACCCGCCGATAAGGGCGAATACCGTCTGCGTTGCCCGTCAATTCAGGACTGGTCATTGCTCCATGAATTCCCAGTCCGTACTTACCCCCGTAAGTGCCTGTGTAGATGCTTTCCCCGTTGCTATTGGTTCCCGTCAGTGGTCGAGCAAGCAGGCTCCCTGCTTGGCTGCCTCCATTAGTGACAACCACTGCGGCGTCATCTGCCGCGTTGGGGTCTCCTCCGTTGGGTGCAAGGACGCCCCGGTTCTGGTAGCTGCTCAGCCAAGCCGATTGTGCGGGGTAGTGTATCCGCACTGCTACCACTCCTCGCATGTTCGTATCCGTATTTTCAAGCGAGAAAGGATCAGGATTGTCTCCCTCGTCGCCATCGGGCAATTCTTCCGTGTCAATTTCCTCAACCACGTTGACCCACCGAATGCGTTCACCACCCCCGCCGCCATTATGGCCTGTCGTACGCTCAATCACGATGGGGATCTGGACAGCGTACTGCTGGGCGACCCAAGGTTTTTCGGTTAGTGCGGGACTGGAAATTATTTGGCTCCGTGTCAGCAGGGCGCCGGGGTAACGCATTAGCCGAAGGTCAGCTGTCGCGGCGTTGTTGTCGTGGTCAAAGCGATCAACGATGTACAAAGATGCCAGTTGCTGGTTTAAAAGTGGCATCTCGGGCACAACGTCCTCGAAGAAGTTGTAATCCGGGTTGCTGGCTTCCAGTTGGTCCAGGTCAATTACTAACCAACGGTCATCGTAAATCCGCTGGCGGACGATCAATGTGTCCAAGGCAGTTTCGAATGTGGAATCAAAGGGCAGCGGCGTCTGTGATAGTTCCCTTGCCCCTACATTGGCAGCTTGTTGAATTTGGCCTGCAGCAAAGATCCAAAGGCCAAATGTCAATGCGGATCCCACAATCAAGTATAGAACCAGCGCAACGAGTGCGAACTCGATGAGCGCTTGTCCTGATCGTTGCTTGTGGCGGAACCTAGTCATCTATTTCTTGGTGTGCGTTATGAGTGGGGGCAGATTTTTCTGTTTTCGTTGATCCGGTCGGGGGTTGGTGAGGTGACGGTACGCCTACGGTTCCAGCATCGTCGATGGTCGGTCGTTGTCTCTTCATTTTGATTACCGTTGACAGTAGCCTCTCTGGACTCAACTCAAACCCAGGACACCAGTCCCAAGTATAAAATGAATCCACAAGCAATAGCCGGGACATATGCGTAGTCCTTTTCGTTGCGGCAGATTGCGACTAAGGCCAGCACACCTCCAGCGATAGCTGTACCAAACAGGATAATCAGCAGACCCACGGGGCCCACCAGCAGCCCCAAGGCTGCAATCAGCTTAGCATCACCGCCTCCCAGTCTCGCAAATCGGAACAACGCGTAGCCCACGAGTAAACCGGCGATTCCCCCAGCGATAACCCATGAAATCCCAATTCCAAGCCAGCCGGCGATTGATGCAACAACAGCCACCATTGCGATCGTAATCGAAATCCAATCAGGTATCTCGCGAGTTCGGAAATCACAAACTGTTGCTATCAGCAGAAGTACCAAGGCAACCATAAATGTGAAATACAACACAGTGGTGCTCTAACATGCGAACGTTCATGCAAAACTACCACTCATGACATGAAGGCATGCCATGAGTGGCTGATACGTTATTCCAACTCAGTAACAATGGAAATCACTCGGCTTCTACGACCAAACCACCAAAGTCTGCCGCTGGAGTAAGTCCAAGATTATTGCCGAGTCTTGGTGTGTCTGAAGCGCCGTTGATACCCGTGGTGCTGCCATCACCCATGTTCAAAGTGATGTTGCCATCTGTGTTCGCCGCAGTTTCAATTAACTTGCCGGTAACGATCGGTGCGTTATCGTCGGCGTGTGCACCAGGCAGGACGGCTGCGGTTGCGGCGACCAAGTCGGCGGTTTTGTGGCCGAACAGTGAGATTGCTGCGGCACAAACAAGTGCGACACCAGCGATGATCAGGCCGTACTCAACAAGGCCTTGGCCTTTTTTGTTGCTAAAAAACTTACGCATGATGTTTTTCCTTTTGAAAAACGAGAGGTTAAAAAAATTTGTGCCGCGTGAACAAAGGTTCCGCATGACCAATGCAGGCCGTGTGCGGCGGCGACATCAATACCGCACACGATTGATTTGTGAGTTCACGTTTTGCGAGCCTGTTTGAGGCTTTCGCACGTGAAGCGTCGATTTACCAGATGGAGCCCCACCACGCGAATACAAACGATCGGGTT
>JBPCVE010000124.1:0-4098 GCA_051010795.1 Rubripirellula sp.
TATCGTGAACACCACTCTGTACAAAAAACCTGTTGGCGCATACACAGGTCTGTCCACTGTTACGAAATTTTGCTGCGAGGGCACCCTGTACAGCCTCTTCAATATTCGCGTCATCAAAAACGATAAACGATGCATTCCCGCCGAGTTCGAGCGACACTTTCTTGACTGTCCCGGCGGCCTGTTGGGCAAGACTGACTCCTGCCGCTGTTGACCCGGTAAATGAAATCGCACGAACTGTCGGGCTCTCACAGATTGCCGATCCGATCTGCCTGCTGGAATCGATGCTTCCGGTTATGGTGTTCAGAACGCCAGGTGGAAGCCCAGAACGATCTGCAAGCACGTGAAGGGCCAAGGCAGTCAGTGGCGTCTGCGGAGCCGGCTTAACGACCATCGTGCATCCTGCCGCCAGCGCTGCGGCGACTTTGCGAAGAATCATTGCCGCGGGAAAATTCCACGGTGTAATAGCTGCTGCCACACCGATGGGTTGTCTGATCACCAGTAATCGCTTGTCTTCCTGATGAGGTGGAATGATATCCCCATACGCCCGCTTGGCTTCCTCGGCATACCATTCTAAAAAGGACGCTGCATATGCCACCTCTCCTCGGCTTTCGCTCAATGGTTTTCCACATTCAGCAGTAATAAGCCGTGCCAGATCTTCTGCCGAATCCGTCACCTGCCTATGCCATGCATGTAAGTGTTTACTCCGGACGGTCGCTGTTGTAGTCCGCCACGTAGCCAGGGCTGTATCAGCAGCAGCAATTGCTTTCCAGGCATCCTCGCCGTTCATCTCAGGAACAGAACCAATGATCTTCGACGTTGCCGGGTCAATGACGTCAACTCGCGATCCAGAGATACTCTCGCATACTTTTCCGTTGATAAATGCTCCAGATTGAAGCAATGACACATCAGTGAGCTCAAAAACCATAAGAAAAGACTCTTCTTGGTCAGAAGGGAATACGACATTTAAAAATCTGATGAACAAACACGTTCCATAACGCATGCTTCGGCAGAGTATACTAAAAGCATCGGACCATGAGGACGACAAGAATCAATGACAACACTATTTGATTCGGCATGGCGGCTGTGGATTGAACTATGGCCACACATACTTGCTGCAACACTACTCACTGTAAACATTGGTGCATCGCTTCATGCGCTTCTGACAAAACGTGACACCCGAAGTACGATGGCCTGGGTTGGACTGGTTTGGCTTTCCCCTGGGTTTGGTGCCGCGGCCTATGCCTTGTTCGGTGTGAACCGAATTCGTAGGAAGGCAACACGACTTCGGGCCGGGCTTCGAGAGGTCATCCATAAGGTGGAGACCGCAATGCCGTCAACAGAACGGCTGACAGACGCTATTGGCCCAGCAAATGCACCACTGCGATCACTCGCAACACTCGTCGGCGAAGTCACCAAGCGTCCATTACTCGACGGAAACACAATCCAGCCGCTGCATGGGGGTGATGAAGCATACCCACAAATGCTCGAAGCAATTGACTCGGCGAAGCGAAGTATTGGGATGGCCTCCTACATTTTTGACAATGACCCCACCGGAAAACTCTTTATTGATGCTCTTTGCCGGGCAGTGGAAAGGGGTGTTTCAGTAAGAGTATTGATTGATGGCATCGGCTCACGCTACAGCTTCCCTACAAGCGTTGGTCTCCTGCGTCAGAAAGGAGTTCCTGTATCTCGATTCATGCCCACGACGGTCCCGCTGTATCTTCCCTACGCGAATTTGAGAAACCATAGGAAAATTCTCGTTGTTGATGGGGAACGCGGCTTTACCGGTGGACTTAATATCCGAAATGGATGCTGGCTTTCGAAGCATCCTGATCATGCCGTCCAGGACATGCACTTTGCGCTGACAGGGCCTGTGGTCACTCAGTTGCTTGAGGTATTTATTGAGGACTGGGCGTTTGCCTCTGGTGAATCACTGGGTAGTCTCCGGGACGGTGAACCCGAGCCAACATGGCAGCCAAGCCTTGATTTCACAGGTAGAAGCCTCGCACGAGGCGTCCGGTATGGGCCGGACGACCATGAAATTGGGCGAATTAAATTGATTCTCATTGCTGCCCTCAGTTCTGCCCGACGGTCAGTGAAGATCATGACACCGTATTTTCTACCTGATGATGCCATTTGTCAGGCGCTTGGTGTTGCCGCACTGCGTGGTGTCAAGGTTGATATTGTTCTTCCAGAACAAAACAATCTTGCGCTCGTTGGCTGGGCGTCAGACGCGCTCCTGTGGCAGGTGTTGAGTCGCGGCTGTACTATCTGGATGTCACCACCCCCGTTTGACCACACAAAACTGATGGTTGTCGACTCCTCATGGTGCCTTTTTGGGAGTGGGAATTGGGACGAGCGGAGCATGCGACTCAATTTTGAATTCAATGTTGAAAGCTATGATGAGTTGCTCGCGCAGAAGATGGACACCCACATTGCTCAGATCATCAGCGCGTCTACCAAGCGGACTCTCACAGACGTCGACAGCAGGTCCCTGCCTATACGTATACGCGATGGTATTGCACGGCTATTCGCACCCTATCTCTAACACCCGCCTTGCATGAAGGCAGTGTGCAGGCTGCTTGCAGTACGTATTCCTAGGCAGAACCTTCACGTGGTTGAGCAAACACGTCCAGTCCTTTCTGTCTTCCATTGCCGAGATGTGATCGCCGAGAGAGTTCGTCCAACGCCTGACGTCCGACAACACCCAGATCGACGGTCCAATCGTTGACATACAGTTCAACATGTTTCATGAGTACAAGATCGTCGAACTCCTGTGCATATTCGCGCATTGTTGGCAGCGGTTCTTGTGGGTTGGCAAGGCCATAGAGTAGCGAGTCCCGAATAACACCCTGCACGCGGGCGATTACATCCTCTCCCAACGACCGCCTTCCGATGATGCCACCGAGAGGAAGCGGGCACTGGGTTTCGGTTTCCCAACGGGCACCCAGATCTTCAACAAGAAACAGACCAGAAGACTCCCATGTAAACCGGCCCTCGTGGATGCACACACCAAAATCCGCACTTCTTTTATGCAAACGCGGCATAATTTCAGAAAACACGACGTGCTCGACCTGTGTCACGTTTGGGTAGAACATGTCGTACAGGAGCGTAGCAGTTGTATGCTCTCCAGGGCACAGCGCAAGTTGATCATGTCTGTTTGGGGAACTGTCGGGTGTGCTTGCAAGCAGAAGTGGCCCAACACCGAACCCCAAGGCAGAGCCACTTGGCAACACAATATACTGATCAGTCAACAACATCGCTGCATGAAAACTTGCTTTCGCGATATCAAAATGCTGTTTGAAGAGATGATTGTTCAACTCTTGAATATCGAGCAATTCAATTTCAAAATTCAGGCCTCGCCGATCAACACGGTTCTCCATCAGTCCGTGGAAAGCGAATGTGTCATTTGGGCAGGTTGAAATTCCGAGGCGTATTGTTTGCATCATCATTCGCCTGCCAAAATTTCACCGACGCGTTCCGCGACTTTTTGAAGTGCCCTATCAGCCTGCCAATTTGTTTTATCTCGATCGCCAGCGTGATTTGAAATTCCCCTCACGATAACCCACGGCACACTGTGTATGACACAGGCAGTTGCAACGGCAAATCCTTCCATATCCTCTGCAAGGGCGTCGGCGTATCGCTTCTTTTTTTCATCCGCTTCGGTTTGCGATGAAGAAGCTGCACACACGGACAGCAATTCCCCATCAATTCCAAACCGGTTTTCTAGCTTTCGTTTTCCGTCTGTTTTATGGAGAACATCCCCAACACTCTCGGGAACGGTGTCGGACTCTTCTTGCACGTGCCTCCACCCTATTTCTCCTACCGACTGAAACTGCTCACCATTGCCAACACCGATTCCATAACTTCGAACCCGAAGAAATTCATATGCCTCGCCAACCGAACACTGGGCATCCAGACTTCCAGCAATTCCAGCGAGAACCACCATATCTGGACGGTGCTCCGAAATCAGGGATGACGTCCGAGCAGCCGCGGCAACTGGACCAAAACCACACAATTGCGCGAGAGTTCCTTCGAGTTTTCTTTCGCCAAGATGTGAAACGATTGCACTTCGTTCAAACTGCGTAGGTGACAACA
>JBPCVE010000125.1:0-3192 GCA_051010795.1 Rubripirellula sp.
ACTCGTCTGCAGAATCATTGACAACCGAGTCACGAAGCGGGGCGGGCAGTTGGGCTTTTCGTGGATCAAGACCAACGCAGGTGATCGAGCCGGACTTACGCACGGCCAAGGCAAGACGATCCGCAAAAAGCATTGTTTTCCCCGATTAGTCTGTGAATGTGAGGTTTTCAAAGCGTAGATCCGGAACGATTCGCGGGTTCACGCCTCCAGAATCTTGCCTTCCAGAGCGATCAGGTCAAGGACTGGTGTATCACAGCGACTTCGGATGGCCCGAGCTTTGCGGAGCTTATTCACACAACAACCTACCAATAACTGCGATGACCACCGAAGCGTCATGCTGAGCAAGAACAAAACGATCAAACGCGTTACCCGCATGGGGCTCAGATTTTACCCTCGGAACAGAAAAACGTCGTCTAGCAAACATCGAGATCGTTGGTTAGCATTTTGATACTGACGGAGAGGCCATTGAGGTGTCTTCTCTGGCGGGCTGTAGCGCAGCCTGGTTAGCGCGTTTGACTGGGGGTCAAAAGGTCGGAGGTTCGAATCCTCTCAGCCCGACTTGAAGAAACACCGTGATTCACGGTGTTTTTTTATGCGCTGACTTCAATCGTGGCCGAGTGTATCCCGTCGCTGATCCTCACGAGAATCACCAAGACGCAATGTTGTTTCCCCACTGAAGAAGGTTTCTACCGGCTGAAGAAACATTTTACCCACTGACGAAGCATTACTTTCAAAATACGCCAACACTTCGACTCCCGATGCAGTATCAATCCTGGCAGACAAGGCAGGTCCACACAACAACATCGCGGGCGAAGGTCGCCAGGCGTAAGGACCAGCCTTCAGAGATGGCCTGCATCTGATTGGCCATGCGTTTTTGGTATTTCATCGCTATCCGGCATCCATCCTGCCGCTACTCGGTTGCTGGTGCATCGACGCCCCGATGCTTCTGTATTTCCAATTTCCAATTTCCAATTTGGGTGCCGTATCGAGTCAGCCTTTCTGGGGCCGCTGGAAGAAACCCAACATGGGTGTGTGGCTCTGCAACAACATCTACAACATTTCGCAGCAGGCTTCGGGCTCTCCGAATGAGTCGCGAGGCTCATGATCCTTCCCATCTCGATACAGCTTTCAATCGTGGACAGGAGCAACAAATCTCTTCCCAACGTTGTTTTGCGCGGAATCATTTCCTATTCGGTGTTCAGCTAAGGTTTCGTAATTTGTATTGGACAGACATTCGCTGCCGAGTCAGATGTTGCCGAGTTACTCGCCACCGAATGTATGCGACTGCACCTTGCAATGAATAAGAAGCAATGCTCGATATTATGGCTGAATTATTTCACGTTTCGCACCAAGCTAGCTTCCCATGGTTCTACAAATTAAAAACCCATGAAGGCTGGCGTGGCAATGACGTTGTGACTACCGAGTGAAATCAACGACCTATCAGGCGATCTTAAGCAAAACTGCATGGCGCGAGCACGTGCAATTGATTTAATATGTTGGAGATTTTTGCAATACCGTACTTGGCGATATCTGGAGTGATTGGCTGGCTCATATTCCAGCCGTTCCTTCCAGCTCACCAATCTGAGTCGCTCTTGCCCGCAAAGATTACGATTACTGATTTGTTGGCTATCTCTCTGCCAATCAGCATTGTTTTTTCATTTGCCAGAGTGATCGCACCGCTCGGCGATCTTTCGGGTTCCATGCAGGCGACCGTGGCAGTAACTGCTTTGCTAGTCGCAATACCATGGTTGGCGGCGGGCCTCTTTTTAGTGCCGAAGACGTTTCAAGTGACGTTCTTCAAACGCGTGACAATCATGGGATTCATTGCCCCTTTTGGGATTCTTCTAACGGTTGGTTGGATCGGATTCCTGATCTGGGCGTGTGCCTATTCGCTCCTGTATAGCGTTCCAGCAACGGTTGCGATTGCCGCCGCAACATTAGGGCTACGCATGCTTAGCTTCTGGGTTTGCCAAGACGATCCAAAGGCAGTGGCCGAAAGAGCATTCGACCAAGAGACGGTTAATGAAGACACTTAGCAATTCAATTTTGCTGTCTGACTTCCACCGATATCAATGAAGCCGATTAGCAAGCAATCACCGACATCTCGTAAAGTGAGGACAAAATGCACCTCACTACAAATGCAGTGCGACGACCGGAGAGCACGACTACCCAGATCGAGAAAGAAACCGTCGCCCTTCATCCATTCCCACCCTTTATCCATTCCCACCCTTTATCCATTCCCGCCCTTTATCCATTCCCACCCTTTAAACAAAGTCCGAGGCCAAGCCCAAAGGTTCGAACCCTCTCTGCCCGACTTGAAATCAAAACAGCTCGGATTACCGGACTTGCCTTCAGCAAACTCCATGTCTGTGACTCGCCGGGCTTGCTTCACCCCAGCCTCTTCCCATCAACATTTGGTTTCGATTTACAATCTGCCTCGACTGCGTTGACGGTCATTCGCATTGCAGCCCATCGTCTTGTAGGGTTTTTCCTGCTTTGGCCCTAACCTGTAACGGTGTCTGGCTATTCTTTAGTGATGGCCACTCACGAAAACTCAGCTGCGGATACAATCCGTCAGATCAGCCTGAATCAGGCAACTCTGCTGATATACATTTTGACACTGCACCCTGTTCGCAGGAAAAGAAATGAACACAAGTAGGCAGTTCACCTCTTTTCACAATTTGCTTGCTGGCACGACATAGCACAATCGGAAAACATAGAACCGAACCGCTAACATGATTCAACAAATCCTTGCAGCGATTGGCTTGCTCCTCTTTATCGCTTTACCAAGTGCTGCCAAGCAACCCAACATTGTGCACATTCTGGTCGACGACCTTGGATGGCAGGATGTAGCTTGTTACCGCCGCGAGTACACCGACGATGAGCCTTTGTATGAAACACCTAACATGGATCGGATCGCCGCACGGGGCATTCGATTCATGCAGGCTTATTCACCGTCTGTCACATGTGCCCCATCGAGGGCTGCGTTCCTGACGGGACAACACACGCCGCATAACGGTGTCTATCACGTGAACATGGGATGCCAAATCCCGCGGCCGAGACGTACCAACGCACAGATGCTGGATCCCTACTATGTCGGCCGACTCATGCCCGGCAAACCAGTAATCGGCAATGCACTGAAACAGGCTGGATACAGAACGGCGCACGTTGGCAAGTGGCATGTCGCCGGTG
>JBPCVE010000126.1:0-4524 GCA_051010795.1 Rubripirellula sp.
AAGAAAGCGAAGCCAAAACCAAAACGTACCGTTGTCATGCGACACCCAGAATTAAATTTCTCACACCCATGGCAGCAGGACCAACCAGCCCCTCCACAACGCCCCTATGATACCCACTTCCTGCCAATCACAATCGCTATCGAACAAATCGTGACAGAAACCTAGCGACGCCCCCCAGCAACTCCCCTACCCAATCTCCTGTCTAACCTCCTAGCCAATCCCCTGCAGTCAAATCGAAGCAAGCGAATGGAATTTTCCCGCTGAATCGGCAAAGACGTTATCTCGATACATTGCTAATATCGGCACGAAAACGCAGCCTAATTGGCTATTTCATCATACAAATCCGGGAAACAGTCGCTCTAAAACAGCGTCCTGCCGTCCGAGCCAGCAACGCGAAAGCAGCCTAACAAGAACCGATCCGTCTACGCCCCCCATCCAACGAGCCGTCCAAGCTCCTGCCTTATTTTCCCCATCTATCTTCTCATGATTCATGTAATTGCCCAGATTGAACTCGTTCCCGGTAGCCGAAAGACCTTCTTGGCTGAATTCAACCAAGTTGTTCCCAAGGTCAGGGCCGAAGCAGGCTGCATCGAATATGCGGCAGCAGTCGACTCTGCCAGCAATCTAGAACGGCAGCATCGCGATCCGAATCGTGTCATGATCATCGAAAAGTGGGAAACACTCCGACAACTGCAGGATCATCTAACCGCGTCGCACATGCTTGAATACCGCGAACGCGTAGGTCCAATGATTCGGAATGCCCAGTTGAACATCCTTGACCCTGCCTAAAAAAACTCACTACACGTCTTTGTCGCCGCAAAGTCAGATCCGTTTTCAGCAACAGCGTTACTAATTCTGCACGCTGCGTGGCTGTTGACATTGCTCCAGTGTCAACAACGCGAAAGCCGTCCCGTAGGGCTTGTGATAGCTGTACAAGGGATAATCAAACCAAGAACCATCCTGCTCCTGCCGTTTGATAATCAGATCAGCGAGATGGTGTTGATACAGTCGACGCTGATTCTCTGGAAGTTGCGAAATACAAAGTCCACCGTAATACATTCCAAAGTAATAAAAGTATCCTGCAACCGCCGCATGTGACTCATGCGGAATCGGACGCTTGCGTCCCATGTCCAGCCAACCGTGCCGAGTGATCAATCGATCCAACCACTCCATCAACACTTGATCAGTGATTTGTTGATCACCCCACAATCGCAAGGCAACATTCCCTGCCTGCGATCGCCCCAAGCTTCCACAAGGCCGATTGATCAGAGCCATCGCTCTGGATTTGTCCGCAGGAATTCTCATCGTGTACATAAAACTGGAATCCGGTTTGCGCATCAGCTTGGTGGCTTCAACCGCTCGCGTCACCATCCGAGCGTCCGCCTCCACTCCGATTTTTTTCGCGTTTGCCAATGCGACCAACACCGCCGCATTCACAAAACTGCAAGATGGATTTATCGGCTGGCTCATGCCAATGCCCTACTAGAACCACCCTCCATGAATCGACTGCCAACGATCCAATCCCTTCATGTGCTTGCGAATGGCTGACACAAGTGTGTTCTTTTCTGCTTCACTTGTTGAAATTTGAAACAGACGTGAGAAGGTCTGAATGCAGTAGCAGTGAGCCCAAACATTGGGGAGATCTGATGGCCCAGCACGTTTGATATTGCCCGTTCGATCAAGCAGAAACCGCAACGCCCGGTGGCGGCACTTTTCTACCGATGCCCGACCGGTGTTATCTGCCAACAATGCTTCCAGGCACATTGCTGTCACAGCAACGTCAAATGATCTGAAAGAACCGGGCACAGGATCACTGTCCACACCTCCCGTCCACTGAGGCCCACCCCAGCCGCCATCGGCACGTTGACTCGTGATCAAAAAATCGATGCCATCGGCAAACGAGCGACTAAGTCGACGCTCATCAAAATGCTCAAGCCGCTCGGGGTGTGAATGCTGGCTCTCTTCACAACGCGCCTCACGCATTGCGCCTAAAACCAACAAGCAAACCAACAGCGTCCAGCCTTTTTGCTTCACGCTTTGACTTCTCGACAAAAATGGCATTCAAAGTCCCCTACGTTCGACAGAAAAAACATTCCCTGATGGCTTGGCAGGAAGCGTTGATTTCCAATCAGCAAGTAGCAACTTCATCGCCTTCACAACTGCAGGTTGATTCGCACTCACATCCTGCTTTTCAAAAGGATCCGTCTGCAGATCGAACAATTCGCAGTAACTGCCATCTTTATTACAAACCAGTTTCCAGTGGCCGTCCACGACGGCATAGGAGACCCAGTGAAACGGCTGATTTTCCCTTGCCGGCCATGGCGACTGCATTTTCCAGAACAGCGGCTTGTTACGCTTGGCAGCAACCTTACCCATCAGCACCGACAACTGACTGACCCCATCGGGCTGATAATTTCTGGGCAGCTTCACCTTTGCTATTTCGCAAAAGGTTGGAAGCAAGTCCACCGCTGAGATCAGGGAGACATCGTCAACGACATCAGCAGCAATAGTCCCTGGCCAACGAGCGATAAATGGCACACCGATCCCGCCCTCAAACAACGAACTCTTGTACCCATTACGGCCACCTGTGATTCCTTTCGAAGCGGCAATACCATAGCCCGCACCGGTTGCTGTGTCATGCATCAAAGCAAGTTCCGTCGGCCGAGAGGCGCGAGCGGGGCCATTGTCAGAACTGAAGATCACCAACGTATTGTCCGTCAGCTTTAAACGGTCCAGTGCGTCGAGCACCTCACCAATGCGATCATCAGCGTGCGACAGCACCGAGGCGTAAATATTATCTTGCTCACTCTCCATGTCGCGGAACCGCCAACGATACTTAGGCACGGTATGAAACGGAGTGTGAGGTTCATGCAACCACAAATTGATAAAGAATGGCTTCGACGCTTGCTGACTTTTCTCGATAAACTGGACTGCATTTCGTGCGTCTTCGTGAACCGGCATCTGCTCACCCGCACAATTGAACGCTCCGTACTCATCGTATCCATACTCGCCCGGCAAAGGCGAATCTGGAATCATATTATTGGCCAGATGCCACTTACCAAAGTGCGCCGTTGCGTAACCGGCTTTTTGCAGGAATCGAGGCAACAACGGTGCTTCCAGACTGAGCCAATCAGGCATGTTCCGCCTCGCATTACTGGGAACCCAGGCAAAGTGCCCATCAATGTTGTAGCGTGCTGGAAAATGCCCCGTCATCACTGCCGTACGACTAGGCGAACAAACACCACTGGCAACCGTAAAACGGTGAAAATCAGTTCCCTCGCGTGCCAACCGATCAATGTTGGGAGTTTTCACATAAGGGTGCCCGTGACAACTCAGGTCTCCCCAACCCCAGTCATCGGCAAAGATGAAAACGATATTGGGCTGGGCAGCGCGAGTCGCTGGAGCTACCAAAGCGATAACAGTAAAAAGTAAAAAAATGAATCGCATCAACTGGTTCAACATGGGTTCCGAGGGACAGCTGTTCTCATGACAGCCCTTATCATAGTCGCAAACGAAGAAATTCGCTCGCGATGTGCTCCCCGCCCACAGCAACCTCAGGTATGTCGAACGATTTGCTCTGAACTGTGCACAAGCAGACCGAGAACTCGTGCATTGACAGCGCGAGACAAAGCACGTGGACGTGTGGTATTCTCTGGCGGCACTTCAGCGGACAGGAAAGTAAGATCGAATGTCGGAATATCAGATCCTTGCGGTAATAGCGGCGTTTGTATTTTCATACTGCCTTGTAGCATCGAAACTGGAGCGGACACAATTCAATGGACCGCTCGTTTTTGTGGCCTGCGGTTTGATCCTTGGGCCGTACTGCATGAACCTGGTCGCGATGGACGTTGATGGTGAAACGCTGAAGACCCTGGCAGAGATCACACTTGCGGTCGTGCTGTTCACCGACTCTGCCGGCTCAAATTTACCAGTCCTGCTTCGCATCAAGCGTTTACCTGCCCGACTGCTTCTGATCGGATTACCTCTGACGATAGCACTCGGTTTTTTAACGGGCAACTTAATCTATACGCACCTAAGCTGGATTGAACTTGCCTTACTTGCCACCATGCTTGCCCCCACAGATGCGGCACTGGGGCAAGCCGTCATCAACAACGAGGCTGTCCCAACTTCGGTACGGGAAGGACTGAATGTAGAGAGCGGATTGAACGATGGCATCTGCGTCCCAGTGCTACTTCTTTTTCTAGCAATCTCATCCGACTCTCTTGATCAAGGCGCGGTGCTCACGCAAATGCTAAAACTACCGCTGCAAGCCATTGGCATCGGTGCGTTGGTAGGAGTCGCCTCTGCTGTGATTGGATGCACTTCGATCAATGCGTCCGTCAAGCGAGACTGGATTGACGGAGCGTGGACACAAATCCCGGTGATCGCATTGGCAGTGGCCTGCTTCGCAAGTTCACAGTGGCTAGGCGGCAGTGGTTTCATCGCCTGTTTCGTTGGTGGTCTGGTATTCGGTGGATTGATTCGAGAGCAAAAACAACCATTGCTAAAGGCGGCAGACGGAAC
>JBPCVE010000127.1:0-8358 GCA_051010795.1 Rubripirellula sp.
GAGCAGGTCAGTTAACGCTGACCATTGGCCGCTCGGACGTGTCGCGGCTCAAGCCTGGCAAAACCTTCCCCAGTTCCTAATTCCATGGAGATCTCACGATGCGTCGTGTAATCGTTCCTGCTCTGATCGCAATCGCAATGGTTGCTGCGAGCTCAGCCAACGCTAACGCGTTCGGCCTGTTTGACAAATTGTGTAACAAGGGTTGCGACTCTTGTTGTGACGTAGAGCCAGCATGCGGCTGCGAAGCTCCTTGCGAGCCTACTTGCGGTTGCGAAGCACCCTGCGAGCCAGCTTGCGGTTGCGAGCCAGCTTGCGGATGTGATGCCGGATGTGCATCGAAGAAGAAGGGCCTCCTTCATCGCTTGTTCCACAAGCATCGCAGCAATTGCTGCGAGCCAGCCTGCGGTTGCGAAGCAGCCTGCGAGCCAGCTTGTGGTTGCGAAGCTCCTTGTGAGCCTACCTGCGGTTGCGAGGCTCCTTGCGAGCCAGTTTGCGGTTGCGAAGTCGTTGACGACTGCTGCGATTCCTGCGCACGACCTAAGTGCGGCCTGAAAGGCTTGTTCTCGAAGATGTTCAAGAAGCATCACAACAACTGCTGCGAGCCAGCATGTGGTGCCGAGCCAACTTGCGGTTGCGAAGCTCCTTGCGAGCCAACTTGCGGTTGCGAGCCAAGCTGCGGATGTGGCAACTGAGCCAACTCCGAAGCGTTTCGTCACTGATGTGAATTTAATCGCGCACCAAACCTGAAGAGAACTCCACTGGATCACTATTCGCGAAACTCGTTCCTTCGCTAAAAGTAGTTCAATCTCTCAAGTAAGGTGATCGGTCGCAGAAGACGACGATTCATCATTCAAGTCCTCGGCAGTCTCTTGACTGTCGGGGATTTTTTCGTTGGCGTATTGATGAAGCTCCAACCCCAGCGACCGGTAATATTCGTTGAATTTCAAAATGAAATCGCCCGCATTCTTTAAGGGCAAGCGAATTGGGCCCAATTCCCTTTGACCGCCTGGGCTCCCCTCACCAACAGTGCCCGGCGCTGCGTCATGATCTGTAGCCACAATCACAGCATCTGGAGTGATGCCATGATCTCTGCTGCTGGAACGGGGTGAACTGGACTTCAAGAGAAACCCTTTATTTGGTGGCTGGACGCCACACGACTGAGGGATGAGGAAACCCAAGCACTTTGTCGACGCGATTGTAGGGCAACTCACCTGATAAATATCGACTCAGGTTCACGCAGGCAAAGTCCGTGGTGTCATCAATGCGGCGTGCCGACTGAGCCCCTACATGAGGTGAAATCATCACCTTGGGATCATCCCAAAGCAAACTGTCAGGCGACAACGGTTCAACCTCGGTAACATCAAGCCCGGCACCGGCAAGGTGCCCGGACTCCAAAACCCTCACCAATGCATCTTCGACCACGACTGCACCTCGAGCGACATTGATCAAAAGTGCCCCCGAACGCATCCGATTCAGCCGTTGCGAGTCAAACAATCCATGCGTGTGCACATTCAGCGGTAACGTTAATAACACGATATCGCTAAGCCCAAGCAGATCATCCAATCTGTCGGTAGACCACAGTTCATCTAATTCAGCAGGTGGATCAACCGGAAAATAATCGGTCGCTACCAGCTTGATATCCCAAGGTTTGAGCATCCGGGCCAGCATACGCCCATTCCCACCCATACCAACGATTCCCACCGTTTTCCCTCTCAAGTCATCCGTCGGCAAGCGAATGAACTCTCGTTTCTGTTCGGCACGAAAAAACAGCGGTGCTCTCCGAAGCAAACCAAAAAGTAGTGAGAAAGTCTGCTCCGCAACCTGTGGCGCAAAAAGTCCCGAAGCACTACTCACCAAAATATCAGACTGAATAACGCCGGGCACAAGACAATGATCCAGACCTGCCGCCGAGGACTGAATCCATTTCAATTTCCCAGACTCTAAAACACGATCCCAATTCACCGGCACCTTTGCATGCCCAATGAAAATGTCTGCGGTGGGCAACAACTCATCAATTCGCTCTTGCCCAGCATTCACCACCTCCCACTCGGGAGCAGCGTCTTGAATCTGGGCAACATGCCTCTCCTCAACGGGATAGCAAAGCACAATTCGCATCAATCACCTCACCTGACCAGCCATTTTTCGCCGCAAATCAAACTGCTGAATGCCGCTCATTGCCGTGTGCTCCAAAATGTAGCGTGAAACGGCTCACTCGCGAAGTCGGATCTTAATGCTCTGAAACCCGAAGTCAGCTTCTCGCTGAAGCGTTTCCTGCTTAAGGCGTGAGGATTTACTTCTTGCTGCCACCGTGGTGATCATGAGAATGCATTTTTTTCAGATGCTCGGGCATTTGAAATCCCGGCGACTGCAAAAAGGACATCAGTTCGCCGATTTCCTGCTCGGTCAACACATCAAGCAGTCCCGCCGGCATCGCGGAAACTTTTGATTTGACACGCTGTTCGATCTCTTTTGTATTGAGGCGAGTCAGTTGCTTCGGAGTCAACAAACTGGTCATCACGTTCACGAATTTTTTATCCTCTGAAGCAACAACTCCACTCACCACCCGGCCATCGTCCATCAGAAACTTGAAGGTTTGGTACTTCTCATTGATTTCACTGGAAGGCTCAATCAACTGCTTGAGCAACCGCGCATCCTTATAACGTTCCGTAACCTTCATGAGATCTGGACCCAAATTCACACCATGGCCTGCAAGCACGTGGCACTGGTTGCAGTTTGCTTTCATGAATGCCGCCATTCCCCGCATCACCACCTTTTCGGTCGCTTCGGGAACCACCAAGTCTTCCAGATCTGGCATTTTCCATTCCTGAATCGTCGCAGGTTTCTCTGCAGCCAATAATTGAGCCGCTTGGGCCTTAGAATCGGCAACCACCATGATCCCCTTCATCACCACCCAATGACCAGGAAAGGTGCAAACATAAGGATAAATCCCAGGTTCGGTGGGAGCTTTGAACCGCAACACATGAACCCGCGACTTCCTCGTTGGGCCAACCATCTTGGTAGCTTGTAAAATCAGCGGACGCTTGTCTTTGGGAATAAAATCGGAGTTCGCGTTTTTGGGATCACGAGCCATCGCATTAGCTGCCATTCCAACTTCCTCAAGTGCCCCTTGTTTGACCAAAACAAGGTTGTGATCGGTGGCATCCGGATTGGTGAAAACAATCTTCACAGGCTGACCGCTACGGACACTGAACTGCTCCGTCGTAAATCGCATGACTTCTGGCATGCAGGAAATCTTGATCTTTGCGAGATCTTTCTGGGAATCGAATTGGGCATCAGCGGCGTTAGGAGTGGGCTCTGTCAAACCAGCACTCTGTTTCGCATCCCGCAAAAGCTGTCGCAAATCATAATCATCATTGTTTTCCCAATGCCGCTTCAACTTACGCGATTCCAAGGCGCAAGTAATTGCATAAGCGAGATGCCCTCCCTGGGGATGATTCAACACCTGCAGCATGGCATCAAGAGCCTGCTTGCTTCCGATGTGACTGGCAGCAATCACACCTTCCATGCGTGCCATCGCATAAGAGTCATTCACTGCGTTTTCAAGTAGCGAATACAGATCATCGAACTGACCGTGCCAATACCGCAACTGCTGAATCGCCGCAGCGCGAGCATACTTGTCATCGCACCCGAGCAATTCCCGTAGCAGGTTGGCATTCGTTCCATTTACACCTCGATAAACCCAAATCGCCTCGATCTGATGGTGCCGAAGACGATCATCTTCGGGATCAAGTCTCGCAACCCACTGGTCGAGTGCTTTCTGCACAGCAACGTGATCACGTTCCCGAAGCTCACGCCGAATCCACGCCCGAATACGGCCCTCAGGACGTTTCAATTGATCCAACAATTCAATGATGTTGGCTTCCGCAATCTTCGGCGTTTCCTGCAGTGACTTCCCTTTTGCAACAATCCTCCAAATCCTGCCAGAGTGACGATCTCGACGCTCATCACGCAGTGAATACTGAGCATGTCCTTTGACAGGGTTATACCAATCGCAAACGTACAAAGCTCCACGCGGACCAAAGCGTATGTCCACAGGGATGAAGCTCAAATTTTTTGAAAAGATCAGATCACTGACATACTCCTCATCAAACCCAAACTCCCCTTCCTTCCAACGATGGATTTCAATTCGGTTCGTCGGCTTGTACCGTGCTTTGATATAGCCGCCTTGCAGATCTTCGGGGAACGTCGCAAAGTCGACAAATTCTTGTCCGCAGGTGCCTGAATAAGCTCTCAACCCATTGGGCCTCGGGTGTTGCCGCGGATAGTCTGGATCCAATGAATGAAAAGCGGCCGCAAAAATGGGGTGACTTGCGACGTGCTGTCCCCAATCATCAAAAGTAACACCCCATGGGTTGGTGCTGGGATACGTCCCAAAACTGGTCAACCGATGAGTGTCGGGCTCAAACCGAAACCAGCCGCTATTCTGCTGACGCACCGGACCATAAGGAGTCTCAACCTGGCTGTGATGAAAAATGGACTCTCTGAACAGCAAGTCACCGTCAGGGGTCCAAACAAAGTCATGCAGTGAATGATGAGAATCCTCGGTCCCAAACCCGCTCAACAGTTGTTGCCGTACATCTGCCTTGCCATCACCATCAGTATCTTTCAAGAACGTCAGATGTGGTTCCTCGGATACATAAACCCCCCCGTCACCGAAAACAAATGACAGCGGAATGTGAAGATCATCAGCAAACACAGATGATTTGTCAGCTTTACCATCCCCGTCAGTATCCTCAATGATCACAAGCTGGTCGTTAGGCTCGTTACCTGGATAGACATGCGGGTAGGTCGTCGAACAACTGACCCAAAGCCGCCCTCGATTGTCCCACCTCATCTGAATGGGGGCAGCTAAAGCCGGAAACTGTTCCTCCCCCGCGAACAAGCTGACCTCAAACCGTGAATCAACCTCGAAAGCCTGCAGCTCATCTTCAGCGGACATCCAGCGATTGGCGCCGCGACTTTGCTTAGTATCGGGCATGACAGGCAAGTTACTGTCATCAATGGGGCCCTCGATCTCCTTGCCATCAGCGAGATCCCAGATTCGAGCATCGCGATTGGCGGTCATGATTTCGAAATTCCGCATCGCTGGCAGAAAATCCAAATAACCATAGGTCTTGTTGCGACCACCGGTGTAATAAAAAGTGTTGAGTGGTCGGTAGCGACGAAAATACTGGCGATTCTTATCGACTACCACTTGCCGCAAATCCTCGGGCACCAATGGAGCATCTTGCTGGAAAAGGCCTCGATAAACTAACCGAGAAAACAACCGGTAGCCGGCATCATTCAGGTGTGCCCCATTCATGGTGAGGTCAGTTCCCGGACTCTCCATCGCATTGCGGGTTGGATGAAACAGATCAATGAAGCCGATCTGCCTATCGGCGGCAGCGCGCCGCATGATCTCGGTATACACCTCTAAGTTACCGTTATTCAAAGCAGCCGCATCAACTCCCTTGACACGCTCATTAGCAATCGGCGACAGCAGGATAACCTTGGGAGCGTTCTCGCCATTGAATGCGGAACTCCGAAGTTCATCCAGAAACGTCTTCAATGCCTTTTCAAAAGCCTCAGCTCCCTCAGGCCCTGCGAACGACTCGTTAAATCCAAAGGCTGCAAGAATGACGTCAGCTCTCTCATGTTTTAAATGCTGCATCAAATCAGCAAAGTTTGAAGGTCGAGGCTGAAGATCAACCGCGTCGGCAGGCCAACCGAGGTGCCTCACCGTTATCCCTTGGGTCTTGGCTTTCATCTGCAACATCGCCTCCAAGTACCCAAAATACTGAGAGCGTTCAAGCAGCATGTTCCCGATGAAGGCCACGCGGTCTCCCTCCATCAATTCAAGCGGCAGGCTCGTTTTGACAGGTGTTGTCTTGTCCGCACGTGGTGCGCTGGCTGCATAAATCCCGTACTGTTTAAAATCTGGATCCGGCACCGCCTCGGCGTTACCAGACGAAAGACTTTTCGCATCCTTCGAACGTTTATTTTGCCCCTGACCAAAGCACCATGACGAAATGAAACAGCAGAAAAGCAGCAAGCAAGAAATTCTAGTAAAACGCATGATATGATTGAATTGAGTGGTGATTGAATTCACAAGATGGAACGCATTCAACAGGGCTTCCAAAGACCAAGCAAAGCAAAACGATGCTCAAATTCTGGAAACGAAACTACCTATCGGATGAGCAATTTCCCTCATCAATGGCATTAAAAGGTGACCATTGATCCGAGCTCCCCCAACCGCGGGCTGCCCTTTGTGACAGTGTAACCGATTCCACTGTGGGCCAAGCCGTCTTGTGAATGAAACCTAGCCTTGATTGCCACCGCCACCTATGAATCGCAGATGGTGGCTCACACCCAACGCAAGAAACCGTTGCCTGAGTTTCCTACCCCAAGGGAGATGATGCCGGCGAGCGTTTTCCACCCCCAATCAACTGGCTGGGCAACAATTACCGAGATCGACGAGCTCTCCCTTTTGCATACATCCTAGCCATCCTCTCCTACAGTACCTGCTCAGAAAAAGGAGCCACTGTCACGCTCGCATCCCCATTTACCGTTTGCACATCCGCCCACCGCAGGTACTCATGAAAAGAGTGAACTTACCAGCTCAACTTACAATGAAACCCTTTCCAAAGCCCGCAAATTCGGGGGCTCGCCTGAGGCCAATACGCGTCATGGGCAAGGCGGCACTTTTCGACCAGCGGATAGCGGTTCATTCTTCATCAAGGAGGTTTAGCGCCGAGTAAATTTCCTGCATTTTTTCAAACTCAAGACCTTCTCCAGGAAATGCTCGATCAATCGTCAACTTCCCATATCTATTTGCCGTGGGTAGACGAGCTTCCACCGTAATCAAGCCATCGCGATCGTATCGAAACAAAACGTCAACCGGCGTACCTTCAGGAAGTCCAGCGGGCAGCTTATCAACCACAAAGCGCCCAAGCTTATTTGAGTGTATTCCTCGCCGATCACCGCCCTCGACGATCTCTACCACAACACTACGTTGGTCCTGTCGAATCGTATCGAATCGCGCAACATGTGAGGCTGGCAGTGGCGTGTTGCGTTTAATCATCATGTGATTGCATCTTCGCTTGGTATCTCTGTCATGACCAAGCACTCCAAGATCGTGTGCGTTAACATCGATGACCTTGAGTGTGTCCTTTCCTTCTTTTTCTTTCGTTTTACCAAAAACGGCATTCGCGTAAATGGCAGCGCCATGTGCAACGGCCTCATCTGCAGAAACTGGAAACTCAGGCAACTTTCCTGACTCTCGCTGCAAAGCCTTTGCTACCTGAGGCATCCTGGTTGAACCACCGACCAAAACAACACGGTCGATGTCTTTCCACGTTTTCTGGTTTTCTTGCAACAAGTATCGCACGGTGAAGCATGTGCGATCCAAAAGATGAGCGGTCAATTCCTCAAACTCACTGCGTTTAACCACAGTGTTCAGGTGCAAACCCTCCCACACAAGTCTTACACGACATTGCTGTCTTGCAGTAAGTGATTTTTTGATTTCTTCCGCTTCCCGCATCAACATGACCTTCCCGGAAAGCTCTTCCGACGGACGAATCGAGTGACTCGCTTCAAACTGGTCATCTAACCACGCAGCCAAGCACTTATCCCAATCTAAGCCGCCCAATCTGGCATTACCGTCTGTTGCCTGAACAACGAAATCGGCACCTTCTAACTTGACAATTGAAACATCAAAAGTCCCACCACCCAGATCGTAAACCAAAATCGATTCTGGATTTAATTCACTGGGTTCAGCACTGTCTTGCTGAGGCATCTTGTTGCTCGCAAACGCCAATGCGGCAGCAGTGGGTTCATTAATGATCGCGAGGACATCCAAGCCGGCAAGCAAACCGGCGTTGATCGTTGCCAACCTTTTCGATTCGTCAAAATAGGCGGGGACCGACACGACAGCCTGTTGCACTTTGCAACCAAACTTTGCCTCAGCGTCCAATCGCAGACGCTCGAGCACGGAGGCCGAAATCAATTCAGGGCTGTACGAGTCACCCCCAAATTGCATCGAAAAACTTTCTTTTCCCATCTCGCGTTTTACAAAGGTCGCGACGTTTTCTGGAAGCGACGAAAGCGCCTTCAGCGCTTCCTTCCCAACTGTCAGCTCGTTTTCTTCAAATAGCACCACTGAAGGTGTCGTCAGGTCACCCTCGCGATTTCGAATCGTCTCTGGCTTCCCATTCGCATCAAGGAATGCAACTACACTTCGGGTAGTCCCCAGATCAATCCCCAACAAAGGGGCTTTGTGTTTTGCCATTGAGATGCCTCACGCCAATAAAAAGCCAGACACTACCATCCAATCTGGCAACGCAGATTGTAGCCGGGCCC
>JBPCVE010000128.1:0-3546 GCA_051010795.1 Rubripirellula sp.
CTGTCATGTTTGCTGCCATGATGAATACCGTTGAGGTGACGCGGCTTTTGGTCGATAAAGGTGCCGACTTGACGTATCGCACACACAAGGGGATGACAGCTTATCTTTACGCAGCTGTAAGTAGTCCGCACCCGAAGATGTTTAGGTTTTTGGTGAAGGCTGGCGCTGACGCAAATGCCCGAGAGAACGCGGAGCTTATCGGTGGTGGTGGAAATGCCCTCGATATGGCTGCAGCGCTGAACAAGCATGAAGGCATCATTGCAGCGATCTTGGCGGCAGGAACTAGTTCACCGCCGTCGACCATGAGGGGGCGGGCTTCGCTGCGGTTGTTGATCGGTAGTGTCGAGCCGAGTGATTTAGAGACGTTTGTGGGTGGTGGGGTTCAGGGCGTACGTACCGATAAGCAATCTCCCTTGCTGCTGTTTGCGCAGTTCAATGAGCATCCGGAAGTGATACAAAAGCTGGTCGATGGGGGTGCTCGGGTTAATTCGTGTATTCCGAACAACAATGCCATGTTTCTACAGATTGATCCGATGAGGACAAAGGGATCCACTGCGCTGATGTTGGCCTGCCATAACGAATTGTTGAATAAGCAGTTAGCGTCTTATATAGAAGTGTTGTTGAATGCAGGAGCAGACGTGAATCTCGTGAACGACTCTGGGTACACGGCATTGATGTTCATTGCGACTCGGAAATCTCAGAATGCACAAGCCGCGAAAGTGATCCGCATGCTGATCGACGCCGGGGCGAGGCCAGAAATGATCGATCAGGCAGGGCGAACAGCCGTGCAGCTGGCCAAGCAGAATCTGGCGTTTGATAAATCTGCAGTTGAGAAGGCATTTCGGCCAGTACCGCAATGAGAACCGATTGCGTTCTTGCTGTTTCTCGTTTTAACGTCCGACCGTACTTTCTGCCGAGTACGATGGATTTTGGATGTCTGATCAGTTTGGCTTAACCTGCAAGGTTGCCGACGAGCAGGAAGCTGTACGTCTTCGGTGAGTTGCAGCACTAGCCTTTTAGCATGACGTAACAGATCCACGTGTAGGCCAGTGCTTCCTCCCACAGGACGGGATGGTTGTCCTTGGCGGTTGCCGGCAGGACTGGTTCTGGGGTCGCGTATTTTGTCCCGGTCCACTTGTCTCCCCAACGCGTTTCATCGCGTTTGAATAACGGGGGGAATTCACTGTAGACCTCGACGTTCCGTCTCAATGCTGCAGCATCGTGCTGGTTGGGCGATATCTGAACTCGATTGTATTGGGGAGTGAGCGTTGGGAGAAGATTCAGCTTTCTCGCAAGTTTCTGGCCTGCTGTTTCCTTATGTCGACCGCTTCCCAACGGCTCAAATCCTGCTCCCGAAAACGCTTGTTTGATGCTGTAGCAGTCGCCTTGAGTTGCTGGATAGTTATCTTCGAAAATGACATGGCGGAAGCCAAACCATTTGCAAAGTTGTAGGCGTGAATAGGCATTTTGATGGTCGTCGAAGAATGCCAATGCTGAAGAAGTGTCGATGCCGGACCAATCAATGTCTGCAAAGTCGCGATCAAAGTAGGTCGCGCGTTCGGAAACGTACTCGCGTTGTGACAAATTCAAATCAATTGAAATGATCTTGGCATCCGGGCAGGCTTGCTCCAATAACCATGTGCTTTGGCCCTTGAAAATACCGCTTTCGACAATCACAGAGGGAGACAAATGTTTGGCCATGAACCAGGTGGCAAACATGTGCGGTGATTTCATGCCACCACTATTGTCCTGAATCGGCCGTGTCTGATACAGCGCCTCAAATGTTGAAACGGCATGCGTGATCTGCTCACGACTCCAAGGTGCAGTTCCGATCGAAGTTAATCCATCCATTTCAATAACGCTCCAAACGGAATCAAGGTGATGGTGAAAAGGAGTGAGTCTCTTTGCCACCAACAGAAACAAATGCAACATTTCACCAGCGTGAAAAAGAATGCCAATCCCTTCAGGTTTTTATTAGCTTGACTTTATCGCAAATCGCAGCCTCCAAACAAACCCCAAAAGAGTGAATGGATTTGGCTTGCTGACCTCAAATGCAGGGATTCATGGGTGTTTACTGAGACGCTGGCAGCTGGGTTCAGGGATGTGGGTGTAGGTGCTTTTCGTTGTTTTTAGACGGTTGTGCGTGAAAGTCCTGGTAACAAGCATGAGGCCTACCTGTGTTTTTTATGTTGTTTAGCTTAACAGTTGCCATTCACAACCTCCCTGCTGCAGCAGTCATGTGCTGTCAGGGATGTCCTTCTCGATGCGTTCGGCGTGGCAGACTTCACTTCGATGATCAGGAGTGTGACTGCTGCGCAAGGCTGGTCTTTCGCTGTCATTGCCGCGATGCGGATGGAAGAGCAAATGCTGTGTTTGCCGAGTGTGCAGTAGTGATAGTATCGGTTAGACGATAGGCTCGTTGAACCGTTCTATCCGTTTCTTGAGGAAAAGCACCGGTTGTTTTGGTTGAGAGCTAGACTCACATTGCGAAAGATTGAGATTCCAGAGAGGGTGGAAGGTCGTCGATTGAAGAGGACGATTGTTTGGAATGGAAACTGTCCGAAGTCGATTTTGAGGCGGTTTTCGCCAGGCATCCTGAGGTCAGGATATGAGATTAGACTCTTTGAAAAGGGCGGGTAGAACATGGTTGAAGCATCCGAACGGGTTCATGTGTTTTCGTTACCCAGGTGTTTGTCTGTGGCGTGTTTGTTTGGATTGTTGGTCCGACCTGTGTTTTATCAAGGTTGGTTGCTGTCGCTGTTCGACGCTTACTCAGCCTTTTTCGTCATAGGCGGGACGGCCGCAATTTTGTTGTATAGTTTCGAGGGAGCCTTCGTCCGGTTTATCCCCCGTTCTCTTTCGCTTGTGTTTTGTAAAAACAAAGTAGCGAATTCTGAATTTGCAACGATCGCTAAAGCTGGGTCGCGTTATGTGAATGCGATCGGTTCGGTTGGATCGATCATCGGTTTTGTTGCAATGCTGCAGAACCTGTCAGATCCATCCCATTTGGGAAAAGGGATGGCCGTGGTGGTTCTTGCATTACTTTACGGTGTCGTTCTGTCTGAGCTTGTGTTCATTCCGTTGGCGAAGGCATATTCGGAATCGCAGGCCGGCGTGACGCCTGCTTGGCGGAACTTTGGCGTTGGCGTGACCTCGCTGTCGGTGCTGTTCTTGTGCTTTGTTGTATTGATAGTCAGCCTGCGTTGATCTGGTTAGGTGGTCATCAGTTCAATGGTTTGATCAGCGAACAAGGTGGGATGGATCACTTGGGCATGGCGCGATTAGGGTTAGAAGAAACAGGCCATAACAAGAGACGGGTGCACTTGTCGAGGAAGCACTCCCTGCAACCTTCCGGGGAATGAAGAACACGCATGATGCTCAATCAGCGTGAAGATTCGATGGACTCCGGATCTAGAACGCCGTCGTAGATGGTGACAGACTTGATGCTGCCGTTGAAAAGATACAGCTCGTCATTGTCTTTGTACGCCCCTACCGTGAGCCAACTCTTTTCGTCTACGTAAAGGCCGCCTTTTTGTGTCTCACTGG
>JBPCVE010000129.1:0-6129 GCA_051010795.1 Rubripirellula sp.
AGAAATATGAGTATGAGAGTGAGGTTGGCCGTCGCCTGAGGCGGATTACTGACCATGCACGTGCATCAGTGTTTGCGATTCACGAAAACGTGTATCCCGGTCCCAAAGATGCTCGATACGTGATCAAGCGATTGATTCGCCGCGCGGTTCTGGATGGTTATCAAATGAACCTTAGGGAGCCATTTGTTTACAAGTTGGTTGAGGCAGTGGTCGAGGCTTCGAAAAATCCGTACCCCGAACTGCAGCAGACGACAAAGCGTGTCAGTGAAGTGATCGAAGCAGAGGAAAAGGCATTCTTTGCAACAATCGACGGGGGTATGAAACGAATCGATCAGCTGTTCACACAGATGCGTGAGGAATCAGCGGTCATGGTCCCCGGCGACGCAGTGGCCGAGCTGAATGCCACCTACGGTGTTCCACCGGAATTGCTTCAAACTTTGAGTGCCGAAGAAAACTTTACGTTTGATTGGCATGGTTATCGTAAAGCGATGGATCAGCACGCCATCGATAGCGGGGCGGGCCAGCGTGAGTTGTTTCAGACTGGGCCACTGGAAACACTGAAGGAAGCATTGCACGAGACGCCGTTCCTTGGCTACGACGAGACAGAATCGACCGCTATCGTGAAAGGAATTATCTCTGGTGAAGGAGGCAAGGGCGAAGATGATGGACAGCTGTTGAGTCACCTTCATCGACCTGCAGATACCATTGTCCGTCTCGTTTTGAATCACACGCCATTTTATGGCGAATCTGGTGGCCAAGTGGGTGACGTTGGCGTGATCACCAACGATGACTTTGAGTTCGTTGTGACAGATACGCAAAAGCACGCAGCTTTGACGGTGCATCTCGGGAAATTGGTTCGTGGGGAAATCACAGAGGGAGCGGAGTGCGTAGCCAAAGTTGATATTCCACATCGTGATGCGCTGGCCCGAGCCCACTCGGCAACGCACATTCTTCATCACGCTCTGCATCAAAATGTCGGACGGCATGCCGAACAGCAGGGAAGCAAAGTGGAAGCTGATCGTTTGCGATTTGATTTTACAAATCCCAAGGCCATTCCTGATGAGACGCTGGTGCAGATCGAAAAAGATGTACTTGCATTGATCGATGATGAACAGCCGATCTGCTGGAATACAGTGCCACTTGCCGAGGCACGAGAGACTGGCGCGATGATGTTGTTTGGTGAAAAGTACCCGGACCCCTGTCGCATGGTGAGTATGGGTGATTTCAGTCATGAGCTGTGTGGGGGAACTCATCTGACAAACACATCACAGGTCATGTCCTTTGAAGTGGTCGTGGAAGAGAGTGTGTCGACTGGTACTCGAAGAATCGAGGCGTTGACCGGCACAAGAGCAGAGGAGCATCGTTCCGAGACGCGGCAATTGCTGGATAAGGTAGCGGACACTCTGCAGTGCGACGCTGCTCATGCCCTCGCTGCGACGGTGCAGTTAATGGACGAGGTGCGGCGGCTCAAAAAAGATATCGCTGCCGGCAAGGCTGGCGAGCATACCGATAGCTACAAGTTTCAAGGTGAAGGGCCGGTTGCGGACGTTCAGGATTACAATTCAGTGCGATCTTCGGTACGCGAGATCACTCGGCGGTTGAATGTTGCCATCTTTGATGTGGTTGATCGATTGAAAGCGTTATTGAGTGATCGTGATCGACTGGTAAAAGAACTCAAAGCAGCCACTGCTGGCGGTAAGTTATCAGCCGATGATTTGATTGCCGGCCATGAGCAGGTAGGCGATACGTGCTTGATTGTTGCCGAGACACCAGGGGCAAATCCGAATGTGATGCGAGGGTGGATTGACCAGATTCGAAAGAAGTTGGATTCGCCCACGGCAGTCTTACTGGCTGCGGTACAAGGTGAAAAGGTGTTGCTGGTGGGTGGTCTGAGTCGTGATCTGGTGGACCGTGGGCTGAAGGCTGGTGACTGGGTGGGCGCAGCTGCCCGAGCGGTAGGCGGAGGTGGAGGTGGCCGACCCGATATGGCACAGGCTGGTGGTAAGGACCCAAGCCAATTGCCGGCTGCACTCGAGGCCGCGCGAGAGTCAATGCGAAAGCAAGTCTCGGAGTAGCAGGCGACCTAAGAGCCGGCGTCTGTGGTTCGGCATTGCGGTGCCTGACTCCAAATTTTTCGACCATTAGCCATTTGCATGCAAATGTAAATGGCTGTTTTTATGGAGTTTCAATGCTTGGCGTCGAAAGCACGCTGGCGTCGCGTCAAATCAACATTGACATTCGCAGCAGACGGTTGTTAATCGGAACGTGATGGTGGCACGTGAAGCTGCCAAACACGACGCAAATCAGACCTTCTAGCTTGGAGTTTCATCGTTGGTGAACGCTTTGCGGGAAATGTTCGCTGGCCTTCCAACTTGGTTGGAGCACGTTTTGCTGATTTCGACGGTTTCTGGGTCAATCGTCGCCGTCAGCGGCTCCACGTTGAAACTTCGCTGAGCATCAGGACGCTGCTTCGGTGGCGTCCTGATGCCACAATACAAGTTGCATTTCGTGCGGGAATGAGTTTGACTGTGGTGCGACGAGGCGTGATGTCTGGTCCCGAACTTTTTTTAGCCGTTTCTTACACGCACGTGATCGGCCAATGGTCAGCGATCAGAAGGGTACATCGACAGTTGATGAGTCCTCGTCACAGGATGACGTGGATGCACCGACGGCACCAAACTCGCGCATGCTAGCGCGGGATCGGCGTCGCCAAACACTGTTGTTTCTATGCTTCGGCACCACAATGCTCGTGATTGCAGGGTTGTGGTGGTATGACTATTTCAAGATGCCGGTGATCATTCCCGAGCAAGTCGACCCACCCGGCGTACGCTTCGAAAAATTGTATAAGGCAAACCTGCAAGGCGATCATTCCACGTTCCACGTCGAGGGTTTCCCTGTTGATGACAGCATGGTCTCGCGAATCGGTGAATTGAAATCGTTAGAGACACTCATCATCGACGAAGGCATCGTGACCGACGAAACGATTGATTTGATTGCCAAGTTGCCAGAATTACGACAATTGCGTTTGCGATTATCACCGATTGGAGACGCTGGGTTTCAGGAATTATCGGGTTGTGAAGCATTGTGGTTTCTTAATTTGCCACACGCAGAATGTACCTCCGAAGGTGTTGCTTCACTGAAGTCGTTGACGAAATTGAGGCAGCTCCGACTAGGTTCTAAAAATCTGGACAACCAGGTGGCCAATGCACTGACGCAGATACGTTCATTACGCGGGATTCATCTGATTGGTGTTCCGATCACGGATGAGGGCCTGAAGAAAATCGCAGTCATGCCCTACTTGGAATCCTTGTACTTGGACGACTCAGCCGTCACCGAAGCAGGGTGGGCATGGTTGTTTCGTGAACATCCCCATTTGCATGTGCACATTGATCAGTATCATCACGATCGTGATCCCAAAGCACACGATCATCACAACTGATGAATCGTGAAGCGAGCCGTGTGGCTTGACAAAACCTCTGGTTGCTTCGTGGAGCGACCGTTTTTTCAGTGCCAGTACTCTTAGCTGGTGCTCCAGCACAGAAATCCTGCACTCTGTGTGATCATCCTGTTCCAGAACGATAGAGTTCGTTGTTGATGGAACAGATACCGAGTATGTCGTAGAAATCTTGGTGCAGAAATCTTGGTGCAGAAATCTTGGTGCAGTCCATCAACGGGTTCCTGTGGTTCAGCGGATTCAGGCATAGGGTTGTTGAACCGCTACTGAACGACTCGGTCTCGATCGGTTAGAATCTGGCGACACAGGTTGCTGCCAGCCTGTAGCGCAGCTGATGCAGGTGTAGCTGATCTTGAACTAGCAATCCGTACAACATGTGAGCCAGAATTATGCCGTCGGTTTTAGCGATTGCCGCCCATCCGGATGACATCGAGTTTCTTTTCGCCGGCACAATGTTGCAACTTGCCAGGCGAGGTTGGGATGTTCATTATATGAACTTGTGCGACGGCTCACGTGGTAGCACGACGATGGGCCAGCAGGAGTGTGCAGAGACACGACTTGCAGAAGCAAAAAACGCTTGTGAAGTTCTTGGAGCGGAATTTTATCCCCCGATTTATGCTGATATGGAAGCGTGTTACACGACCGAGAATTTAAAAAGAGTTACGGCGGTTGTCCGGCAAGCTAAACCGAGCATTGTTCTGGCTCACGCACCCAGCGATTACATGGAAGACCACGAGATCGCTTGCCGACTGGCAGTTAGCGCAGCATTTTCTCATGGAATGCCAAATCTCGTCAGCGAACCCCCGGTCGATGTGTTCATGGACCCTGTTACGGTCTACCACGCCCAGCCCATTGGAAATCGTGTACCCACGGGAGAGTTGGTTCATCCTCACTTTTACGTTGATATTACTGAAGTGATTGATCAAAAGGTGGATGCATTAGCCTGTCACGCAAGTCAGAAGCAATGGCTTGACGAGAGCCAAGGACAGGACAGCTACTTGCAGACGATGCGTGATATGAGCCAAGAGTTGGGCAGCATGAGTGGGAAATACGCCTACGCCGAAGGATGGCGTCGTCGTCTTCACTGGGGTTTTTGCGGGCCGGAAGATGATCCACTTCGGCACGCGTTAGCAGATTTAATTCACACTCCCCACTAGTCGTGCTGTAGGGATGCTCAGCGTGTCATCTCTTCAAAAAGCACGATATCAAAATATGTCGCCCCGCATGCATGTGGGCAGTCACCGCGTTGTTTGGCTGAGTGGGGCGCGTGGCATCATCTTCGGCTGCAGCGCGCACCGTTGTGAATCACAATGGTGAATGACAGTGGCAGCACAGGATCGCCACGGCTTCACAGCACCGCGACTCGCAGGAGTGATGTGTGCTGGGATTGCCAAGTGCTGGGGGCTGAACTGTCCCTGACAGAATCGTTTCCTCTGATGTACTCATCAGTTGATGTGCTGATTAGTCCCAGCAGAGTGAGTCGGGAAGTTGATTCAGATTGCGGGCTTCCCCAGAGGTGACGACCAACATGTCTTCGACTCGAACGCCACCAACGTTGCGTCCATAGAGGCCCGGTTCGATGGTGAAGACTTCGTCTTCAAGGATTTCGCCTCCACCGTGATCCAACAGAATCGGCTCATGCACGTCCAGTCCGATACCGTGGCCTGTCCCGTGTTGAATGCTGGGGTGATCGGTAATGGTCCCTCGTGAGCAGGGATAGCCGTGTGCGATCAGCACATTTTCAGCGGCTTTGTGAACGGCATCAGCTGTATTGCCCACGGTCAAAGCAGCAGCTGAGGCCGCTTTGGCCTCCAGAACAGCGGCGTGCATGGCCTGAACTGTGTCAGACGGTTGTCCATGAACGACGGTGCGTGTGCAGTCACCCCAGTAGCGGGATGAATCGTCGCGGGGAAACAGATCAACAATGACAGGTTGCTCGGTATACAGGGGGCCATCACCAGCGTGGTGGCAGTCGGCCACGTGAGGCGCAGTAGCGACGATAGCGCCGTGTCCCATGCTGAATCCGCGTTTCATGAATTCGATTGCTGCCGTGGCGCGAACACTTTGGCTCGTGAGTTGCTCACCCTGATAAGACAGGGATCCATCAGCGGAGGCGTCGGAACGTGCGATCATTTCGCACATCATTCGCATCACTTCTTCGGTGACCTTCTGAGCGGCTGCCAAGGCGTCCAGTTCCTGATGCGTTTTCTGACGCCGATCCAGTACTCCGAGTTCGTCATCGTAAAGCACATTGATTTCAGCTTGAATCAGATGCCAAGCGAAAATATAGGGCAGTGAGCGGTCGGCATAGACTTCTTCAACTTTGGCAGACCGGAGCAACTGCGCGGCTGCTTCGGCTGTGGCTGTCTCGCGATCCGCATTGAGGCCAGCCGAGGGTGGGTGTTCTGCTGGGCAGGTCACGTCATCTGCGTGGCTGTGCTGTCGGACCCGGTCCATTTCAAGGTCACGGACAACAGCGATTCGCTTATTGTCCAATTCAATCCACGCAGCGGGATCTCCCAGGGGGACGCCGATTCGTTTGAACAGAGAAGCATTTTTATCGGCCGAACCAGCCATGATTCGGGCACTAGTGGGAGCGTGTCTCATTTTCGGCTTTCGCTGGAGATCCTGTCAAAATTCCGTGAACATATCGTCAGGCAGTGGCCACAACTTTT
>JBPCVE010000130.1:0-5618 GCA_051010795.1 Rubripirellula sp.
TGGCTGAACTGGAAGTTCAGGGCGAGCTGACCAAACGCGCCTGGGCCAAAGGGTGCCAGGTGATGAACGAGGGTCCCGGGCATGTGCCCATGCACCTGATTCAAGAGAACATGCAAAAGCAAATCGAGTGGTGCCACGAGGCGCCCTTCTACACGCTTGGCCCACTGACGACCGATATCGCCCCGGGTTACGACCACTTCACCTCAGGGATCGGAGCTGCACAGATTGGCTGGTACGGTTGTGCGATGCTTTGCTACGTCACTCCCAAAGAGCACCTCGGGCTGCCTGACAAGAACGATGTTCGCGAGGGCGTGGTGACCTACAAGATCGCTGCCCACGCAGCGGACCTTGCGAAAGGACATCCAGCGGCTCAGATCCGTGACAACGCATTGTCCAAGGCTCGCTTTGAGTTCCGTTGGCGGGACCAGTTTGCGCTCGGACTCGATCCCGCCCGTGCGATTGAGTATCACGATGAAACCTTACCCGCCGAAGGTGCCAAGACCGCTCACTTCTGCTCGATGTGCGGTCCAACATTTTGCTCAATGAAGATCACCGGTGACGTGCGCAAATACGCCGAAGAACAGAACGCGGACGGCCAAGACGGTGGCCGCCCGAAGGCCGTTATCCCCAAGGCTAAATAAGCCACGAGCTCGACACAACAATTTCCGCAAAATAGCTCGCCCGTTCATCGCCGGGAAAAAGCTGGGAATGGAAAACGCTCGGCAAGATCTTGGTGCACGTTTCGGGCGAATCGCCTGAGGCCGGGTGGCTCCCTCAGGTCACCCTCTGGCTCTGCGGATTCGGGCCCCGCTGCCTCGAGGGCCGTTTTGTGAAGACCACGAGCGGCCTTTCTCATTAGGGGTTGAAATGCTATCGGTAACATTCGCATTCCAAGCCTTATTGCAAAGTATAATGGTATCCTGTTCAAAGCCATCACACATACGACAGGTGGAAGCGGCCTGCTCCCATTATTTCTCCATGACACGCAAAGAAACCTGATTGCAAATGTTTCTTCGAATCTCCACCGTCATTATTCTTACCCTGGGCTTTAGCTGTGGTAGTGGTGCGTTCGGCATGGAACGAGAAGCTTCGGTTCGCCGTTTTATAAAGTCCCATTGCATTCGTTGCCATCGAGAGGAGCCACAAGAAGCGAAAGTTGCTTTGCATGAGGCTCCATTCGATTTCACAAAGCCCAAAACATCGACTTTGTGGCTTGAAATTCTTGAGCAACTGAAGGCCGGAGACATGCCTCCACCTGACGAACCAAAACAGCCGAGTGATTTAGAACGCAACTCGGTCATTGAGTGGATTGATCGCCAACTGTTGACGGCTGGGTCGGGCGAAGCCTATCGCAAAAAACTGATGGCTCCTGAATATGGCAACTGGGTAGATCACGAAAAACTTTTTTCCGGCGAAATCGAAACGCAGCCCTTTTCACCGTCGCGACTTTGGCGATTCAGCTCAGAAATTTTCGCCTACAAAAACTTTGGAAAAGCAAAGAGCCCTTTTACCTATATCACCTCGGAGCGTGGTATCCGTGACTACGCGGCAATGTCGTTAGCGGATCAGAGCACGGTGCAGATGACGATAATCGTGGCTGATGCGTTCCTGGCAGAGAGGGACAAGCGTGGTGACTTCAAAGATTTCGCAAATGACAAGCCGACGCCAGGCGAAGATACACTTCAAGAGGTAATTCGACGCGAGTTTACCCGGGTGATTGGGCGTTACCCAACGCCGGACGAACAGAACAAGTATCTCACGTTTCTCAAAGAGAGCATCACGACGGGCGGCAATCTCGATGGACTGCGAACGACCATCAAAGCGATGTTCCTGAGCGCACCGTCGATCTACCGGATGGAATTCGGACTGGGCGAGGTGGATGAGCACGGACGCCGACATTTGTCGTCGGACGAGTTAGCGAATGCCTTAGCGTTTGCATTGACCGATAAAGCACCGGACCAAAACAGTTTCATTCGCGAGGCGTTGCAGAACAATGAATTGAAGACGAAGCAGGATGTGGTTCGTCTTGTTCAGCAACTGATGGACGAACAACTCACAACGGGGCACTGGGATCGAAAGGATTTATCGCGGATCATGCGGTTTTTCGACGAGTTCTTCGGCTTTCACCGCGCCGGAACCGTGTTCAAGGATAACGACCGGAAGCGAGCTGAGAGGATTCCGCAGTGGAATACGGATATGCTGATCCATGACGCGCGCATGTTGATCGAGCATGTTTTGAAGAAGGACCAGAACGTCATTGCCGAGTTATTGACGACGAATGAGTATTTCATCGCACATCCCGGCAACAACGAATATGCACGAGAGCGTTACGAAGAGAGGATCGCCGAAGTCATGGGTTCAGGCTATGTCGACGCACAGGTTGAAATCCGCCGCAAGCAAATCTCCCGAGATTTCAACTTTGTCGATATGCCAGAGAAAGCAGAGAATGCATTAAAGTCGGCAAGGAAAGACGCAGAGAAGACGGTCGCGAAATATAAGACAGCGTTGGACAAAGGAATGCACCCATTCCCAAGCTATCCATTTACGCGGACGTCACGCGGCATTGGCGATTTACTTTACATTGAGCCTTATAATTTACCGACCAACAATCGCATTCAAGAGCAGAAATGGGATTGGCCACTCGAACAACCCTTGCAAATGCCAAAAGACCAACGCGCAGGTCTGTTGACGCATCCGGCCTGGCTAGCGGCGTATTCGCTAAATGAAGATAACGATCCGATTCATCGCGGCATTTGGATTTATGAACGATTGCTTGCCGGTGTACTCGGCGATGTTCCGCCAGACGTCGACGCAGCAGTGCCGAACGATCCGCACAAAACACTCAAAGAACGGATGGAACCGCTGAGGGCTGAGCGTTGCTGGAAGTGCCATCGCAAGATCAATCCACTGGGTGAGCCCTTTGAAATGTTCGACGATTGGGGTCGCTATCGAAAGGACCATTACTTCGACGAGAATGGCAATATCTACACGAGGCGTGATGGAGAGTTCGACCGCAAATTGACGCAGGGCAAACTCTCGACTCGTGAAGCCGATGCGTCGGGGAGCATCGCTTTCTCAGACGATCCCAAGGTCGATGGCGAAGTCAAGGACGCTGTCGAAATGATGCATCGAATAGGACACTCGGACCGCGCACGCCAGTCGTTCATCCGGCACTTGTTTCGCTATTTTATGGGGCGAAACGAAATGCTGAGCGATTCAAAAACATTGATCGAGGCGGAACAGGCTTACCTGAAGAATGGCGGGAGTTTCAAATCTCTGGTCGTCTCTCTGTTGAGTTCAGATTCGTTTCTGTATCGTCGCTAGTAACGAGCACGCACCCGTACACCAACTTAAATCAGTCCCAAAACATACAAAGAGAACCACCCTATGCTGCATTCAAGACGAAAAGTCATGAAGGATCTCTCCGTTGGTGGGTTGTCTCTCGGCATGGCTTCCTGTTTGCGATCGATTCAGGCACACGCGGCCAGGAATGAAGACGCTCTGCCCAAGCGGTTTGTATTCGTGGTGAAATCATCTGGGATCGACAAATTCAATCTCGTCCCCGAGGGTCTGGAAAATCACTTTATCAATCCGGACGATGGCAAGAAACTCGGCAATCGAGGACGGCGTGAGGGATCGCTCGTCGATGTCTCGCTGACCGACCGTCAACTGCCCGAAAAACTGAAGATCCTGGATCCATTCAAGGATCGTCTGACGATCCTTCAAAGCCTCTCAGGTGTTGGCTTCCGAGGAAATCACACCAAGGGGTTCGGAACGCTTTCGCTGCACGATTCGGAGAATGTCGCTGTTGCGCCGACGCTGGATTGTCTGCTCGGTCAGCATCTCTCGGCCGGTCCTTACCCGATGTACGGAATGGCGATGAACGGACGTTTGCTGGAAACAGGATGGAAGCCAGAAGACAGCTACTGTTATCCCAACCTTTCAGCCTACGGTCCCGCGAAACCGGTTGCCTATCAGGGTTCACCACGTAAAGCATTTCTCGAACTCTTCGGTGCTGCCGTCGAGAGCCCGGAGCAACTCGAAAAGAAACTCGCCTTGAATGGCAAACTAATGGACTTCCTGACTGAAGACGCCCGGCGTGTCGAGAAGCAACTATCTGGAGATGAAAAAGAACGTTTCGCACTGTACATGAATTCTTTCGAGTCGCTGAGAAGCATCGACGAGAAGAAAGCCTCGCTCACGGGCCGCATTCGGGAGCATGCTCCCGAATTGACCGATCGCTTCGATTCCATGGCTCCCTCTGCCCGCATCGAATCCCACTTCGAAATCGCCACCGCGGCTCTGATCGCTGGCCTGACGAATGTCATCACCTTGCGTCCGGACACACTGGGTGTGAAGTACACTGAGCTCGGGCTCTCCAATTCCGTCCACTCCCTCGGTCACTTGCAGGAAAATACTGCCTCCAATGGATGGACGGGACATCAGGCGCGGATGGAAATCGAAAAACTGCAGCTCAAACAGATTGCAAATATGGCACAAAAGTTTGACAGCATTCCGGAAGGAAACGGAACCATGCTCGACAACACCATGATCGTCTACATGTCCTGCTCATCCGGTGATCATCACTGTGCGGGGCACGACTGGCCGTTTGTTCTATTGGGCGGGATGGACAAAAAACTGAAGACAGGACGCTACATCGAATATCCTAAGTATGGCGACCAAGGTCATCGCACTGTTAGCAGTCTGTATCTCTCACTCATGCACGCAGCCGGCATGCAAATTCAGGACACATTTGGACAACCGGACTCCAATCTGAAACATCTCGATCTTACCGGCCCCCTTGAACAGTTGATGGCATGAACCTGCAGTGGGCTTCGCGTCGGCTTGATGCCGGGCCAACTACCAAGGACCAACAGGTCCGATAGACAGCGGGATGCCGAGATCAGTTTCTGGACGGCCAGCATCTCACTAAACAGGAGTGCTATCCGCGTTGATTTTCTCAGTAAGCGTCGACTCCTTCAGCAACCATCGATTTCTTCCGCAAGCGTCGATTTTTTCAGCAAACATGAAACAGAGGTAAACGGGTACCGGCAGAATCTCTCAAGCCCCGACCCTGGCGTTGAGGCCCAGTGTTGAGGCCCAGTGCTGAGCCCCAGTGTTGAGGCCCAGCAGAAATGATTCAACGACTCGCAGAGATCATCTTCCGGACGACCGGACTGACCGTCGTTTCAGTCATGTGTAACCGTCTTGAAACCGAAATACAGAGTGAATCGCCGTCCTGCGCGACTCGAGGTCCATTCCCTCCAACTGTACTTTTTCTTACATTTCAGGGTGTGCTAACATAACGGTTCCTTCGGCTCCCAGCCCAACTCGTTTTGTTGCAGAAAATTGGAACTCCCACCCATCTCTCCAAAACGTGTTTTGGATACGAAACACTCCTTCAGACTCATTTAGGTGCATGACTCATGGCTGCTTCGACGTCAATTCTTGCGGATAAACTGCACGAGTACCCGCAACAAGACGTGATCGACGGAGCATCGGCTTCGATTCTCGATGACTGCCTGAACGAACAAGACGGCGTATTCCAACTACTGCATCGCTATGCGGGTCGCACGTTCTGCACGCCAGGTAAACGCCTTCGTCTAGATGAGCAGTCG
>JBPCVE010000131.1:0-3847 GCA_051010795.1 Rubripirellula sp.
AAAACAATGGACCATTCAACAGGTGTGCCGCGCTGGCAACACCAGCTACCGGAAAGTGAAAGCGGTGGTAATCCACTGGACAGAGTCTTGAGAGTACAAGGCTACCGGATTCATATCGCTCTGCGAGTTGCGGATCACCAAGCAGCTTAACAAGACTGAACATTTCACCTTTCACGAACAGTCCATCGGTTTGGGAAATGTCAGGAACGCACAAGTGTCTTCCGTCAGCAGGGAATACCACGCTATCTGGTTCGGAATCAATGGGGCGGGCTTCAGGATTCAACTGCCGATAGAAGAACTCATTGAAGTTATGGAATTCACTTACAGGTAATTTGAATTCGGCAGGATCAAGTTCATATTCTTCCACAAAGGGCTGGATTTTTGCTGCCGATTTGGCTTGGTCCATTCGCCAGCCATACCAGTGGGAAAACCACGCCCGTTTCACCATCGTTGTCAGGGCGATCTGCCCACCGAGCGTCCCATAGGTCCATCTCAGAAATTTGTCTCCATAGACCTTTTCGAGACATTCCCGGTCAAGGTAGCGATCGTAGTAAACAATTTCGTCCATCAATTTCAATCAATCTGTTTCAGTCAAGCAGATGGGCTCGGAAAGTGTGTCGCGAGTCATTGTGACCGAAACAGACGCTCTCGCCGAGATCCCTGACTGAATTTCACGAGAGTCGTCGATCGTCACGTCTGACTTAGTCGTTCGGTTGACGTAAACGCCATCGAATTGAGCTGCGTAGGCCATCATCTTCAAATTGCATCTCAAGACGCAAGAAGTCAATCTGGTTCATCAATCCGAACGGCTTTTTAGGATCAAAAGCAGGCTGGCGTTGCCGCAGAGGCTCACCATAATCGGCACTGATCAGGTGCTGGTGTTTCCATTCCAAGTGATCTCCGAGAACAGTCTTTGGAAAGAAACCAAACAGTCTCTGATGTTCTTGCATGGCTTCCTCGACGCTGATGTTTTTGCCGACCATGAATGGCATCAAACGTCCTAAGCCTGACATCGCCACCTGTGAATTGGCATCTGATGCCGCCGCAAACAGGCCTGGCAATTGCTCAAGGCAGGCTCCGGGATTGACCAGTAGTGATGCTGCGTTCAGTTCTGCTGATTCGACTTGTACAATCTTTTCCTTGGTCGACCATGGAATGTTTCGGACCACGATGTAGTCATCGACGATCTCAACTCCATAACGCAGTTTGACCATTCCCATGATGTCTAGCATCCAGACCCATTTTTGTTCGTTACCTATTTGGAAGATTTGTGCTTGAAACTCGTCGTTCACATTCTGCTTGACATCGAATGCCGTTGCCGCTTGCCGGAGTAGCTGTGCAGTTCTTTCCGGATTTCGCGTCTCAATAAAAATGCTGCAGGGACGGGTGAACATGGACAAGGCGATCGGTATCATCGCCATGTCGGTGCCCATTCCACTCATCGATGATCCAAATGCTCCAAATACGTCACCGCTTCCCAGAGCAATGATCGGGTCAGAATCAAAGATGGCAAGGTGCATGCTGGGCCCAAGATCGTCTAGCACAGCAGCATTGGTACCCGTGTAGCGGGTGAATAACTCTGAAAAAGTTTCCGCGATGTTTTGCCATGTCATTTCCGACAAGTTCAACGAAAGCTCCACAACGGGGGTGGGTTTGATTTCTGGCACGGTGAGTGCATTCGCTGTGCGATCAGTCTCCAAAGCCATTCGCAAGGCGTTGTAAATGGTGTTGTCAACAAGCGGCAGAATGAAGGTTGAGACTTCCAGCTGCTGGGGGGCCGATTCATCCAGACGAATAGCAATCGGGTCAAAGAAACGTCGCCAATAATTGGAATAGTTTCTCAGATATTCAGCGTAGGCTTTGGCTTCCTTGGTGGTGATCGTTTCAACAGGCAAATCGATCAGCGTCCGCATCTCGTTCAGGGTTCCATAAGCCTTGGAATGAACCATCCCGGTCTCATCAAGTTCGTACTCTTGGCTGGGCCAGTCCTCGGGCACATACCCACTCGCTTTTAATCGCTCGATCTCCAGTGTTCCCTCAGGATCATCAATTCGGGCCAACATACCGCGTGCTGTCAGCGCTTCCATTTGCCGCTTGGCAAGAATCCGTCGTAATTGACCAATCTTTACCTTGGGACCAACCAAACGTCGAACGAAGGGGTCCGAAAAGTAGGCGTAGGCCCTTGTTTTGTCAGTGATGCCAAGTTTCGTCAGCATATAACGGAACTCGTCACTCTCGCCCAAACTGTTCTTCCCGTCGGTTGCCTGTAACTTGAGTGATTTTTCCAACTCACGACGATTGGTTGCGAGGAACAGCAGGTTGCCTCGCATTGCGACATAGGCCGGCCTCTCTGTTCCAGGCATTTCCATGATTGCATCAGAGAGTTCGCCTTGAGGATTCAGTAGTTTAAAAAGGCCGTTGAGCAATCCTGGTTGTTCGACTTTGGCGATGACCGTTAGGTCGGTGCCATCGATAAAGAACAGATCCGGGCAGAAGAGTGCCATTTCCCGGATAAGCCCTGATTTCAGAATTGTCTGCAGTTGCTCACGTTTCATTCCCAGACGCTTGAGATAACGCCTCTCAAGCCCATAGTTAAGTGAATTACCGGTAAAGGCAGACCCGACTGAGGCCATGAAAGGAGCGCCTGCATCCAGCATTCTTTCTAGGGTCGCAGGTTTGCCCAGATAGACGAAGAATCTGTCGTGAGGCGTGTAATTGGCAAGTTCCAAGTGCCCGCCGCGTTGGCCCGCCAGCATTTTCTTGAAGGGGTGCGATCGGACCTGAACACCTGCAACTGTGTTGATGTCGATGGGCGCGTTTCCTGTCGACAATTCTTCTTCTTGAGCTTGATTCGGGTTGAGGACCTGCATTTGCAAGGTTTCCTCAACTGCAGCCCGACCTCCTAGAACCGAAAATGCGGAAGTGGTGCGGCCTCTTCGATTATTCTCAACGCCGATGGTCGCATGACCACTCCAATGTCGCAGCACATTGCCAGCACCCTGTTGCAAATAGGGGCCCCAACTTGTGAGGCGTGGTTTCATTATTGTTTCGCGAGGATTGTGAAGCTCATGTTTGCCCGTTTCGAGCGACCAAGTGACTTGTTGTGTTTCGTTCAGGACGTGGTTATGAATTTCGATGTTGAACGTTTGGGCCAGACGGTCGTCGGTAACCGCGATTACCTTGTACGGAATAGTTCTTCGTTCGTTGGCTACTTTGCGTTCCTGTTTGCTGATCAGTGGGGAAATGGTTTGCCCTGTTCTCGTGATTAGGGCATTGTCGATCGGAACACGTTCCGAGAAACCATCGGTGTAAAGAAGCCAGTGCTTTCCATCATCCACCACGGGGCGAATTTCGAATGCCAGCAGCCGACGTTTTTCTTTGGGAACACTCCAACGGACGGGTGGCCGGTATCCGTTCTTGGCACGTTCTATCTCATAAGGTCGGAGTGGTTGTTTCACCAATTCGAATTTGACATCAGGAATGAGATGGATCACCGGTCCCTCAATGTCCTTGTCAAAGAGGTCAGTCAAGTTCCGGGCTCTTTGTTGAATTTGAGTCCATGCACGGCGGCGTTCTTTCGATTCCTCAAAAATAGCAAGCTCTTTCATCGACGATGGGCCGCGGCGAGTGCCCTCAAGAGCAAATTCCTTGCAGTCACGGTACCCTTCCTGGAGGTGCCAACTGCCACTTTGGATCGCCTCCTTTTCCAAGGCTGCGTAGACGCGTTTTCCCAGTTGCCTTGCATTCCATGGGCTCGAAGGAACCAGGTAGAGTTCTCGGACGGAATCGGCTTTTCCATGGTCCCACGCCTGCCAAAGCCCTTCGGCTGGTAGATTCACCATGCCTG
>JBPCVE010000132.1:0-10443 GCA_051010795.1 Rubripirellula sp.
ACCATTGAAACGACATGTCATCACCAGCGGGCACACACACCTCGGCATTCAAACAGCAGCTTTTGTGAATGGTTATTGGTGGTTTGGTTGCTATGGGTCCCCCAAAATCACACTCGTTACAGATACCGATTTCAAAATGGTCGGGCGTTACACGCAAGACTGTTCCTTAGGTGTCGCACAAAACGAAGATGGTCGGATGTGGGTTGCGAGCGGTGTGTGCCGGCCAGAGAGTGGCTGCACAGGAAAAATACAATCAGCCACTGCAAGTCCGGAAAAAGGGTTCACGCTTCAAAAATAGAGCTCACTCGCAGAGCGATTGAACAATCGCATTTCCACTGCGGCTAACAAGCCGCAGTGATCCGAATTGGACCAAGTCATTCTTGCCTGAGCAACACAATTCCCAGAGGCCCAGAGGGAGTGACACACCCCAGTGGTTCAGCAGTCATTGCTCAGTTCTCGTCAACCACCGCGGACGGGATCGTCAAACCCACCAGCGTCATCTCCGATGCAACAAAACGTCCGTTTGCAACTTTTCCGCTGACGATTGCTTTTCGCACGCAATTGCACAGACCATCCTTGGCGTGTGCGTCTCCATAACCATCAATCGAACTTCCATCAACGAAGTAAACTTTGTCTTCCATCCTGATCGCGAGATCACACCCGTCCCCAGGCATCCCAAACTGACACTGCCCGCAAGATGCATCCACCTCGGTCAGATTCACCTCCCAAACCGAGCTATCTGAAGCTGAAATGTCAGGATCTTCCACTTCAAACACCATGTGGTTTTCGTTGCGCTGACAACCAATGCAGCCCAACAAGACGCAAAGCAACAGGATTTCAAAGCGGCATTTCATAACAAAACCTTTCCGAATCGTCGACGGCATTCGGAAACCGGAATTGGTCACCGAGCTGTTCTTTCCGCCAGTTAGTTCTTCAACGCGTGTCGAGTTGTGGACAGTGTGCTGCCCCCGCACGTAATTTACCACGACTCGTTCCACCGGTGCGTTTAATACGGATTCACCTAAAAACAGTCAGTGGTAAACCAACTTATTTTGTAGCCGCACGTCTCGGTTTATACCAATCCGCTTGACGACCGTGAGCGTCGAGCTCTACCTGCCTGCCAGTATCACCCTGTTGCCGCATCCAACGCTCAAGTTCGTTCGAGAGTTGCTGTTTTTGGTCATTCAGATCAGCCTTGCCAGCGAGATTATTCTGACAATATGGATCTGCGATCACATCATACAACTCTTCTTCCGGTCTCTTCATGTATCGTTGTGCCCGAGCGCGTGCGTCCTCATCCATCTCACGAGTTGCTTCATGCACAGAACGTGAAACTGGGATACTGAATTCATTTTCGGGGAAAAGGTTGCGGATGTAGCGATACTGTTTCCCCACGACTGTGCGTATTCCATACGGATCCAAGTAGCCGTTCACGCCCCGTGTGGTCTGAAGGCTAAAGGCATAATCACTGTGCTTGTTTGTTTTCCCCTGCAACAACCCGAGGAATGATCTGCCATCAAGTACCTCTGGGATCGCCAAACCTGCCGCATCCAGAAATGTGGGCAAAACATCGGTGTACTCCACCATGGCATCAGTCTGAGTATCCTGCTTCACGACCCCTGGCCACGACACGACCAAGCCACTTGCCACGCCTATTTCGTAACATGTCCACTTTCCGAACGGGAATCCGCTTCCTTGCTCGGTCGCCACAACAACACACGTTTCCTCATTCAGCCCCAGATGTTTTACCATGGCAGCTATCTCACCCACCTGCCCATCAAAATAGGTGATTTCAGCGAGATACCGTGCATACTCCCCACGTTGGTAAGCGAATTGCTGAGGGCTCAACTTGGCGTCACGGTACGGTTTCGGATCACCTTTACTGTACGGTGCGTGTGGCTCATTCGAGCACAAAAAAAGGCAGAATGGCTGCTTCCGCTGCGCCGCCTCCTGCATGAACTGCAACACATCGTGATAACGCCAACCATCCACCACGGGCACTTCCAGATCAGGCGGGTCTGCAAACTCTTTCAGGTACTCAAATGGGAACACCGACAGTGGTGCAATATGGGTCTTCCCTGCCAACCCAACACGATAACCGGCTTCGGAAAGATAGTGAGGGATGCTTTTTACATTCTCATACGCCTTGGCGTGATTGGGATACGCGCCGCTTCGAACCGGATACAGTCCCGTGTACAGTGCGTGACGAGTTGGCGAACACATGGGTGCTGCCTGATAACACCTCTGGAATGTCAAGCCGGATTTTGCGATCCGGTTAATGTGTGGAGTCTTCGCAGGGCCGCCGTACAACTCCAGATCGCGATAACTGCAATCGTCGGCAAGGATAAAAATGAAATTGGGACTCTCCGCATGACTCTTGGAAGTTCCCCAGAGTAGTGCAGAGCAGCCACAAAACAGAAAAACGGGAATCGCGATCCAACGCAAGGGAACTCTCCCACCGACATCATTCAACACAGTTTTTGTACCCACGGACTTAGATCACCTTTCAAAAACAACGGTTCGCACTGACATACCTGGCAGAGGTTCGCTAGCCGGAACCGGTTCGCAGTCGCGCTGCCGATCTGTTTGCCGTACTTGACTCACTTTGTAATCGGCTGGTGCGGAAAACTGGACGTCGTGGACATCATTAGAATCGTTAACCACAACCACCACCAATTTCGCCTGGTCAGGTGAACGGTAGGCAGAAACCTGCAGATGCGTGGGTGAATCAACAGCAAGTCTCTGATATCCGGGTCGTACAAATCCCGAGTACTGCCGGAATGCGTAATACTTCTTGGTCCGCTCCAGAAACGCCTGAGAACCGTTCTGAGTTTCTTCCTGAACCAGCACCAACCCTTCGTCCCGGTGCTTTTGTCTTGTGTTGGGATTGGTGACTCGCTCAGGTGCCAGACTATAAACCAGGCCCCACCAAAGAAAAGCGTTGGCTTCTGCATCGTTGAGTGTCATATGAATGTAACGCGCCGCCAGTATCGCTTTGTCATGCTCATTTAGATCTGGTGTCCAACCATAGGTATGCCATTGTGCGCCATTCCATTGGGCTCCAGTCGTTTCTGTCATCCACAGTCGCTTGGATGGAAAATTTTGCCGCCGCATACGGCCAAGAGCCTGGGTCTTCTCAATAAGATTTTCGATGCCACCATTCTGCCCCTCCACAAAACTGTCGTACATATGGTAGGCCGCAACTTCGACACCGGGACTGGTCAAGGTAGGCAGGAACCGCTGTACCTCCGAAGCGTTGTCGCCAAGATAAGCGAGATCAGGTGCCGCAAGCTTTACTTGTGACAACCCAGCAGCATCCAAACGCGGCCTTACTTTCTGATCAACGAAGTTGGCCAACCGCAGCGGTTCCCAACCACAGGTCTGTGTGCCCGGATGAGACCAGTTTGACTCGTTCTGTACAGCGACGACTGCAACATTCGCCCCCCACTTCTGATGCTGCAGCACGCGGGCAATCATTTCATCAGCCCACTCCTCTTCTCTGGAGGGCTTCAGGCGGAATTGCTCTGATCCATTGACCTCCACCACATCCAACCAATAGTCGTTGTCAGGATGCTTGGCTGAACGAGGCTGCCAGAATGTAAGCAACACTTGAAGCTCAGGGTTTATCTTCGTGGCCCTCTGAAGCACGTCTCGATTTCGTTCAGGATCACCAGTCTTTGAAACTTCACCTTGAACACGGACAATGTTGACATTCAATCCGTTGATCGCCGCTTCCAAGGCCTGATCATCTGAGTTGATTCCCCAGAACGCGATGGATCCACCAAACCCGTCAATACCTTGCCGCACGCGATCATCTCCGACATCAAGTTTGATCACGTTACGGGATTTGACTTTGTCATATAAGGCGGACACACCAAGACGACCGACCATTCTGGGCTCGGCTTGTATTTCTGTGACAGAAGCAATGGCCACCGCATTCCGATTTGCTTCACTGGCATTTGACTGCTGCTGCCACATCGCTGACTTTCTTGCCAATTCGATTCTCAAAGAAAGTCGTTCTTCACCGCGAGCCAAGGCTTCGGCATGCTTGGGATCATCAACCAAATTAATAACTTCACCGGGGTCATTCTTCAGATTTGTCAAAACTCTGGCTTTGACCTCCTCTGCATCATCGCGCCACTCTGTGTAACGATAATTTCCAAATCGCAAACTGTGCCCGAGCATTTTGTAGGCTGGATAAGAACTATACGCATCATACCGATGGCCAGATTCCGGCTCAGTCAGCAAAGCCCGAAAACTGCGCCCTTGGCAATGCCCAGGAACAGGAATGCCTGTCAGATCACACAGGGTGGGATAAAGGTCAATCAACTCTACTAGTCGTGGAGTAGGTTCCGTTTTGGTGAGTCGCGGATCACGGATAATCAAAGGCGTTCGAGCATCACATTCAAAATTGGTATGCTTAGTCCAACTACCATGATCGCCCAGTTTCCAACCGTGGTCTCCCCACAAAACGACGATTGTATTTTCGGCTAACCCGGTCTGCTCGAGCGCATCAAGTACCCGTCCTACGCAAGCATCCGCATAACTGGTCGTGGCGGCATAACCATGAAGCAAACGAAGGTTCAATTCATCAGAGAAATCAGCTGGTGACTTGCCTTCAAAGTCACTGTACTTGTGCATTTCATGAGCCATCAGATTGGCTGCGTGCTCGGGGTACCCCTTTGGAATCGATTGATTCGGCGGCATCTTGAAGTTATCACGCTCATACAAGTCCCAATACTTTTGGGGCGCTACGAATGGCAGATGTGGTTTCGCAAATCCCACTGCCAAAAAGAAAGGCTGTCCTTGAGTGGTCGCAAGATCTTCAAGAATCCGTGTTGTCTCTGCTGCACGCTTGCCGTCCATGTAAGTGTCATCATGAACATCCGATGACTCGGTAAGCGGTCCTTTGGCTGGATCCCTCACGTCACCAACTTTTCCCTCCGCACGAACACGAGCCAACGTCTTCAGATTTTCTGGCTTGGCATAATCAGCTGCGGAAATATCAACCCAGCGGCCCCAGTTTCCGGGATCCACTCCACCCCCACTGTGCCCGTGGTAGATCTTACCCAGCCCAATGGTTTGGTATCCCTGCTGACCAAAATGCTGATTCATGGTCAACACATTGGGGTGCCGATCGCGCCAACCTGAAACATGAAACGTCTGCTCACCCGTTCTGATTGGATAAAGACCACTCATCAACGACAAGCGTGACGCGCCGCAAACCGCCTGCTGGCAATAAGCCTGATCGAAACGCACGCCTGAAGCGGCAAGACGATCGATGTTTGGCGTGATCGCATCCGTGCCGTAAGTACCAAGTTCCGGTCTCAGATCATCAACCGCAATGAAAAGCACATTGGGCCTCGGTTTCACGACGGCCATCGTCTCAGCAGGCTTTACACCCGGAACTGGCCCAACTGAATGAGGCGTTGCAGCATTGGGCACGCCGGAGTGCGGCACGCCGGAGTGCGGTACGCCGGAGTGGGGTACGCCAGAATGGGGTACGCCGGAGTGCGGTACGCCAGAATGAGGTACGCCGGAAGACACCCTTGTCGCGTCTGCTGAAGCAATCAACGGAACCGACCTCGGATGTACACGTGTCATCACTGTCCTTGGTTCACCCAGAGCATCTGATGAACCTCCCACCCGCACCAGGTACTTTCCTGCAGGCAACCCTCGATTAAGTGACGCGTCATGAAATGACAAGTCATCCGCGTTGATCTGAAACACAATCTGCTGGCTCTGCCCCGGTTCAAGCGAGACACGAAGGAACCCTTTTAACTCCAAGCCTGGCCTTGCAATAGCGAACGATTCACCCGTGACATAAAGTTGCGCAATCTCGGTCCCCGCTCGCTGACCTGTATTGGTGACCGTGACCGTCGCCTCAATGATATCTCCGGGACGAACTTCAGCAGCTGACATCTGCAAGCTACCATACTTGAAGGTGGTGTAGCTGAGACCATGTCCGAAGGGATAGACCGCGTCACGCCGTGAGTCGACGTAATCAAATATCTGCGAGCTTTGTTGTTGACTGTAGTGTGCAGGCAGATGGCCCACGCTTCTGGGCCAACTAAGAGTCAGCTTCCCAGATGGATTGGTATCACCGAAGATAATTTCAGCGGCTGCTGTTCCAGTTTCTTGACCGGCATAATGAGCCGTCAATATTGCGGGGATCCTGTCTCCCAATTCATGCAGCGTCACTGGCTTGCTGTTATTCAGAAAGAGAACAACCGGCTTGCCAGTGGCCAATACGGATTCCGCAAGCACACGCTGCGATTCAGTCAGGTCCATCGTGGTGCGATCGCCGACGTGGTTTCCACCCCACGCCTCACGCCCCAGCAGAACGTTTTCCCCCAGCGCAAGTACCACGAGATCCGACTGTTTGGCAACTTCCACCGCTTCAGCAATCAACCTCTGGTTGTCCTTCAGGGTCGCAAACTCAACTTCATTGACGTAGCGCCAGTTCGCATAGGAATCACCTGCATCATTGAGTGCAATTTTGCACCCCTCTGCATGCACTACTTTGGCAGCATCGCCGAGACGGCTGCGGAGACCTTCCAACAAAGACACGGTCTTCGTGGGGCGGCCTGAGTAATTACCAAGTCTACAAACGTCTGCGTTAGGGCCAATGACAGCGATTGTGCCGTGTTGCCCGGGAGTCAACGGCAGTACCCGTCCCTCATTCTTCAGCAGGACAATCGACTGCCGGGCTGCCTCGCGACTCAACTCACGTGCGGCTTCTGAATTCGCCAATGACTTTGCCCGCGGCACATCGAGTTGCATGGGCGCTTCAAATAACCCAAGCCGGAACTTCAGTTCAAGTACCTCAGCAACGGCTTGATCGATTAACCGCTCCGTGACAGTGCCGGCTTTGACCAGCTCAGGAAGATGCTTGAATCCAAAATTGTTAGGAAGCTCCAATTGGAGCCCGGCTTCAAGTGCCATGCGGCCTGCATCAGCATCAGACTTGCCAATTTTCTGATAACTGCGAACGAGGTCGATTCCCTGATAGTCGCCGACGACAAGCCCTTGGAATCCGAGTTGACCACGTAGCAGGTCACCGAGCACCCAGCTATTCACGTGACAGGGAACTCCCTCCACTTCATTGAACGCCGCCATGATTGCAGCGGGTCTTGCATTCTGAATCACGTGCCGAAAGGGTACAACTTCCGTATCCAGCAACTCACGTGGACCATGAACATACGGCGATCGGTTACGGCCACCCTCGGTGCCGGCATAGCCGGCGAAGTGCTTGAGAGTTGCCGCCACATGGTTCGGTGCAATGGTTCCATCTACCGCCCCTTGCAACCCGCGCACCATCGCAGCCCCAAGGCGTCCTACCAGATAGGGATCTTCCCCAAGTGTTTCATCCACGCGTCCCCACCTCAAATCCCTGGCGACATCGAGGACAGGCGAAAGCACATGCGAAACGCCACGTGACCGAGCTTCACGCCCAGCCTGTGAGTAAATTTCACGCAACAGGTCGACGTTCCAAGTGCAGGATAGCCCAATGGGCGTTGGGAACGAGTTGGCTTCAAACCGCATGAAACCATGGGCTGCTTCATCGTGCAGAATGGCAGGGATCCCCAGCCGGGTGTCATTTCGGAAGTGTTTTTGAACGGCAGCATAAAGCCGCGCGTCCTCATCAATCGTCAGATTATGCAGAGGCCCCAATTCACCGATTCCATTCGGGCATTTCCCTGCAAAGAACTTGCTGTCAAAGATCGCTCCCTGTGCACGCAGCTTTTCTTCGCTTGGATCCCACCATCCTGTGATCTGCGATACCTTCTCCTCAAGGGTCATCCTGGCAAGCAGGTCAGACACCCGTTCCTGAACCGGTAATTCAGCATTCTGGTAAGGCCATTTCTGACGGCGCACAGGCGAAAGATCAGGCTTGGGAAAACCGATGTGCTGGAATGGTTTATCAATGGCATTGATAAACATGGGATCCGCCATTCGCCGCAGCCATCTCTGCTTCAACAAAGGAGAACTTTCCAATTTCGTTTGCCCCCAACCATCCCACATCTCCTGTGAGTCCCAATCAGCGTTGATGTAGGAAACAGCTCGGATCACATCGAGATTGTCGTCGATGTGTTTGAAGAATGGATTGAACCAATCATTCCAGACACTTCCTGCGTCTTCTTTATCGAAATAATGACCACGTGCGGTTGCTTCGGCAATGAAAACCGGCTTGCCAACGCTACGTGCAAACTCGAGTGCAGGCTGTCCATCCTTTTCACCGCCCCACCACGAGTACCCCACCCAATCATAGTATTCTGAACCCGGATCATACTCCGCGAACTGCCCGACTTTCACGCTGCTTGAGGAAGCAAACACGGTGGCAAAATTTTCAAGTTTCCTGGCCCGCAATGCATCAACGATCCGTCGAAATGCCAACTTGAAATTTTCCGGGTCGTAATCGTTCCACGAACCATCAAACTCATAGCCAATTCGAATCAGAAAGGGCCGATCCGGGTAGGCAGCGACAAAATCAACAAACTCGGCAATCAAGTGGTCGAAAGAACCATCAGCAACCTTGTCTTCACAGTTCCCTTCCATCGCAATCGACACGTGCATCACGCAACGCTTCAAGGTAGCGGAGTCGAGATAGGCCTTTTGATGCATCGGTCCGGACGCCCACTCCGTCTCGCGATTCAGACCGGCAACTTCACCCTTCGCAAACGTGCGACCAAATCCGTTCGTCCATCCTTCAGAAAAGTAGACGTAGTGGGTAATGCCCCCCGGCGTCCCCACATTATCAACATAGCCGTCGCGAAACTTGCCGGTACCACCAACGGAGGCATTGTCCTGTCCAGCGAAAACGAGGACCTTGCCAGATGCGGGAGCGAACTTACCCCGGACATCGACAGCGTTGCCGACTGCCGGGGTCATCCCAAGGAGACACCCAAGGGTCAGAAGTAAATGTTTCATGCTCTAAATCAAACGCGTAAAACTCATTCAAACGAGACCCTCATTGCGCACAAGGATCCGGCGTTCAAAAGATGGGAGTGTAAGGTGATTAATGTAAAACGACCGATTCATTTGACCGTTACCGCTTCAGCACCAATTCAGCTTCGAGTTCCTCGAGCGAGCGTCCCTTGGTCTCAGGCAAGATGAAGAACAGCAGGAAAAAACCAAAGGCTGCAATCACACCAAAAATCAGGAACGAGGTAGCATTGCCGAGGTTCGTAACCTCCCATGGAAATATCTGGGAAACGAACCAGGCGGTGCACGAGTTAACGAAACCAATGACACCAATGGCGAGGCCGCGAATACGGTTGGGATACAACTCGGAGAGCATGACCCACATCACCGGCCCCAGCGAGAAGGCAAAACAGGCGATGAAGCCAAGGATTCCCGCAAGCACCAATTTGGCATTCATATTGGTCGCTACTTCAAGGATAACCCCCTCATTCGCATCATAAACTTCTTTCCCGAGGGAATCCCTCATTTTCTGTTTAAAGTCGACGTCATTTCCGAATGTCTGGCTGGTCTGTGAAGCCAAAATCTTGATGTCCTCAGGACTGAGATCCCCTTTTTTCTGTAAGCTGGCGACACCCTCCTGTGTTAATTTGTAAGTCGCTTGATTGAACGCAAAGGCACACAGCAACAGAGACACTGCAATCCCTGCTATCCCGAACAGCATCAGTGGTCGACGTCCCAATCGATCAATCAGTACGATACCCACAAAGGTGAAGAGTAGATTGACGGTACTGAGCAGCAATCCACATTCAAAAGCCGCATCTTGACCAATTCCATTCTGCTTAAAGATGCTGACAGCATAAAAGAAAACGGCATTGATTCCGGTGCTCTGCTGCAAAATGCCAATGGCAAGTCCAACGAATAAGACGAATCCCAATTTGGGATTAAACAACTCGGCATAGCCTCCTCTGATAACTCCAGCTTGCGCCTCAATGCTGTTTCTGATTGCCTTTGCCTCGGCATCCCCATCTTCTTGACCATGCAACTGCTGCAGAACAGCATGCCCTTCGGCAGTGCGGCCTCGAGTAAAGAGCCACCGTGGGCTGGAGGGCACAAGCAGCAAGAAGAAGAAATACAGCACCGCTGGAACAACCTCGATCCCCAACATCCAACGCCACACATTCTCTTCCGTCAGCCAGTCTGCGCCCGCTTTGAAAGTACGATTCAAATACCAATTACACAGAAAAGCGGCAAAGAATCCAATCACGATGTTCAATTGCTGAATCGAAACCAGTTTTCCTCGATTCGACGCTTTGGAAATTTCTGCAATGTAGGTGGGTGCAATGATCAACGCTGCACCAAAAGCAACCCCCCCTAACATGCGAGCCAAATACAACATGACATAAGTTTCAGCATAGGCGGACCAGAGTGCCGACGCCGCGTAAAGTATCGCAATCAACACCAACAACGGTTTTCGACCGCACTGATTACTGACCGCGCCGGCTGCAAGCATGGCAAACA
>JBPCVE010000133.1:0-5620 GCA_051010795.1 Rubripirellula sp.
CTAACTTCTCGGGGATTTGCATCACCATTTTCTCCGGCTAGAAATCCCTGCAAAAAATCCTGCGCCGAGGCACTGCCTGCACCGAAGTCCTCAACGGACTTGAGCCGACTGACAGCTTCATCAAAAACCTCATCCCTTAACGTCATCAGTAACAAAGTTGGCTGCTCACGAATTTCCGCATTCAAAACACCCGCAGCTTCATCAATTAATTCTCGGGCGGAACGCCAATCCTTAGTGGTTGGCACCTGCTGCTGAATGTCTGCTCCAGCCAAATCAAATGACGGCCAGTCCATTTGAATCGGGACCCCGGTAACCTGGCTAACCAACAACATCAAATCACTGGCGGGATATCCATCCGATGCAAGAGCAAGCCGGAGTGCAAGATCAGCTCTCAAATCAAGTTCTTTGGGAACGATCGGAATACGCAGATCCTCATCCTCTTCCTCTGCAGCTGCTTCCAGTTTGACCTCTTCCATGGTCGGTGGCGCTTGCAAGGTCGGCTTTGCCTGAGCACCGTCATCTAGCAGAAACTGAGTGTACTGGGCAAGTTCGGGAGGCAACTCCTGCATCCCGGGGGCGGTATCAAGACCATCAGTTTTCTCAGTATTTGACGCTGCCCCCTCAGGATCATCATCCGAAGCAACCGCACCTGGCTTACTTGGTGGATCAAGCACTGATGGCGACAACAAATCACTGGGTATCAACTGCCCTGTTCCATCACTGCCTGTTCCATCATTATTCGCCGTCGCACTCGGTGACGTCTCCGTCGCACTGTCGGGTGTGTTTGGCACATCGATCAGACCAGGACCGCTGGGTGGCTCAGCATCAGCGACAACCGGCCCGTTCGGGTTGGCTACATCAGGAGTCGTCGAGGGCGTCTGATTCTGCAGGTTTCCCATCTCACTGGACGGAACACCTTCACCCCTTTCGCTATCTTTGGCCTGTGGACTCTTTTCAGCAGTGGTGGATGGAGTGTCACCCGTATCATCGGGTTGAGTTCCGACCGTTGCGCGTTTCTGAACCTCCTGCTGTCCCCAAGATGTAACAAACCAGCCAAAGAACATGACTGCTGCAATCAATCCTGTTGCAGAAAGAGCAATGACCAGACCGATCTGACGTGATTTTTGAGTCTTCGCACTCTGCCAATCGGGGTGCATTGCTCCCGAAAGACCATCACTACTTTCTGGAAGAACAGAATCTGAACCGGCAAAGCCCTCGTCATTGGCCGGTGGTACCGAGCCCGTGGCAAGCCCCGAATCAGCTGTGATTGCTTCCTCTGTTATGGCCTGACTGTCCACTCCTGAACGCCCAATTTCAACTTGGCTATCCGGGCGGTTGATCTCCACCATCGAGCCGCACTTTGGACACGCAGCAATCGTGCCAACGACTGCTGGGTCGGAGACCCGGAGCTGACTTGCACAGGTCAGGCACTGGACTGCAAATGGCTTAAAAGACAATGGATTCGCTCGAGAAAGTGTTCCGAAACGGTAATCTGATTCAATCCAATCCTTGGCAACATCGAGAACGCACGCGCCCAAAATGCGGTTCGCCGTCGGTTACCTCAGGCATTCTCACTCAGCCACCTAGTATCAATTCTACGGGGCGGTGAGCTAACTTGCATCACAATCTGCCGGAGTCACCCAAAGGAATCAACGAAAGCAGCCTCAGGGCTTAGCCAAGTTAACACGATCAGTAAGCTATGAAGGATCCTTTGAATACAAAAAAAATCGGACTGACCCCATCGGGCCAGTCCGTTAAAGATTTAATTCTCACTCACAAAAAGGAAATCAGCTCCAGATTTGATCGACATCACCTGCCAGCAGGTCGAGCAGATCGTTCTCTTCCTCATCGTCTCTCATATCACCCGAGATGGCTGATTCGGTTGAACCCAGCCCTTCCGGTGCCTTTGGACAATCCGTTATCGCAATTTTTTCCACCGAGCTAATATCGCCATTCCCAAGACCAGCAAAGACGTCGTCTGCAGTAATCACTGTCACGGCATCATCATTCGCCAGAGCAACAAGCTGTTCGCCTTCCCCTTCGTTGGAACTTTCCATCATCACAACTAACACCTCATGTGCATCCCCCGCAGTGACACGTCCGTCACCATTCACATCAGGAAAAATCTTCTGCGAAGAATCATCACCACTGCTCTCGCCCTCTCCCACAAGCGACAATCGGTTGACGACTAGAAGTGCGTCGATTGGGGAAACGAACCCGTCGTTGTTCACATCCGCATTATTACCTTGGTTTTGCTGTCCAGAGCCTGCGGAGCTGATGGTAATTGACAGCACGTCGAGCCGGATGTCCTCAATCGCAACGGGATCGTTTTCTAAGAAAACAAGCGTGTCGTGTTGTGGCAACAGGTCAGCTGGCGATCCTTTGATCTGAACGATTCCCGGTGCTGTCGCTTCAAAATAAATCGTCACAAGCTCTGCTGGATCCTCGTTCGTATAAGGGAACGCAAAGCTTGTGCCCGAACGCAGAGTTCCAATCTCGTCGATGATTCCTGGTGTCGCTGCGGTGCCAGAACCGGCACTTGAGTTGAATGCCGATCCGAACTCAAGATCGAAGTTGTAGTTACCACCAGTCGGTTCCACTGGCGAAAGGTTATCAGCCGAGTAGAGGACATCCAGGAATCCCGCGTAAACGAGGGTGTTCGCGAAACTTTCCCGTAGATCGTCTGCGATGATTTGCAGACCGATTTCATCTCCAACCGTTACCCCAGCCGGATCCAATGACTCCCCAGCTCGATTAACCAGTGCGAAGTCAAATGCTACCAATGCATCGTTGTTCTGAGTGCCCAAGGCGAGTGTGACCTTCGCGGACGTAACGACGCCCTCACTGGTAACGACGAAGTAGCTGAACTCCTCTAAACCGCTTGCATTTGTATTGGGCTGATAACTCAAGTAGTCATCCCCCAGATCATTGGGAGTGCCGTTATTTTCAACGAGTACGATGCCCTTCGAAGGACCATCCTGCAAACCAAACTCAGTGATGACACCTGTGCCGCCGAAATTGTCATTCTCAAGCACATCCAGAACGCTTCGTTCTGCTGACGAACTGCCGCTGTTAACGATGACATTTCCAAGGGAATCAAGTCCATCAGGGAATGAATCATCCACTGCTGCAGTGACAAACTCCGACGATGGTAGAATCGTTAACTGGGTCGAGTTGAACCGTAACTGCTGGATCGTTAACGCTTCATCTTCGTCAAAGAGAACGGATTCAGCCTGTAGGCTGTTCGAAGGATCACCCATGAACTGGGCAATACCAGAGGCGTTGGCACGCATAGTCGCTTCGAAAAGAACCTCTTTTTCAGTGTGCTGCTGAAGATTACCGAAATCCTGAGTACTTCCAACTTCATTCAGGACTCCAGGAGTTTGAGCATCGCCCAATTGAAATGCTCCCGCACCACTGAAGTACGGGCCAAACGTCACATCGAAATCCCAACCATCATTTGGATTGCTATCCACGGTTGAAACCAAAGCCGAGGTGTAGAGCAAATCCAAAAAGGCAGAGGTAACGCCGTTTGGTGAACCGCTTCGCAAATCATCAACCGTGACACGGACGGTGAACTCGTCACCGACAGACACATGGTCAATGGCATTTCCGTTGGTGGCGTCCAGAATTTCCACGTCAAATTCAAGCAAGTCATCATCGGCCGCGCCCGGCAACATGTTAACCGTTACCGTTGCTTGACTGACCAGCCCAGCACCGTCCTGAATGGTATACAAAAACTGCTCAGTCCCGGCGAAACCGCTTGTCGGTGTGTATCGAATTGATTGTCCACCAGCAATCACCGAAATGATGCCACCATTAGTTCCCGCACTGACACTCGTGATCGCTGACCCACCATTGATGCTTGCGATATCGTTATCCAGCACTGCGAGCGGTCGATCGACGGAATTGGTTGGAACATTGTAGATGTCATCCACAGCGATCGGTACATTCGATTGGTACCTTACATTCACGAATACAGACGCAGTGGCGAGGTTGTTAAACTCATCCCGAACGGTGTAGCTGAACGAATCCAAGCCGATGAACCCGCTTGGTGGTGTATAGAAGATTTGATTGTTTGTCGGCGGTGGCACGATACCGATAGTGCCAGTGGTATTCAAACTGTCAATTGTCAGTTGATTACCGGCCAATTGGAAATCATTCGCCAGGACATCCAAAGGTACGCTTATCGAATTCCGTGCCACATCAAAATAGTCGTCGTTTGCGATATCTGAACCGCTGAGAATGGTCACTTTATGATCTTGGACTTCACCCGTTCCGGCGAATCCAGCAGCCCCAAGGTTCCCAGTCTTACTGAGCCTGAAACGTGCGTAGGTGTCACCTGTCAAAGCACCGGAGGGCACAGGGACGGCGACCGAATAAATGACGTTTGTCACGCCGTTGTTGACCGCACGATTACTCAGGAACTTCTCACCGGCGTCATCGAAGTCACCATCCTGATTGAAGTCAAGGAAGCCCTGAAGATACGCTGTCGATCCAGTCGTATTGGTGATGGTCACCTCAAAGTTAGACGTATCACCGGGTGACAAAGGAACCGTCTGCAGGACACCATCTTCGTCATTGACCAACTGGTTCAGATCATCACTGTCTGCGTCGATCGATGGAACCCCATCGACATCGCGATCAGGTGCTGTACCAATCGACAGCCCATCAACAATTCCATGTCGAGCACCATCAGGAAGCGACGTGCCATAAGAATTTGGAGCATCGCCAAAGTCGAGTGTCGAGCGGAAGCCAAAATTGTACTCGTTGGTTATAGCCGTCCCGTTAAACGTGAAATTGTGCTCACCGCTTGTCGGAAACGAAACCTGATATCCTGGAGTTGGCACGGCTCGAATTACATAATCCCCAACTGCACCGAAGTTGAAGAAGTAACTCCCGTCCTCAGCCGTACGTGTGCTGGCTTCACCCAAGTCAGGGCGATTATCATTGTCGGCGTCCAGATAGATGTAAACATCTTTGAGAGGTGTCTCATTCACATCCATGAACCCGTCACCATCGGCGTCGTCAAATGCCACACCTGTCTTGACACCCGTCACGATGCCGAAACCGAACTCAACACCCGGAACCGATCCAGAGTTTGGCACATTGACCGAACGTGAGGTACTCGTTGTTGCGAGATACTGGGCCGGCGCGACAGCTCGAATATCTACAGTCCCGGCCGGCACGCTCAGCGAGAAAACTCCACTTGATTCAGTAATCGTGGTGGGTTCGCCAGCCGTATAAAGCCCATCATCATTGATGTCGGCAAAAACAGTCACGCCCTGCAAACCACCATCGCCAGTGCTACTGCCATTGAGATTCTCATCATAGAAAACACGCCCGCTGACGCCACCGCCGACAGTACCTGTGGACAGCAGATGAGCCAACGTCTTGGTGATCTCATTCTTGCCGATAAACAGCGACTCATTCGCGCTGTAAAAGTCATCTGCGAATACCGGATCAACATCGTCACTGGTTCCGAAGATTCCATCCGGCCCCACGCCGATCGCATACAGGAACGAAGGAATGTCACCGCCCTCATCAGAAAGGGTTCCAATCGCGTTGGAGCCGTTAGTGTGGGCCATGCCCAACACGTGACCAGCTTCGTGGGCTGCAA
>JBPCVE010000134.1:0-7497 GCA_051010795.1 Rubripirellula sp.
TGTTGCCGCGAGCGGATTCGAAGCTGGTATTCAGGCCGAGAGTTTTAACCCGGATTGTATCATCGTCGATTTTTCGATTGGCAAGATCGAAGCAGTGCAAATCTGCCAGAACTTGCGAAAGAACATTGACTTCACCGATATTATCCTGATCGCGTTGTTGCCAGATGATGGCCAACCGATGAGCTTTGATCGAAGCAGCATCAACGAAACGTTCAAGAAGCCGTTTGACGCCCATTTGCTGGCAGAACGACTTCGAACTCTTGTTGGTACAAAGAAAGAGCTGGTCTAGTTTCGGACCGAGCTGAACGGATTCAGCTAAAGTACGAAACAATGATCCTGAATGCCTCGTCGAATAAGCGTTTCACATCCCCGCAGATGTGAAACGCTTTTTTTTTGCGCTCAGCGAAATCCTAAGCGAAATCGTCGGCGAAATCCCCAAGCTGCCCCGGATGGTTGACAAACGAGTGCCGAGTCCCGAAAGTGAGAACCAACGGCGGTCACGCTCTCTGACCACACCCCCGATGCCCCCCGATCCTGGAAGTGATCCACTGACGAATACGCCCACCCATTTCGATTCTGACGGGAAGGCTCATATGGTAGATGTCTCTGCCAAACAGCCGTCCGTTCGTGAGGCAACAGCCGCTGGCGAAATTGCGATGTCGAGGGCAACAGCTGCAATCATCAAATCTGGGGACGCTAAAAAGGGCGATGTGCTAGGTGTCGCCCGCTTGGCTGCCATTCAATCAACTAAGAGCACACATCTGCTTATTCCCCTCTGTCACGCAATTCCAGTGGAAGCCGTCTCAGTCAAATTCGACTGGCTTGAAAAACCAGACGACCAGCACAACCCGGCTTCCGGCGGTGACTCACACCCAGTGCGACTCACCTGCGAAGTTAGCGTCAGAACCTCTGCAAAAACTGGCGTGGAGATGGAGGCTTTGATGGCGGCCTCCGTTGGATGTTTGACGGTGTATGACATGGTAAAAGCCGTGGAACGTGGGATGGAGGTCAAGAACATTCGTCTTTTGGAAAAAAAAGGTGGGAAAACCGGTGATTACCATCGAGTTTGACCCAGCCGGTTGCCCGCAGCCAGGCATCTGCGGTGAAGCTATGGAGAGGTAGGTTCGTGGGCAGGCTGACAACCCAACCAGTCACGATCCTCACCCAGCAGAACAACGCAATCCAGTGGACCAACGCAGCCTCCTGATGAGTCACTTCGAGATGGATTCGACGAGCATACTTCCGACGACAGATACCGATCGGGCACCACGAAACTCTCAGCCAGTATCCCGAGAGAGGGGCATGCGGATGGCGAGGCCTCCCGCCCCAAAGGCACGGATCGCTGGCGTGACCAGCAATTCGTCAGCGAAGGAAGCGATGCTGCGTTTAAGTTCACCCGTTGCTGCCGAACTCATGGCAGTAGAGCACCGGCTAGCCTCTGAGCTCCAGAGCCCTCATGAGGAATTAATTCCAGTGCTGCAGCACGGCACGCAACTGGGCGGAAAGAGGCTCCGACCCGCATTATTGCTGCTGACCGGGGCGGCCGTTGGTTCGCTTGGGCCTGACCACGTGGTTCTGGGCAGCGTTGTTGAAATGGTTCACACTGCCACCCTGATCCACGACGATGTGCTGGACGAGGCAGAGACGCGGCGGCACGTTGCAACAGTCAATGCACGCTGGAATGGACACACCAGCATCTTGGTCGGTGACTATCTCTTCGCCCAAAGTTTCCGTCTCGCTGCCACGTTACCCTCGACGGAAGCGTGCCGAATGGTGGGAGAAGCGGCCCGCTTGGTCTGCGAAGGTGAATTAAGACAGGTGTTGTCACGAGACGTCTTGAACATCTCAGAACAGGACTACTTTGCCATGATCCGGGGCAAAACCGCAGAGCTTTGCCGGGTTGCCTGCGAGCTGGGAGCGAAGTACTCCAGTGGGACGGCGACGACGGTAGAAGCCATGGGACGTTACGGCGACTCGCTCGGCATTGCCTTTCAGATAGCTGACGACTTTCTTGACCTGTGGGGTGACGACTGCACAGTTGGCAAGACGCTCGGTACCGACATCGGACAGGGGAAGATGACGCTTCCCCTGATCCGGCTGCGGGAGACGCTCCGGACTTCGCAGTGGGAGGAGATCAGCGAAATCCTGACTGGACCGGTTGAAACCCGATTGGATGCAGTGATGCCGTTCCTCGAAAAAAGCGATGCGCGGTCGTACACAGAACGAGTCGCTGAGTCGTTCAAGGAATGTGCCATCAGGTCCTTGGACTGCCTCCCCGAAAGTGACGCAAAGCGATCGCTGGTTGAACTCGCGAAATTTAGCGTTGAGCGGCGATTTTGATCAGCGAGTCACCGTGACGCGTCTGCGGGCGTTTCTAAGGTGACTCTCTCTTCCTGACACAATTGCCGTTACCAAGGTCCAAGATACGACTAGCCTGCCACAACGCCTGCATCATCAGACGGGCGTTCCTGTTTGCTGCAGCCACATGTCTCTGTCGGAACAACCGGCAGATACGTTCTTAGCCTCAATCCCATACAGATCGGGGGGGGAAGGTGTGCCATCTATCCCCTTCGAGCCGGGATATCTCGATTTTACGTCCTAGACTTCCGGAAGCCGGCAGGTGACACATCACCAATCGAGTATTTCATGCTCACAGATAAAAACCGGAATACTGATTCATCGCAGATGGACGTGGGCCCGCAGCAGGCGAACACAGCATTGACAGAAGTAGAGAAATTGGAAGACCCGACCATGGTGCTCGCGGATGAAACCATACTAACCATTCCCGATGCTGATGTTCCGCTGGAAGACGAAGTAGACAGATTAGCCCAAGCTTTGTCGCTGAAATTTGAGGAACTCACCCTCATTCATCAGTTCAGTGAACGACTGAAAATCGGAGAGGACTCGGCCGAAATCTGCCAGAGCCTGCTGCAAGAGCTAGTCCCTTGCATCAATGCTTCTACGATTGCCATTGATCTAGCCGAGGATTCTGAACTCCACTCACCTCGATGCTTCCTGTTTACCGGAGAACGCTGGGACCCAGACTGGCTCAACGAGGTCGCTTGCCACGCATTAGAGGACGTGGTTGGGGGTACACCCACGCCCGGTGCCGAACCCATTGCCATCCAGAACCATCCTTCCGAAGACAGTCCCGGATTCGTCAGAACAGTTGTCATTCCCATTCAACGTGACGGGATCAGCCTCGGACGTATGATTGCAGTCAGGCCAATCCAGGAAGATGAATTTGGCACGGTAGAAGCCGACTTGATGAAGTCGACGTCCATGATTTTGGCAGCCCACCTGATCAACCAACGGCAATACGTCGAAATCCAACAGATGTTCAATGGGATGATTCAATCTCTCGTCTCGGCCTTGGATGCGAAGGGCAGTTACACTAGCGGACACAGTTCACGCGTCGCTGACGTCGCTGTCATGATCGCCGAGAAACTGGAATACGATCCTGATGGAATTAAACGCATCCGCATGGCAGGCATCCTGCACGACATAGGAAAAATTGGTGTCGATGATGCAGTGCTCCAAAAACCAGGCAGACTCACAAAGAAAGAGTTTGAACAGATCAAACAGCACTCGGTACTTGGTTATGATATCCTGAAACAAATAAAGCTGTTTCGGAAGATCCTGCCGGCCGTTCGCCATCATCACGAATCCTGGGACGGAAGCGGTTACCCGGATGGACTGTCCGGTGACGGCATCCCCCGAGATGCTCAGGTCCTCGCAGTTGCGGATGCCTTTGATGCGATGACCAGTGATCGCCCCTATCGAACGAACATCCCCATAGAGCGTGTCATCGACATCCTTATCGCAGGACGTGGCAAACAATGGGCGACCGATGTTATCGAAGCCCTGCTTGCAACCGAGGCATTGAAAAAAGCCAAAAACAGCATCAAAGGCTAGAATTCCAATTGAGGAAAGCTCGCACAAGCGATTTTCAAATCGTCTCTCTTTTGCCCGATGTTCAATGCTCCTTCATACTCATAAGAATTCCAGCCAACATGCCCTGACCATGCGACTGGGTATGGAAGTGTGTCTCATTGCTCTGTTTTAGTTTCTTGCTTTCGACGCAGCTACAACTTTGTCAGCCCCGCCACGGAACACAAGCAATCGATTCCCAACCGGTCGCTGTGTTTTGTTCTACTCACAAGCACACGCAAGAGCTCAATCCGTAGTGTGACTCGCACTACGTTTTGGCTTCCACATGCTGCAGCACGCCGTTGCTCAGTTAGCTAGCGTGTTTGCTTCTTTGATGGTCCTTCGTGGCAGTCCAACTTGCGTTCATAGAACCGAGGGCCGACGCTGAAGCACTATCGTGCGAGACCTGCGTAGTCTCTATAATGACTTACTCATGTTCGCTTTCATCTAACGGTTACAACCATGCACAAGACTATCGTCTTTCTGGCAATTCAACTCACGGTCGCTACGACGTGCCCCGCCCAAAAAGCATCTTCTCCCAGGCATCGTATTTTTGCGGGCACTGGTGAACAAGTCCGAAATACAGTGGCCTACCCACCCGGAACCCCTGCAGGACTTGCTGCTAGCTTGGCAATCGGCAACCCTTTTGGAATCGAATTTTCTGACGACAGCGTATGGATCACCTCGGTGGATGACCATTGCATCTACCGTGGCAAAGCTAATGGACAAAACCTACATCGCATCGTTGGCAATGGGCTGATGGGATACAGCGGTGACGGCGGTCGCGCAGAGGACGCCACCTTCAATTGGCCGCACGAGGTCAGAGCGGATGCTGTTGGCAATCTCTACATTGCAGACACTAGAAACCACGTCATAAGATACGTTGACCAAACATCAGGGATTGTTACCACCCTCGCTGGGAACGGGCAACCAGGTTTGGCAGGCGATGGCAAACGTGGCCCAGCAGTGCAGTTCAGGGAACCGCACAGCGTGGTACTCGATGGTGAAGGGGGGCTCCTGATTGCCGACACTGGCAATCACCGTATATGCAGGATCGACTTGGCAACCGGTGTGGTAAAAGCCATCAGCGGAACTGGTGAGAAAAAGCTGCCCATCGATGGCGGTTCGTCTTTGAAATCGTCTTTGGCTGGCCCACGCTCGCTGGCCGTCGACAAAGACTTCATCTGGATTGCATTGCGAGAGGGAAACAGCATTTGGCGCATCAACCGCAAGACGAATACGATTCATCATGTCGCCGGTACCGGAAAAAAAGGCTACACGGGAGACGGCGGCCCGCCGAAAAAAGCGACATTCAAAGGCCCAAAAGGAATCGTGCTGGATGACCTTGGCCGAATCCTAGTCGTTGATACCGAAAACCATGCTGTAAGACGCATTGACCTGTCCTTGAATCGTGTCGACACCGTACTGGGCGGCAACAAATCAAATGAAACGTTCCCATTAAAACGGCCTCATGGAATCGCTTACAAAAAAGGCTTGGGATACTTAGTTGCAGATTCTGAGTACCACCGCGTGCTGCTTGGGAATTAGGTCATCAAACGGAGGCAGGTGTCGCATGTTGCATTGCTGTCTCGAATACGTCATTCCATTGTTCTGCAGTCTGAAACATGTCCGGCCGCAACACAATTGGTTGACCTCGACGCCCTGACTTGATGGCAATCAAATCATCAGTAGCCACCAGCAACTGCATCTCGCGCCATGCAAAACTGGCAACGGTAATGTCCAAATCCAACACAACACGTTGGTCAGTGACATATCCTAGCAAAAAGAAATGCCGTCTTTGCGTCGCCAGCACTCGACTCGTTCTAGCTTTGATGTTCCAAGCCAAAATAACCATCAAATAGAAAACCAGCAAAATTGCAAATTCATTCAGCCACAATTCCGAAACACCACCAACTATCAGACCACCGAAGAGCGTTAGCAAACCGATGACCATTCGACTTCTCAATGTTCGTCTCAAGACGGCACTAACGGTGGCAACCCGTTCGAGATCACGTGTCGTGACGTCGCCGGAAAAAGAAACTGCTCCTACATCTACAACTACAGTGCGCAACCGCTCTCGATTGCACATTAGCTCCACATTGGAACGCACTTGAGTCGGATCAATCGCTTGCCTGTTTCTATAAAAGGTAGTTCGCGACCGCTCCAAAAGATCAACCGATAACTTGATGAACGTCTCCCACTCATCGAGGGCGTTCCCGGAAACTTCAGTCACCAACATGTCCTGCCCGATAAGGACAGGACATTTTGATCTTAGATTTGGAACAAATGAAATCGCATGGTCAGCAACAATCGCATGACTAAACCATCCCCAACGGTACAGTACCCACGACTCACCTTCAAACAACGCAATCCCATCAGAATCAATCCGCCCACCATCGGCAGCGTCCCACTGAGGAAATGCATTTCTGAACACACCAGCACGATATCGAACTGCGGACACAACGTACGCAACCATCAGCAACCCACAAACACCAACACTCATGACTAATAAGCCGAGCGGGAATCTTTCGACCACAATCACGACCATCGGCGTAATCAATGACACAAAGGCAACGGCCAGTCCCACCACATTGATTCTTTGCTCAGCAACCAAACAGGCCCGAAGATCTTTCTGCTTTGGACGTCCGACAAGCTCCACTTTCAAGCGGCTAGGAAATTCGTCATCCTCCTTCTGGACAGCAGGAACCGAGATTGGAGGTGCGTATGGGTTGACCGAATCATCTTCTACGTTGTTCATAACACTTGACCTGAAACGCTCTCGCCAACAAAACTGCTCGCCAGTCAAAACCTCTTTCTAAACACGATGGCTTCACAAATCTTAAGCTTTCAGTGGCAACGTGTATCGCAACCGACGCACCTAACTTCTGCAGAAACCGTGCGGATCATGAAAACGCGGAGGTCTTCTCCTACCACCGAAATGAAGTGTAACAAGTCGCTCACGGCTTGGTTTGCCAGAATCATCCGCCGGAAACTGTAGGCCGCTGCGTCAACCAAAAGCCCAATCCTCCCTACCCCAAGTTTTATGGCATTTCCCAACAGTTGATATTTTTCACACTACTCCGAAGCTCGCCCGCAATGATCGCCGTGGATGTTATCGTGCCTGCTCGTCGTACTTAGTTGCTCCACTAAGTGCCCCCCCTTCATCCCAAGCGACTCCTGCAGCCAACGGAGGTAGCTATTCACCGAATTCAGAGTCTGATCAGGCAGTGTTTGACGGCAGTAGTCACCCCAAGCTGGCAGCCACTGACTTGGCAGGGTTTGCAGATGAGTCAAGCTACGAGGTGAAACGGTACCGGTCACGAACGGTTTTCTGCCGTCATAATCGGCCTGAAACGCACGACGGCTAGAGACGTTACTTTTGCCCTGTGTTTCGTAGCCGTTGCCCCTTTTCTGAAAGGATAGGCAACGCGAGCCAGCGGAAATCGACGATAGCTCCCTTTGAACACCAAACCGATTGGTGTCCGCCAGTTGCGCCGCAACACGCCGATCGACCAAATACCAGAGTGGTTGATGATGATCGGCTCGAGCAGGTCAGTTAACGCTGAC
>JBPCVE010000135.1:0-2950 GCA_051010795.1 Rubripirellula sp.
GCAAAAGTTCAACCGAATCAGATTCACTAGAGGGAATCAGTTTTATGACCAAGTGCAAGTTGGAGTACATCTGGCTCGACGGCTATCAGCCCACACAGAGCCTTCGAAGCAAGACAAAAGTTGTCGAAGATTTCAGCGGCAAGGTAGAAGATGCTCCGGTGTGGTGCTTTGATGGCTCGTCCACCGAACAAGCACCCGGCGGATCGAGCGATTGCTTGCTTAAGCCAGTTTACTGCGTTCCCGATCCAGGCCGTCTGGGAACAGGCTTCTTGGTAATGTGCGAAGTGCTGGATCACGAAGGAAACCCACACAAGACCAACGGTCGTGCGACGATTGCCGACGACGACAATGACTTCTGGTTTGGCTTTGAGCAGGAATACACGATTTGGAATCCTGAGTTCAACAAGCCGATTGGCTTTCCGGCCGAGGGCTACCCCGGACCGCAAGGACCGTACTACTGCAGCGTTGGACAAGGCAAAGCGGTTGGCCGCGAGATCGTCGAAGAGCATCTTGAGCTGTGCCTTGAGGCCGGCTTGAACGTCGAGGGCATCAACGCCGAAGTGATGATGGGTCAGTGGGAATACCAAATTTTCGCCAAAGGCGCAAAAGAGGCCGGCGATCAAATCTGGATCGCACGCTACCTACTCGAGCGAGTTGCCGAGCGATACGACATGGGCATCAACTGGGAACCCAAACCTGTCCCAGGTGACTGGAACGGTAGCGGCATGCATGCCAACTTCAGTAACACCACGCTCCGCACCTGCGGCAGCAAAGAGGTGTACGACGCTGTCTGCCAGGCATTCGAGCCTCGGATCAAGCACCACATCGACGTTTACGGTGCAGACAACGACCAGCGTTTGACGGGCCTGCACGAGACTCAATCGATCGACATGTTCAGTTACGGCGTTTCGGATCGCGGTGCATCGATTCGAATTCCGATTCACACCGTCGAAGCCGGCTGGAAAGGCTGGCTCGAGGATCGTCGCCCCGCATCCAATGCTGATCCCTACATGGTTGCCAGCGCGATCATCACGACGGTCAAAAACGCCAACATTTCTGCTGCGGTCTAATCCGCAACCAGTCCGTTGTGACCTAGAAACCCGGCAATGCAGCAGCATTGCCGGGTTTTTTATTGCATTTTTTTGCAGCCAGGCGGATTTATGTGGCGGTTCGACATGCTTCACAAATCTCTGATCGCGCTATAATGAAGTCCATGCAACGCGAACCGCACATCATTCTGTCCGGGACTGATCCTGACCTGCCCGCTACCGTAGCGACAGGATTGGGACGCTACACCGGATTCCGCGACATGGCCCAAGGAGGCTGCGCCACGCTGAGATCCTGCTTTGACCCTGTGACAGGACGCACAGTCGCCATCAAGACACTTCCGCCTGCAATCTGCCACGATCATCGTGAGCGGCGGCGATTGTTGCGAGAAGCGAGGGTAACGGCCCAACTGCAGCACCCCAATACTGTTCCGGTGTACGACATCGGCGACGACGCTGAGCAGGGTGTCTATTTTGTGATGAAACGAATTTCAGGCGAAAACCTGTTCGAAATCCTCAAACGCATTGCCCGAGGCGACGAAGCCACTGCGGCCGCATTCCCAGTATCTCGAAGAATAGAAATCGTCGCCTACGCGTGCCAAGCACTTGCCTATGCACACGCCCGTGGTGTGATCCATCGTGACGTCAAACCAGAAAATATCTGGGTCGGAAACTTTGGCGAAGTCATCCTGCTTGATTGGGGGGTCGCAAAAGTTTGGGGACACGCAGACGACAACGAACCGCTCAACAGAAGCGTACTCAAAACGGAAACTAAAGAAGACAAACAACTGCAAACCCTAACCGGTGGAGGACAACGACCGGGAACCCCCCTGTACATGTCTCCCGAGCAAGTCCAAGGAAATCGCTCCTTGGACGAACGCAGCGACATCTTTAGCGCGGGTGTATGCCTGTACGAAGTCTTGGCGATTCGCGAACCATTCCGCGGGGCCACCATTGATGAGACGTTTGAAAACATAAAACACCTGCAAGTGGAACCACCCAGCGTGCGATCACCCGCCCAACAGATTCCCGCAGAAGCCGACCAGGTGGTTATCAAGGCGCTTCAAAAACGCCCAGGCGATCGATTTCAGTCGATGCGAGACTTGATTGCTGCTATGCGGGCCATTGAAGCCTGATGCGTCAAGCAAGTACGAGGCCTGACTCGCGAAGGGATTTCGGGGCCTGGCATGCCAAGGCCATGGGATCATGCAATGGCTACCAAGGCTTGGCTTGCCCCACACGCTCACCAACATCGTTATCGGTCATGGGTGAGACTAAGTGGGGGGGAATGCGTGCATCTTCCGTCGAAGTCTTCGTGAGCTCTGAATGGTTCCTAGCAGGATGGATTCAGCGAGGTTGACGGAGGGAACGCTGACAGAGCACATGGGTCGTGGTGAGGCCCTGAAACAGCGTCTGCTGTGTGCCCAATCGGTGGAACTGACAAACATTGTTGGAACTTGCTGGCATTATCCCGAAAGCTGATCTGGACCGCTGCCGAACATTTGGTACACTCCCCGCCTCATGTGGCGAACCTGCCTGTTTCAATTGAGCTCTTCAAGGGAGCTTGAGAGATGGTTCAATCGCAAAACGAACGGCCGGATTCGGGCGGAGCATGCCACTTGAAAGTAAGTTGTAAGTCATTGACTGAAAACAACTTGCCAGCGTAGCTCAGTTGGCAGAGCAGCTGATTTGTAATCAGCCGGTCGCGGGTTCGAATCCCTCCGCTGGCTCTTTTTTTAAGAGAAATGCAAGAATCAGGCCGTCGAAGAGAGAGGAAAGAAAGCGAAACAGCAGAGTAAAACGGCAATATTTAACAGACAAGTAAGAGATTTTTGGGGGTTTGCCCGAGTGGTTAAAGGGGGCGGACTGTAAATCCGTTGGCTACGCCTACACAGGTTCAAATC
>JBPCVE010000136.1:0-6673 GCA_051010795.1 Rubripirellula sp.
CGCCCCGTCTCCGCCTGCTTTTGCACTTTGAAAAACAGTTTTGGATCGACGAATGGGCCTTTCTTGCTACTTCGGCTCATGAGATTTCAATTGACAGTTACGGGTTCCAGTGGCAGTCAGACCGCCAAATCATTATCGGTTACTTGTGCAGTTTCAACTGCCCGTACCGCTTACTCTTGCGGCGACGAACAATCGAACTATTGCTTGGCTTACGCTTCTGACGGGTAGCACCACCTTTGGCACTCTTGCCCGTCGGACTTACTGGGTGACGACCACCCTTGGTTCGACCCTCACCACCACCATGCGGGTGATCGACCGGGTTCATGGCTGTACCCCGGACATGAGGACGACGACCGAGCCATCTTGCTCGCCCCGCTTTCCCCAACCGGACGTTCATATGGTCACTGTTCCCTACCTGGCCGATCGTAGCGCGGCAAAGACTGGAAACGCGACGAACCTCACCACTTGGCAGCGAGATCTGCGCCCAGTCAGCTTCGCGAGCCATCAGCGTTGCCGAAGTACCAGCAGAACGGCACAAAACGGCCCCCCGACCAGCACGCAGTTCGACACAACACACAGTGGTTCCAAGCGGAATGTTCTTCAATGGCATGCAATTACCCACTACCGGTGGTGACTCAGGTCCATTCTGAACTGAATCCCCAGCCTTCAGGCCGGCCGGCGCAACCACATAACTCTTTTCGCCATCCGCGTACTTCAGCAGAGCGACTCTGGCGGTACGATTAGGGTCATACTGAACCGAGTCGACTGTCGCCGCCATACCGTCTTTGACACGCCGGAAATCGACGACTCGATACTTTTGCTTGTGACCACCACCGCGATGACGCGCGGTAATCTTCCCTTGGTTGTTACGACCACCAGTCTTTCGCTTGGGACGCAGCAACGAACGCTCTGGCGAGTAGCCAGGCGTCAGCTCAGCAAAATCACTGACCGACGCATTACGTCGACCGGCGCTTGTCGGCTTGTAGACTCGAATGCCCATTTTATTTTCAGTTAACCGTTACTTGAATACCGTGTTTCTGATCCGCCCTGCTGAACCACCGATGACTAGAAGAAGTCGATACGATGATCTTCCTGCAGTTCAACGATTGCCTTTTTCCAATCGGCCGTTCGACCGTAACGGAACTTATAGCGACGCAACTTGCCCTTGCGGTTCTGCGTTCGCACTTTCTTGACCTTCACCTCGAACAACTCCTCAACCGCACGCTTCACGTCGAACTTCGTCGCTTCGCGATGAATCTCGAATGCGTACTGATTATTCCGTGTCGCTCGGTGCACACCCTTCTCGGTAACCAGCGGACGCAGCAGAATCTGATGCGCCTCTAACTGAATACCGCCCTCAGGGCTCGCAGGTGGTTGTATTTGTGTCATCTGAAGTCACTTCGTCTTATGTGTCTGCTTCACTCACCGTCGGCAGCAGCTTCGCCACTGGCCTGAGCACCCGTAAAGGTGCCATCTTTAATTCTGTCTAACGCTTCTCGCGTCACCAACATACGATTGGGCTTCAACACCGAAAGAGCATTCAGTTCCCGAACAGGCTGAACCGAAACACCCGTGATGTTACGCCCACTCTTGTAGACAGCAACGTCATGATCCGCGGTCGCAACCAGAGTCGTCGTCTTATCGAGACCAAGCGACTTCAACACCGAAGCCATTCGACCTGTCTTAGGAGCATCAAAACCAAGCGAATCAACAACAACTAACTCGCCATCGTCAATCTTCGACCTAATCGCCATGCGAGTGGCAAGGCGAACAGCCTTCTTATTGAGCCGGTAACTGTAGTCACGTGGCTTAATTGTTCGAGCTACACCACCACCTCGACGCACATTCGACCGCCGCGAACCAGCACGGGCATTACCCGTACCCTTCTGGCGGTACATCTTCTTCGTCGAACCAGCAACTTCACCGCGAGTCCGCGTATTGTGCGAACCCTGACGCAAGTTCGCCTGGTACATCACAACCACGTCGTGCAACAACTGCTTGTTGACGCTCGCAGCGATCTGGTCGGTGTCGATTTCGTACGTACCGACTTCACCGCCGGTCTCATTAAAAACTGTCAGCGTGGTCATATTCCTCAACCCACCTTGTTCGTTTCGCGAATGGTCACAAAGCCGCCATTCGGACCCGGCACAGCACCGCGAACGAGCAACAAATTATTTTCAGCATCCACGCGAACCAACTCAAGATTGCGGGACGTCGTCTTAGCGTTGCCATACTGGCCCGCCATGCGAATACCTTTAAAGAGACGACTTGGCGACGCACTGCAACCAGTACCACCAGCATGACGGTGCACTTTTTTCACACCATGCGTTGCTCGCTGCCCAGAGAAGTTGTGACGCTTCATCACACCGGCGAATCCGCGACCCTTACTCGTTCCTGTCACGTCAACCCGCTTGATCTCAGCAAATTGATCAACAGTGACCTCGGCCCCGACCTCAAGATCGGTCTCGCCACGAAACTCGCGAATAAACTTCTGAGGCTCACAACCAGCCTTGGCCACCAACTCGACGCCGGACGCAGCAAGCTTCTTCGAACGCTTACTATCCAACTTCGCGACATGACCACGCTCACTTCGACTCGCCAAGCGACGCGGCTTGTCCTCAAAACCCAACTGAACGGCTTGATAGCCATCGCGATCTTCACTGCGAACCTGCAGGACATGACACGGACCAGCTTGGATCACGGTCACGGGCACTGCTCGCCCGTCCTCCAAGTAAACCTGTGTCATCCCGACTTTGCGGCCGAGGATTGATGGTGACATAACTTTCATCTCGCCCCGATCATCCGGGACGCCCGTCATTCGTGTTGGATTCCAAGTTTCGCCAAGCCGAACCACTGACATCAGGCAATTCTTCAATGCACCGAGAGCGATTCCGCTCGACCCAAATCAGACTTGCACCGCACCAAGGTTATCGACCGACTTCCGTTCATCCGGAAACTGTCTCTGGTACTTTGTGTGCCGCTACCCGAACCGCCCCAAGGCTAGGCCATGAGACCCGGGTGTCCTCCAGACCGATACTATCTTGCAGACGCCTTAATTTTGATGTCCACACCAGCCGGGAGGCTTAATTTATTTAACGCTTCAATCGTCTTGGCCGTAGCCTGGACAATATCGATCAACCGCTTGTGAGTACGAATCTCATACTGCTGACGAGACTTCTTATTCACGAACGGCCCAGACAAAACCGTGTAGCGTTCCACGCGTGTTGGCAACGGGATCGGCCCGTGAACCTCACTGTGGGTACGCTTGACTGTATCGACAATCTCTTGGGCACTCTGATCTAAAACAGAGTGGTCGTACGCTTCCATACGAATTCGAATTACTTCGCTTGCTCCGGCAGACACAGATGGGTGACCAATGAGAGAGTTGTGATACAGTGGCCCCTGCAGACCGGAATTGTTCCGAGATCAGATCTCAGCGTTGACATCCCGTGCTGTCAGGGTGCTCGGGGTATTTCCCGCGAGCGAAGCGAGAATTTAGGGGTCGAATCAAAGCCCGTCAACGGCTCTTGGCCAAACGAGGGGATAATTCTTTGGTACTTTTTCAGTTTTTTCGACCTGAACGGCACACGAGACAAACCGATTAGACGGCAACACCAACCTCCCAAGCCAGTTTCGGCCCCGACACAACCCAAAAAAAGCCCTCAAGGCCCCCATTTGCCGACTCAGGTAACCCATATTACCATCAGGCTCTTTTCTTGATCCGAAAAGCAGAACACCAAGCCCCACCGGGCGAAGCGTTTCAAAGGCAGCAAAAAACTCCTCAAAAAATGAAAAGTGAGGTCGGAACGGAGCCGCTCTCAACCCAAAACTCCGATTTCCCGCCGCTTTCCCAGCCGGAAACCCCTGACACCGTGGCAAATGACACCGTGGCAAATGACACACAACCGACTAGCAGAGAAGTGAGCGACGCTGTCCCCGAAGCTGATTCCAACGAAGCTGATTCCAAATTGCGTAATCGAGACCAGAGCAAAGCGACGTCAACTCCTCCAGCACCCAGAAAGATTGGCCTGCGGATCGCCATCGCGTGCATTGCTTTGGTCCCACTGACCCTGTTCATCGTGGCTGGCAATTTGAATCCTGCCGAACAGGGTTTGGGTACCCATCAACAACTGGGGCTTCCTCCTTGCTCGCTGCGCCTTCTCGCAGGGATTCGATGCCCTGCTTGTGGCATGACGACGTCGTGGTCCTATTTTGCCAGAGGCAACTGGCTGGCTAGCATGAATACCAACGCAGGTGGTTTTTTGCTGGCATTGCTGTGCGTCGCAATGATCGTGCTTGCAGCACAAGTGGTTCGCTGCGGACGCCTCCCGTCACCCCGTGTCCAAACTTGGCTGACGCTTGCTGGGGCGGGCATATTAGTCGTGACGCTGGTGGATTGGATCGTCCGTTTGCAGTTTCAAGCAAACTAGTAGCTGAGCAGGTAGTCGCCGCTTCTGATGGCCCACGGGTGTGACTTTTTCACATGCATTGCGCGAATCCCGCGGCTTTCCAACGGAAGGTTTGGTGCAGAAACGAACGCGTGTTACAGAAAAAGCCCTCGTTTCGCCCAAAGACGCAAAATCAGTGTGGTAAGCAACGGCACAAACTTCGTATGTAGAGGCGAAGCGATCGCATTACAAGCAGTGCCAAAGGGAATCAGATCGATGTCGTTGAAAGAAGAATCCGTCAAGACCAACCGCCCCGAATTCAGCAGACGAGCGTTCTGCACGGCGTTGGTTTCAGGAACAGCACTTTTGCAAACTGGTTGCCTTGGTTTGGCATCGAACCTCATGCATGCAGTGGGAATGGATATGATTCCGCCCGAATACGAGGGTTTTGAAGACCTTACAGTTGCCATTGTCACCATTTCCGACAGCAGTTCCTACACACGTGATCAGAAATCATCAGAGCTCAGCTCATTTGTTGGCAAAATTCTCGCGCGAGAGATCAAGGACATCAAAATTGTTCGCAATGACAAAATCAGTCATTGGCGTGACACCAACGGCTGGGATTCGCTTGACTTTGCAGAAATTGGAGGGGGTGTCAAAGCTGACAAAGTCATTGGGATTGAGCTTAGCAACTTCAGCCTTCGAGACGGTCCCACGCTGTACTGCGGTACTTCTGATGTCACCATTACCGTGATCGATGTTGCCACCGGTGAGGTTGATTTCACCAAGTCGCTTGAAGAATACCGGTACCCCACCATGGCGGGTCAACACACCAGCGAGACCACGGAATCACGTTTCCGCAAGCTGTATTTACAGACGCTGGCGGAGGAGATTGGCAGGTCTTTTCACCCCTATGACATGTCCGACCGTGTCGCTGCCGACAGCAGAATCGCAAGCAGCTAGTACAGCAAACCATGATGCTGCCGCCTGCTGAGGTTGGCCGCAAGCTCGCACGTCATGCTTTTGCCAGTCAGAGCCGTGGGTGTGATACACCATCACTCACCCACTCACCGTTCCGCAGAGGCAGTTGCACGGACACGTGTCTGATTGTCAAACCGCATTGCCATGCGACGGTAGTGTGCCGTCGGTGTATCGATCACGTGCGATGCTGGGAAGCGACAAAACGTTCTCAGGTCATTCACACCAAACCAGCGGACCGCTACTTTGCAGCGGGAGCCAGCCTGGATTTTGGCGTCTTGGATTCACGATCGAATTCGTAGACTTCTTTTTGCTTCGGATCGGCGACAAAGATCGATTTATCGGTCAGAGCGATGCCTACGGGGCCAACGAGTGGCTCGCCTTCGTGCCACTTTTCAGTCTTTCCATCGGGTGTAAATTTCCAGATGCACTTTCCGTAGCCATCGGTGACGTATCCATGGTCACCCGCCCAGCAAAGCCCGTTGGGATACTGAAATGGTCGACCAGTAACGATGTCCTCGACGTCTCCACTTGCGACATCAATGCGTTTGACGGCGGCAGCGTCGGGAGTGACAGCCCAAAGCTTGCCATCGGAATCAAATGCCAGCCCACGAGCATTGACGCGTGCGACCAGTTCGGGCTTCCCCCCCTCGACGGGCAATTTGAACGTGGCTCGTTTTTCAGCATCGCCGGCGTAGAGGGTTTTCCCATCGGGACTCACCGCCAAGGCCATGACGACTCCTAAATATCCGTTGGTCAGCGGCTTGGGCTCAGCCCCCTCTGATTCAATCCAGTAAATCTCCCGAGTCGCAGTGTCACCGACCAGGATTCCCTTCTCGGGATGAATTGCGACGCAACGAGGGCGATTCATTGGCTTCCTCAGCAGTTTCGTTCCTTCAGCAAACAAGACTGTGGCATCACCGGTCTTCCACACACCCGGCAGGTCCAGGTCAACCGTGTAGACGTCATTTCCGCTGACCGCCACGGCAAGCGGGTAAGCGGGAGCCGACTTCGGCTGTGGTTCAGAGGCCTTCGGCTGTGGTTCAGCAACCGGAGCATCATTTTTTGCTTTCGCATCAGCAGTATCTTGCGCAACTGCCGGGCTCAGCGTGCCAGCCACGATGAGGCCACCAATCGCGAAGGCGACGAAACCAAGCGAATTCCGACGCAACTGTGGACAACAGCGCAGGTGTGAAAAAGTAACGATTAGGAAGGATTTATTCATTGTGCGGGTTAGCAGGGTCCGATGGATTAAGAAGAAGGATTCCTCAGAGGCGTGTTTCTAGGCACCTCATGCGGTCACAAAC
>JBPCVE010000137.1:0-9094 GCA_051010795.1 Rubripirellula sp.
TCTGCGAAGCCTGTCACAGCCAAGACGTGTAGAAATACGATTGCGATTACGAAACGTAACAAAGGCATGACTCAACTCCAGTTGGGTTTGTATTCCAAATCCCTGCTTGCTCGACGCGGGCTCTTCGGTGGACAGGGGCTCCACCCATTCGGCAACCACACGGTGATGCGGAGGGCACAAATTGGTGCGGAGGGACTCAGTGTTCGGCACGTTTCCCAAAACACACAAGGCATTTCCCGAAACACACCCACCACGCAGCGGCACCAATCAAGGATAATATAACGCTCCACGCCGCAACCGAGGGGACAACCAACGGTCAGACATGCGTTTATTTGACAACCCAGACCTGAACCTAGCTCTGACCTGCCCAAAACTGTTTTTGACTCTGCCCTGCTTAAAAGTTTGAACCTAGGCCTGCCTCATCAACACCCCAGCTTCCAGGCAGAATGCCAGCAGACTAGCCGATCATGGATGACACGCTTGATCGCTCAGATGCGAGATTCAGTAAAAACATGCGCGTGCCAGTACCCCAGGCTCAACGGTCACACCGCACAATCTGCTCGAAGGCATCACACTTTGCCAATTTTGAGTGCAGGTTTACTCAAAACTGTTTGCGCGGCGGGATGGATGACAGGCTTTCAGGCTTGGTCACTCAATCAAGTAGCTGAGCTTGGCCCGATGTTGTGGAAACTGGGTTCAGGAAACGGCAGCAGCTTCTTGGATACCAAACGCAAACAGTGTCTCTCGCAACTGATCTAGCTCTCCAGATTCCAGCGGAGTCATGGGCAATCGCAGGTCGCCGGTATCACGTCCAACCAATTGCATGGCTGTCTTGACCGGAATGGGATTGGTGGCGAGACCGAGCATTTTGCTGCACAGTGCAAACAGCCGGTGATGTAATTCTCTGGCCTTAGTGAAATCTCCCGCGGATGCGGCATTCACCAGTTCAATCATGGGTGCTGGCACAACATTACCCACCACAGACACAACGCCCTCCGCACCAACGCTCATCATTGGAAGCGTCAGCGAATCATCTCCGCTGAGGACAGTTAAATCAGTCGTTCCGACGATGGCTGAGCACTGATCGAGTTTTCCGGTGGCTTCCTTCACCATCGTGATTCCGGCCACCTCGCTCAGACGTTGAATCGTACCTACCTCGATCTCTTTACCGGTACGACCGGGGATGTTGTAAACACAGACTGGAATATCCACTTCTTCAGCCACCGCCTTGAAATGCTGATAGAACCCTTCTTGAGTTGGCTTGTTGTAATAGGGAGCGACTTGCAGTGTCGCGTCGGCACCTTCCGAGGCCGCCCGCCGAGTCAACCGCAGCGCTTCTGCCGTACTATTACTGCCAGTACCAGCCATCACTTTGGCTCGACCAGCGACGCATTGAATCACTTCAGTGATCACCCGGTCATGCTCATCATGAGTCAGGGTCGGCGATTCACCGGTTGTTCCCACAGGAACGATGCAAGTGGTGCCGGCAGCCAATTGAAACTCAACCTGATCGCGGAGCCTCTTGCAGTCAACCTCGCCATCGGCAAAAGGTGTGATGATGGCGACCGACAATCCTGCGAAATCGGATCCCTTTCTCTCGGACATATCAGTTCTCGGTGGGGTTGTGGGTGTGCGAACCGGGAGTTTAGCAAGCATTGCCAGCATTCAAAAGGACCGGAAACGGACTCCGATGTGCGGTCCCCCTGTTTTACGCATCTTACCACGCTGAGAAATCTCACTATCGAACCCTTGGAAGTTTGTCTGATTTGAGCTCAAGCACGAGAAACCACGGCCTATTCATCTCCCAACAGGCGGTCAGCTTTGGTACATCGGGGTCTACGAGAGCTGCACTGAAATTTGCAGACCTTTTGGTTCCCCGACTCCCGCAAGCTTGATGCCGACCCGCCTAACGCGATACGTGCTGATCGAGATCCTGAAAATATTCACGGTCTCCTTGATTGCGCTGACACTGCTGATCCTTCTGATTGGTGTGGGTCGCGAACTTCTGCGTCAGGGCCTTGGCCCATTGGCAATCCTTCAGCTTCTGCCCTTTGTGTTACCAATCGCTCTTCAATTTTCGTTCCCAGCGACTGCCTTATTCTCGGTTTGTTGTGTTTACGGGCGAATGGCCGCCGACGGCGAAGTGGCGACAGTGAAAGCATCGGGGATTTCACCTCTGAAGATTTTGCAACCTGCATTCATCTTTGCGGCTTTGCTAAGTCCCATCGCTGTCTATGTGTCAGACCTCGCCGTCTCTTGGGGCCGCCCCGGCATTCAGCGTGTGGTGCTGATGTCGATTGAAGACGTTACCTATCGTTATTTGAAGAACCAGCGTTACTACAAATCGGGCCGTGACCCAAGTCGCGGGTTTTCGATTCACGTTGAGAACGTTGTTGGCCGAAAAATGATCCGGCCAACCGTCAGTATCCAAAGTGGCGGTAGTGACCCGATCAAACTTTCCGCCCGCGAGGGAGAGTTGAGGTGGGACCAGGCAACCGAACAACTCGTTCTTTATGTTGTCGATACACAAATTGAAGCTGGAAGTAACTTTCGCGGAATCATTCCCGATGAAGGCGAATTTCCGATCCCACTGGGAAACGCGCTCAAAGCTAAAAAGCTGAGCGAACAAAGTCCCAGTCAAGTCCCGTTGAATCTGCTCGGCAGGGAGAGTGTTGCGCAGGACAACCGCAATCACATTGTGGTGGGTGAAGTCGCAGCACACACCGGATTCAGCATCATGACCTGCCGACTTGACCAAATTGCTGCCGGAAAGGGCAAACAACTGGAAGAGCAACTGCGTAACAAACGAAAACGCCTGATTCGCCTACAAACCGAACCTTGGCGACGTTGGGCATGGGGCTTCAGTTGCTTGTTTTTCGTCTTCGTTGGAGCTCCCCTGGCGATGATCGCCAAGACCAGTGATTACTGGTCAACGTTTGGACTCTGTTTCCTTCCAACCCTGCTGGCATATTACCCGTTATTCATTTTCGGTCTCGAACAGGCAAAGGATGGCAATCTGCCTCCTTACGGAGTCTGGATGGGCAATGCGATCATGGTGATGATTGGAACAATCCTAATCACCCGCGTGCGCAGATACTAGCCGTCCGGAATACCGGGAGTATGGCCGACAGGGATGGATGACGCCGTCATACAATTTCAACGTCCGATCGTCTCTCGGTCTAATAATCTTCCCGTCCAATCGACACCGATCCGTATCGATTATCCTGTACCTAGTCGTCCAATGATGGAAGACAAGACAAGAACGCTTGATAACTAAAAACGGTTGTCCCGCAAGGATAAGCATCCACCACCACTCGCCGAGATATTTCACGTGCCGTCCCATCTCCCAAGTGAATTCCTCTCACTGATCAACACAAAAGCCTGCACCATAGGTGTCATCGGTTTGGGCTACGTTGGCCTACCGCTCATTGATGCTTTCACAACCGCGGGATATCGCTGTTTGGGATTTGACGTCGACCCGGCAAAAGTCGACTCATTAACCCGTGGTCAAAGCTACATCAAACACATCAACAGCACAAAGATCTCCGAATGGCTGGAGCAGAATCTTTTCGAAGCCACGACCGACATGCAGCGGTTGAGCGAACCCGATGCATTATTGATTTGCGTTCCAACCCCACTGGATGAAGCTCGCGATCCTGACCTGAAGTACGTGACCGGGACCTGTGAGCACATCGCCCCCGCACTCAGGAAAGGTCAGCTTGTTGTTCTCGAAAGCACCACCTATCCAACCACCACACGCGACGTCGTCGTCCCAATTCTGGAACAAAGCGGCCTGAAGGCTGGCGAGGACTTTTTCGTGGCCTACAGCCCCGAACGGGAAGACCCAGGAAATCCAGATTTTTCAGCGGCAGGAATACCGAAAGTCGTCGGAGCAATCAATGACACTAGCCTTCAGTGTGCAAGCAGACTCTACGAAAAAGCTGTCGCCGGTGTGATCCCCGTAAGTAACTGCGAAGTCGCAGAAGCCGCCAAAGTGCTTGAGAACATCTACCGAGCCGTGAACATCGCGTTGGTCAATGAACTGAAAGTGCTTTTCGACTCAATGGATATCGATGTCTGGGAAGTGATCAATGCCGCGAAGACGAAACCATTCGGATTCCAAGCGTTTTATCCTGGCCCGGGTCTTGGTGGGCATTGCATTCCGATTGATCCATTTTACCTCTCATGGCTCGCACGCAAGCAGGGACTCAATGCCAGGTTCATTGAACTGGCAGGGGAGGTGAATCGAGCTATGCCTGAATATGTTGTCACGCGTACGTCTGAATTTCTCAATGAATTTTCAAAGCCCATCCGAGGAAGCAAGATTTGCCTTGCGGGGGTTGCCTACAAGAAAGACGTAGACGACCCCAGAGAATCGCCATCCTTTGAATTGCTGGAATTGCTGCTGGAACGCGGCGCGGAGATGAGCTACAGCGACCCACACGTACCCACTCTACCGTCCATGCGTCATTTTGATCTGCCGCCCATGGAAAGCCAAGACATGACCCCGGAGTACCTTCAATCACTCGATGCAGTGCTGATCGCCACGGACCATACCGATTTTGATTACCATGCCATCGTTGAACACGCACCATTGGTCATCGACACACGAAATGCGACCAGCGGGATCGTTGGCAACCGCGAGCACATTCGCAAAACCTGATTACATCCGGTCGCATCCGTATTTTCTGCCGCACGCGTTGGTATTACCGCAGAACTCTTCGGCGTCACCATGCCATTAACCGATGAAAACGACTCCCTCTCGGTCCTCACCTTGGACCCGTTTCATGGGGGCAGCCATCGCCAATTCACCGAGTGCCTGGCAAACACAAGCCAGCATCACTGGCATGTCATCACCGGCAAACCGGTCCACTGGAAGTGGAGAATGCGTTCCGCCCCGATCGACTTTGTTCACCGAACTCGGGAACTGGTCGCGACAGTCGGCTACCCCGATGTCCTGTTCTGCACCGATATGCTGGACTTGCCCGTCTACCTAGGGTTGTTAGGAGACAGCCGAATCCAACAGATGCCCAAGGTGCTGTATTTTCACGAGAACCAGTGGACCTACCCCGTCTCACCCAACAAAAAGGTCGACAACCATTTCGGGTACACAAACTTGTTGTCAGCCCTGACATCTGACGAAGTGTGGTTCAACTCGCAGTTCCACCTTGATGACTTTATCAAAGGTAGCAGCAATTTCCTGAAACAAATGCCTGACACGCGAGACCTGCATACTCTGGACGCACTGGAGGCGAAAGCACGAATCATCCCACCCGGCTTCTCACCTCCCCCTGAACTGTCACCCGTGTCAGCCACCCGCCCAGATCCCGTGACAGGCCCAAAGCATCGTTTGCCCGACACGAAACTGCAGAGTCGCGAGCAGGTCGCTGAGGAACTAGCTCAAACCAAAGTCGCTCCTCCGATCACGGTGGGCTGGGTATCGCGATGGGAATACGACAAATGCCCCGAGGAATTCGTGACATTTTTACGGATGCTTACGGACGCGAATCTCGATTTCAAACTCATTTTACTCGGAGCGAGACCACGCCATCCCGTTCCACAATTAAAAGAAATCAACGAAACGTACAAAGCCCGAATCATTCACGACGGCTTCGCAAAGGATCTGAAAGATTACTGGCGTTTACTTGGACAAATGGACGTTGTGGTATCAACCGCCAACCACGAATTTTTTGGTATCGCCATTTGCGAAGCAATCTGGGCAGGTGCGATCCCAATCGTTCCAGACAAACTTAGCTACAGGGAACACATCCCCGAGAGCTGCCGATACCAAACACTGGATGACGCTGTGAGTCTGGTAGAAAACTACACATCAACCGCCGCGCGATGCCACCAAAGCAACCTGTGCAAACAGCACATCGAACCAATGCAGACCAGTGGTATCATCAAACAGATTGATGCTCACCTCTTGGAATTGGCATCAAACTGGTCTGCTAGGCCAGCCCATGCTGATTGATTCGAGCAAGGGACGAGATCCTTCAATTATTCCCTTCACTTGACGTGCTCACCCATCCGAGCCGCCAGCTTCTTCAAGGTTTCACTGGCATCGTTTTCCAACAAACTGGCTTGAATCAAATGTGTCTGCGACGCGTCATTCCACGCAACATCCAATGCATCTTCAAACTCGCCTTCCGTGGAAACGAGATGCCCCACCCCGCCGCCGTATACGCTTAACAGTTCACAATAATTCCAACGATTGATCTCGTTGTATTTCCAGTCACCCGCGTGCAAATAGCGTTCGGTCCCATACCCATGGTTATCCAACAGAATAATCACGGGAGCATGCCCCTTTGCAATCAAAGTGCTGAGTTCCTGGCCAGTCATCTGAAACGCGCCGTCACCCACCAGAACCACAACACGGTGTTTGGGCCGGGCAGTCGCCGCGCCTAAGGCAGCTGGAACACTAAATCCCATCGATGTGTAATACGCGGGACTCAAAAATTCACCTCGGTCATGGATGGTAAGTTCGGTAGCAGCGAACAAGGAATCACCCACGTCTGCAACGACGATGGACTCAGAGTCAATCCGCCGATTCAAAGCCACCATCATTCGACTGGTTCGAAGCGGTTGCACCGAATCACTATCCCCCGTTTGTTCTGGTTCCCGACTGGAGGTTAGCGAAGCGGGGATGGCGTGTTTTACCGATTTCAAATCGGTGGCAGTGAGCCCCTCGATATATTCCTTTAAGCCCACATGATGATAGTGGTGATGCGAGATCCGGAGTTCCTCGCTTGTTGCGTAAACACAACGATCAGGGTCGAGCTTCGCTGTATAAATACCGAGATTGATGTCACTCAGAAAAGCCCCCAACATCAACACCAAGTCACTGTCTTCAACAAATCGCGTCACTTCTGCATTGCCGATTGCACCTTCATACAGCCCGATGAACAGCGGATGACGCTCGCTGATGACACTTTTCCCAAGCATCGTTGTCGAGATTGGTATCTCACAAGACTCTGCAAGGTTTAACAATTGATCCTGTAGTCCAAACCGATGGATTTCCACTCCCGCAAGAATCACAGGCTTCTTAGCTGCGGCGAGACGCTCACGCGTTTCTGAAATTGCTTCAGCGGTTGCTTCTAAATTATGTTCATAAGCCGGTCGAACATATCCATGAGCCACAGGTGGAACGACATGAACCATATCTCGAGGCAATTCGATATACACCGGACGTTTGAAACGATCACATGCATCCAACACCCGATCGATTTCGGCAAAGGCGGTCAGTGGGTCACTTAATTCAGTACCCGCGATCGTGAACTTCTCAAACACTTCGATCTGGGTCCGGAAATCACGGACCATGTGATGCAGCAAAGCTCCTCCCTTTCTCTCATTGAGCCCCGGCGCACCTGAGATCACAACCACAGGAGACTTTTCGGCATAGGCCCCAGCAATCGAGTTCGAAACACTCAGACCGCCAACGCAGTACGTCACGCACACCGCCCCCATCCCATTGATCCTTGCATAGGCATCCGCGGCAAAGCCGGCACAATCTTCCCGCGTGCACCCAACCACGTTAATGGGACTCTTCTCCAGTTCACTGTAAAAAGACAGGATGTAATCACCTGGAATTCCAAACAGGTCATCAATTCCATAGTCACGCAACCGCTGGATCAGGTACTCCCCAATGGTAAGGTCTGCAGTGTTGCGACGTTGTTTTACCGTCGTTTCATTCCGAGTTTTCATACAGCAGTCTCCTCAATCAATACCATGATTTCAATGAACAACAATCGCAATACTTGACTCACGTCCCAGGCACTATCCGTTACGCAGTACAGACCCGCGACGCGCAAGACGGTGAACAATCGCGACGCCTGCTGCCGCAGGACGCGTTCGTGATGCAGTTGCATCAGAGAAGGCGGCAGTGACGTCATGCGCAGCAACCTCTGCAGGTTCTATTGAAACCCATTTCTTCTGCTCGCTCAAATTCTGGCACAGAAGAATACCGACACCAGACAACGATGGCCTCCGGATACGTTACGTCCTGTTCATGAGTAGGACTCAGGAATCGGTACCAGGTTCCAGGTAATCACACCCAAAGACTCGCCGCAACTAACACGCCCAAAGAGTGCGTTTGTTAACTATCAGGCTCCGTTCTATCTGCTGTCGTTTACTTTCCGAGATAGATAACAGGGGGCGTACGACGCTAACATCCCAAAAACCCTGTTGCATCAATGCCTACGAACACCGGTTGCTCAGCTCAGCGTCAGTGAGATCTTTTCTGGACAGTAAGGTCCCGCTTTATACAGATCGAGCATTTTTCACTAGCGTTACCTCATTACCCTCGAGGTTAAATTCAAGGTCATCCGTGAGTCGTTCCATGAATAACAAACCATGCCCAGTATCTTTTTGTAGTCGAGCGAGCGTTGCCTTCTCAAAAAAGTTCTCAACGTTGAACCCATCACCTCCGTCTCGCACTGTGACCTTCACTCGCGACCGGTCGACATCCACACGTACTTGAGTACGCCGTTCCTTATACGGCGATTCAGACTTGCGTTTTTCGATCAAGTCAGTCGTCGCATGTCCGAATACGATTTGATGATGACTTGGAGTCACCGATGGCCCTAAGCCCAAATTGCCGCGATACAGTGCGTTGACCAACGCATGTTCCAAGGAAAATCCAAACCGCGTGCGTTCGGCTCTCGGAAGCAAATGCATGCCCTCAGCAACCTGCAAAACCAACGTCACAAGCGGCGAGATCAGCCGCGGATCATTGGGCAAATCAAAATCAAAAGAGTTCGATTGCAATCTGGCCAAGAGCGGTCCGTAAGGGTCGTTTCCAAACGTGACTCGACATACGGTCTCTACGGTCTCAATCAGAACCACCTGAAGCTGTTCATCGGAGACACATGCGACCGCACCTGCCCTCAACGCCTCATCTGCAAGTTGTTCTACCCCCGTTGGAGCAATAAAGATGACGAGAACATCGGGGAAATGAGCTTGCACCCCACGCACGAACTCAGATCCGCTCATCTCTTTCAATGTAAGATCTGCAACGACTAAATCGATCTTACCCTTCCGAAGAGCATGTATTGAGTCTCTACCGTTACTAGCGTGCGTGACCCCATGTCCCTTT
>JBPCVE010000138.1:0-3018 GCA_051010795.1 Rubripirellula sp.
GTTGGATCCACTCAATAAATGCATCCATGATTTTCATGCCGTTTTGATCTTGCTTGTACGTCCCAATTCCATTTGTAAAGAATATTTGTACCACGTTCCATGACCACCTTAGCCGAATCCCTCGTTAGCAGCTCATCAAGGCCGCTGACGGTACGCACTCGCCCGGATCTGACGGCCAACCGTCAGTTCTATCAGGGCACTGCGTACTGGGTGGTGAAGGAGCCGGTTGGATTGCAGTATTTTCGCTTTCATGAAGAAGAGTATTTCATTCTGAACATGCTTGATGGTCATGTAAGCCTTCAACAAATCAAAGATGGTTTTGAGAGGCGTTTTGCACCTCAGAAAATCACTTTCGGTGATCTCCAACAGTTCATTGGAATGTTGCACCGAAGTGGGCTTGTGATCAGTAATTCACCAGGGCAGGGAAAGGCTCTGCGGGAGCGTGGTCGCAAGAAAAAGAACAAAGAGACGATGGGCAAGTTTGCCAATGTCTTTGCGCTTCGGTATCGGGGTTTCGATCCTGAAAAGATTTTGAATGCCATTCTGCCGTGGTTTGGATGGCTCTTCACTGTGCCGGCGCTCATTTTCTTTTCTTTGTTTCTTGGGTCAGCAGCGCTGTTGCTCGCTACTCAATACGAAACTGTTTACGCCAAACTGCCGACTTTTCAGCAATTCTTCGCAGCCGATCGCTGGCTGATCCTTGCCTGCACGATGGCAATCGTGAAAGTGTTGCATGAGTTCGGACATGGATTGAGTTGCAAAAAGTTTGGTGGTGAGTGCCATGAAATTGGTTTCATGCTGTTGGTGTTTACACCCTGCCTTTACTGCAACGTGTCCGATTCGTGGATGCTGCCAAATAAATGGAAGCGGGTCTGGATTGGTGCGGCAGGGATCTATGTCGAGATGATCCTGGCATCGATTGCGACCTATGTCTGGTGGTTCACCGAATCGGGGACGACGATCAATGATCTGTGTCTGAACATGATGTTTTTGAATGTCGTCAGCACAGTCCTGGTGAATGGTAATCCGCTGTTGCGTTTTGACGGTTACTACATCCTGATGGACGCCTTGGAAATACCCAATTTGCGTCAAAAGAGTACTGAGGTCTTGAAACGTTGGTTTCAGGAAACATGCCTCGGACTGGAACTGCAGGACGATCCTTTTCAGCCCACACGCGGCCGATTCATGTTTGGATTGTTCACGGTTGCCAGTGTCATTTACCGTTGGGTCGTTGTCTTTTCGATTTGTTGGTTTGTGATCAAGGTGCTTGAACCATATGGACTTCAAGCGATCGGACGTATGGTTGCTGTCATTGGCTTTGCAGGGTTAGTGGGTCAGCCTGTTATCCAAACGTGGAAATTTTGTCGAACTCCTGGGAGATTGTCCAAAGTGAAACGCACTCCCCTATTAATCACATTGGGAATCGTTACTAGCGTTGTGATCGGTGTTTGCTACATACCGTTGCCACATCACGTTGATTGTGCATTTGAAATTCGTCCCAGCAAAGTCGGAACGGTTTATGCCGGCACCTCCGGAAGAATTGAGTGGGCCATCGAGCCTCGCACGTCCGTCGAAGAAGGGCAGCAGATTGCAAGATTGATCAATCCTGAGTTGGAAATACGTTTGGCAGATCTCGAAGGACGTGAAGTGGTTGCCAATGCCCAACTCAAGACGATTCAACTGAGAAGTCGTGAGGACGTTTATCTGAAGGCCTCGATTGACACTCAGGAAGAACTGATCAAGTCGATTCAATCGATGATTGCTGAAACCCAAAAAGAGGTCGAGCGTTTGACCGTGGTCGCCAAGCGATCCGGTGTTGTTATTTCACCCCCCACTCGCGAGCCCCAGAAAGAGAACGACGGAAGATTGCCGGGCTGGACGGGGTCCCCGTTGGATCGACAGAATATTGGCGCGCTTTTGACGCCGGGTGATGTGATTTGTGAAATTGGGAATGATCAGGACTTCGAAGCGGTTCTGATCATTGATCAGGGCGATGTCCAACTGGTCCGTGAGGGTCAAGAAGTCGAGATGAAGCTGGACTCGCGAAGACTTGATACCTTCAAAGGCGTCATTGATGAAAAATCGAATGAACCACTTGATGCGGCCTCGCTTGGCATGTCCAGCCAAACGGGTGGTGATTTGCAGACAGAGATTGACCCGACAACAGGCATGATCATGCCAAGGAGTGTCTCCTATCAGGCACGTGTCCCACTGGTGATCGATGGCACGCCGCTGAGAGCGGGTTACCGGGGATCGGCCAAAATCCACGTTGCTCCGATGTCTCTGGGCAGCAGGCTCTGGCGTGTGATCGCAAAAACATTCAATTTCGAACTCTAGAAAAGCAAAATGTGTCAGTCATGGTTCATCAGATGACGAAGTCGTTCGAGGTAATTGCAGAACAGAATTAATTTCAACCGAAAAAGATCGTTTTACTTTGTGATTGTTTAGCTACTTTTGATTTGGCTCAGATCACAAATGGGTGTATTGGCGGGCAACACCACAAGATGATCCAAACGCCCACTATGGCTTCACTTGCTGAGGTCACTTTTTCATTTTTGTTGGCGATCACAGATTTCATGCAGTGATTGTCATACCACCAACTCCAAACCTTTCGGAGAATTCAACGATGGCAGATGAGACCAACCAAGAAAATGCGGCAAAGCCCGAGGCAGCAGCTGCACAGTCACAACAGCCAGTGCAGGTTCAAGTAGTCGACGACCATGCTGTGGCAACCTATGCCAATTTTTGTCGCGTGACCGGTTCGCCAGAGGAATTGATTGTTGACTTTGGTTTGAATCCGCAGCCGATTGGAGTTCCCAAGGATCCCATTCAGGTCAAGCAGCGTATCATTGTCAATTTTTATACGGCCAAGCGATTGTTGGCGGCGTTGCAGATGTCAGTGGCACGTCATGAGTCCGTTTTCGGTGTATTGGAAACAGACATCAACAAACGTGTTCGTCCTGGCCTGAGCCAGCAGGGTTCTGCAGAAAAGAAAAGCTAGGTAGCAATTGCTGTCAG
>JBPCVE010000139.1:0-22390 GCA_051010795.1 Rubripirellula sp.
CAGGTGAATTAGAAATGGCTAAGGCAACTTTTGAACGGACCAAGCCCCACGTTAACGTTGGGACCATCGGCCACATTGACCACGGTAAAACAACCACCACCGGTGCTATCCTTGCAGTGCAAGCTGCTAAGGGCCTAGCCGAAGCGAAGGGTTACTCGGACATCGCCAAAGGCGGTACCGTACGTGACGATACCAAGACAGTGACGATCGCAGTGGCACACGTTGAGTATGAGACGGACAACCGTCACTATGCTCACATTGACTGCCCCGGCCACGCTGACTTTATCAAGAACATGATCACCGGTGCCGCCCAGATGGACGGCGCGATTTTGGTGGTTTCGGCTGCGGACGGCCCGATGCCTCAGACGAAAGAGCACGTGTTGCTCGGTCGTCAGGTGGGTGTGCCTTACATCGTTGTCTTCCTGAACAAGTGCGACCTCGTTGATGACGAAGAGTTGCTGGAACTGGTCGAGCTTGAAGCTCGCGAGTTGCTCAGCAAGTACGACTTCCCAGGGGACGATGTTCCTGTGGTTCGTGGTTCAGCACTGCCTGCGTACAACAACCCTGCAGATCCAGATGCCAGCAAGTGCATCAGCGAACTGATGGACGCGTTGGACGAGTACATTCCTGAGCCTGTCCGCGAAGACGACAAGCCGTTCCTGATGGCCATCGAGGACGTCTTCTCGATCGAAGGTCGTGGTACGGTTGCAACGGGCCGTATTGAGCGTGGAGTTGTGAAGGTTGGTGAAGAGGTTGAGATCGTTGGATTGTCAGCTGAATCAACCAAGACCACCTGCACCGGTGTCGAAATGTTCCGCAAGGAAATGGGTGAAGGTCGCTCGGGTGACAACGTTGGATGCCTGCTTCGTGGTGTCAAGCGTGAAGATATCCAGCGTGGTCAGTGCTTGGCAAAGCCAGGCAGCATCACCCCTCACACCAAATTCGAAGCAGAGGTTTACTGCTTGAGCAAAGATGAGGGTGGTCGACACACACCATTCTTCAGCGGCTACCGTCCTCAGTTCTACTTCCGCACAACGGACGTGACAGGAACTGCTGACTTGGTCGGTGCAGAAATGTGCATGCCAGGCGACAATGTCAAAGTCACTGTTGAGCTTCACAAGCCAATCGCGATGGACGATGGTGTCCGCTTCGCGATTCGCGAAGGTGGTAAAACGGTCGGTTCAGGTGTTGTCACCAAGATCATCGAGTAAAAGCGTGTGACTAGATTTTCACGCTAAAACGGGTAATTCGCTCGTAATTCTGATGGCCAGCGAAGCATTTGACTTCGTTGGTCATTGGTTATTTAAGGCGTTTCCTGTACGATCATGGGTCACCTCACTGGTGCCCCCTGAGTCGAAGGGGTGTAGCTCAATTGGCAGAGCACTGGTTTCCAAAACCAGCGGTTGCGGGTTCAAGTCCCTCCGCCCCTGCTTTGAATTGGAAAACAAACAGATCATCAGGCCGCTTGGATCTCCCGCTTGAGGAGAGACAACTGGCTTGGACAAATAGAATTGCGTTATCGTAAAGTCAGTCGCCACGGACGAGTGATTGATCCATTACACAATCAGGAGCAGACAGGTGTCACGAGACATTGCGGCAACCGAAAATGGTTCTCTCATTGGAACCATGCTTGGTGAACTAGCCAAAACAAAGGTCTACAAGCCAACCCAAGGACGAATTGTCCGGCAACTGACTGCGTTGGCGATCTGGGTGATCGTCGGACTCGGCTGTTGGTCTTTTCACGGGACTCTGCGAGGACTTAACTTGTTCGAGGGCAGTTCTGAAGTGCTGCGTCCGATCATTTCACTCGGGCTGCTGTTTTTTGGAGCCTGGTTTGGTTTTCGTGCAGTCAATCTTCCCAGCTTTGCCGACTTCCTGATCGCTGTCGAAGCAGAGATGAAAAAGGTGACTTGGCCCGGCAAGGACGAACTCGTCCGAGCGGCGATTGTGGTGATCTTCACCATTTTCTTCTTAGCGGTTTCGCTCTTCCTGTTTGACGTAATTTGGCAACAAGTTTTCGTCACGCTGGGAGTGACGACCTGACACGCCCGACTTTGCTATTAACATGGTGTCTCCTCACCCCATCGATCACTACTGCCCAACAGCGTTGAAAACGTGAACGAAGCCGAAACCCCAGACGATCCCCAAGACACTCCGGATGCCGGCGAACCGGCTGCAGTGGAAACCCCGAGCACTGACGGTGCGTCCACGGAGGCCGCGAGCGAAGCAGCCGCAGCTCCGGCACCGCCACCACCGGCACCTGTCGACGAAAACAAGCCAGCCAGTGAGCCCCAAGAGGGCGGCACGATGGATTGGTACATCCTGAAAGTCGCGTTCAATCGAGAGGACTCCATCGCTGACGCACTGCGGAAACGCGTGAAAATGGAAGGGATGGCAGAGTTCTTTGGTGATATCGTTGTCCCTACCGAAGATGTCGCTACCTTCACGCGGGCCGGACAAAGACGCGTCTCTAAACGAAAACTGTACCCTGGCTACATCATGGTCAACATGTTGATCAATGATGACACCTGGTTCCTCGTTCGAGAAACCAACGGCATCAGTGACTTCACCGGAGCCGCCGGCAAGCCCATGCCGATGGAACCGTCGGACATCGAGCGGATCATCACCCGCCCGAGGGAAACAGAAGAGGAAGAAGCCCCCATCAAGATCGGAATTCCTTTCAAAGTCGGCGACCGCGTTCGCGTCAAAGAAGGGAACTTCGAAAATCAGGAAGGCGATGTCGATGCCGTCGACGAAGCCAATGGCCGAATCACGGTCATCATCAATATTTTCGGCCGCAGTGTGCCCATGGAACTGGATCACTGGCAGGTCGAGCCGCTCTAAGGCTGGAAGCGGAACGCAGCAAGGTGCGGCACCGATAGCCGCATCAGCCTCGCTGCAAATTGCGACAAATAACTTCTGAAACAACTACTGAAACACAGACAACCGATTTCGAGACATGGCAAAGCAAGTAACAGGTCAGGCAAAATTTCAGGTCCCCGGCGGACAAGCCACTCCAGCACCTCCAGTCGGTACCTCCCTCGGTAAGTACGGCGTCAACCTTGGACAATTCGTCCAAGCCTTCAACGACCGCACCAAGGAATACGCTGGCACTCCGATTCCTGTCATCGTTACTGTCTACAACGACCGTAGCTTTGACTTTATCACCAAGAGCCCACCTGCCGCATCTCTGCTGAAGCAGGCAGCAGGCATCGCCAAGGGCAGTGGTGTTCCTAACAAAACCAAAGTTGCAAAGGTCACCCGTGACCAATGCAAGGATATCGCTGAAAAGAAAATGGCTGACCTCAACGCTCGCAGCGTTGATCAGGCTGTTCGCATGATTGAGGGTACTGCCCGCAGCATGGGCATTGAAGTCGAAGGCTAGAGTGCTCGATTGATGCCGAATTGCGGCACTGTGAATTGCCGCACTGTGAATTGCCGCACTGTGATCGTCTTCTAACTCAGACGAACGGAACGCCGTCACTGCAACAAGTTTGCTCGGCATTGAATGACTCTCGCTTCTCTACATCTCGAAGCGAAGCCCGTAGGGTGTGTCAAAGCAGCGGTACTGTGGGACAAGCCTTGCCCACGACCTGCGTCTTGCTAGCTCGAGTCGGCACCACAGGTTCGATTCGTGGCGTGCGACGAGTCATGGTGCAAACTTAGGATGCGCGCAAAGCGGCCACTGCTTGATCGGGAATTCCCATCGTTCGGAGCGTATTGGATGCGTTATGCAATCGCAGTGTTTTATCCGCATGCCGCCCCGCCACTCGGCTTAACGCCAGATAATCCCGACGAATCTGATGAAGCAAAGCTGGAATCTGTTTGGTTGATGTGTAGCTGTAGCCGATGCTGCCATCACCTCCCGCTAAATCCAGTTGCTCCGAGAGCCAGCAACCTTGGGGGACAATGACAGGTACACCACGGATCAGCAGTTCCAGCAGCACACCACTGCACCGTGCCACGTAACGCTGGGGATTGTACAGAAACAACCCAACATCGGCAGAGTCCAGAAAACGGTTGTAGGACTCTTCATCGAGGTTCCCGGACTGCACTTCAAGTCGATTCTCGGGGTCCTGTCCTTGGTTAGCGATTGCGTTCCGGAAGACGCTTCGCAGGTGCAGGGGCACCATCCGCTGCCAACGCTTTTCAGGAACCTGCATAGCCAGCCGATAATGACCTGCTTGCAGGTGGGAACCCCACATTTCGGAAAGCACGGACTTCATTTGCCCGCGTCCTTTTTCCGCCCGCGGCAAACCGGCCAACACGATATTGAGTGGCTGTTGCTGTATTTTGACAATGCCCTGTTGGTTTCCATTTTCAGACCTTGGTCGAACTGGATAAGGAATGGCAGTAGCGTGGACACCCACTTCTTCAAGCTGTCTTGCGAGAGGCTCGGTCGTCGCGTGCAAACGGACCTGATGCTGCCCAATCATGCTCATCGCATCGTTGACCTGTTCTCCATAAAGTTTTGCCTCTCGGCTAATGCTGTCACCCTCGTAAAGCGCAAAGTGCAGAATCACGTGAACCGTGAGCGGATTGTCAGATCCCAATTGCCGCAATGCTCGGGTGAGTGCCAGCAATTGAAAATCATCTCCTGTATTGACGACAATGCGATCTTCAGGAAGCATTTTTTTGTGCCGAACAACCTGTAAAAAGCCGTCAGACCATGCTTTCAGCATATTTTCAGGTCTGAAATTCTGGCGAGAAAAGGGATCCCTGAGTTGATGCCAGACCCGCTCGAGCCGAGAACTGCCAATCGGCGTTCCTTGGGAGTTGCGTTTCACGCTGGACGTCCCGTCCACGCCCAATGACCAGCGTCTCATACGATGGATGCTAAAAACCGGCTCACAGATCAGATCGCCATGCTGTTCATTGAATTTTTGGTGTACAGCGAGGCGGGGTGCGTAGCCAAGGTGTTTTGCCCCGACCGCCAGCAGCGAAGCCAATTCGAGGAAGTGCCCACCTGTGCCAACGATGTTGTCGTCGATCAGCCATAATCGCGGGGCATTACTAATAATCATCGAAAATAATCCGAAAGAACCTTCTGTGTGGGGTGTTGGCAAGCCAAACTAAGCTGCAGCACCGACTTCAATGAACACGCTAGGACAGGGGGGATGGGGCCAAAATGACGGATCATCCTCAGCTTCTCTTCCTCTGAGAGTAGGAGATAGCAAAATTGGTCAAAATGCGTCCAGAGAACCTTGATTTTGCCTCCCGCTCTTCATTCGGAGGTCCCCAGTATTATTTCGCAGGTCCCTGGCATTTGAGGGTTGCTGATTTGGCAGCAGCGGGAAAGACGCTGTGGACAGCAGGGATGCGGACAATCCGTGACGTTTGCAAAGCTTAAAATCGCCCCAGAGTCGGAAAGAAGGTGCGTGGCTTGCAGACTTTCGGGGACCCTGCCATGAGGCGGGAGGTTAAACTAATGCCGTCGTTGGAACTGGTCTTGGTGTCCATCGCACACGATTCTGGACTGTGGTGGTGGCTTTCACCAGCTTCCGCGTAGAATCACGCCGGCGGGTGTCCACGACCTGCCAACTCGCAAACTACCAAATACGCTACCAGCAAGTTTTCAAACATGTCGTCGTCAAAACCCGGAAATCGTGCCCCTACTGCGTCCAAGATAGGAACCACCGCTGATGCGGTTGCTGCACGCCTTCGCGAGAGCCTGCTTCATGACAAAGAGGAACTGGAGGTCGATAAGATCTTCCGGGCATTGGTCAAAATCGAAGGTTCTGACCTTCACATGAAAGTCGGACAACCGCCGATGGTCAGGACGCGCGGTGAGCTGAAGGCGCTGAACCGCCCTCCGATTGATTCGGAGGAAATGGTTCGACTTCTGCTGCCCATGATGGATGAAAGAAATCTGCTGATCTTTGAGGAAGATGGCGGAGCCGACTTCTCGCACACAATTGACGTGGACGGAACTCGCTGGCGTTTCCGAGTCAATATGCTCAAGTCGTTGGGCAACATCGGACTTGTAGCGAGGCGGATCAGTAATTTCATTCCTGACTTCCGAGGCCTCTTCTTGCCTGATTCAATCGAGGGCCTTTGCCACTATGATCAGGGCATGGTTCTGTTGGCAGGTGTCACGGGATCTGGCAAAAGCACCACGATTGGGTCGATGCTCAATTACATCAACACCATCTATCGAAAGCACATCCTGACGCTTGAGGATCCCATTGAATTCATCTTCACTGAGGACAAGTGTCTGATCAACCAGCGCGAGGTTGGACAGGATGTGAAGGATTTTGAGATTGGCATGAAGCATGCCGTCCGAGAAGACCCCGACATCATTCTTGTGGGAGAACTGCGAGACGAAGAAACTTTCATGACGGCGATTCACGCAGCAGAGACCGGCCACCTCGTGTTTGGCACCATTCATGCTTCCAGTGCCGCAACCACCATCGGGCGTATTCTTGACCTTTTCCCGGAAGAGATGCACGGCGCGATTCGCTCTGCAATCGCATTCAACATGAAAGGGATCGTGGCTCAAAAACTGCTGAAGACGATTCGCCCTGACGTGCCACGGGTTCCAACCTGTGAAGTCATGACTTTCTCACCAATGATCCAAAAATTAGTGCTCGAGGGCGATGACCATAAACTCCCCGACGCCATCCGCATTGGTGAAGAAGACGGTATGCAGAACTTCACCATGAGCCTCAAAGGCCTGATCGATGATGAACTGATTGACCGTCCGACTGCATTCGCCGTTGCTCCGAACAAAGACGCGTTGAAGATGGCTCTCAAGGGTATCGACGTCAAAGCACCGGGTATTCTGTAGCCTTCCAACCTTGGTTAATCTGGAGCAGGGTAGGCAGAATGAGCACCTTACGATCCTCTCCCTGAACATTTCCTTCTCTTCCTTCACATGAGACGCTGCTGATCGGTGAGATCATCGCTTTGTCGGCACCACTCGTAAATTCCGTCACCGCTACGCATAATTCGGTAACTGGCGGAATCACTGATCACATTCGAAAAAAGGCATACGCGAGACGATGGCCGAACAAGAAGAACCACAACTGTGGCAGACGGCAGCACCTGTCGAGTTCGTTCCTCACTTGGACGAACGAACCGAGGCGCAAGCCTTATTGATCTCCACGCGACAAGGTGCAGGATTCCCGGTTGCAGCTGGCCAGTTGGGACACGCGTTGCAATCTCGCGCAACTCATCTACTGATGGATTACTCGCAGTCAGCTTGTGCAATGCGGTACCAGATCGATGGTGAATGGGAACAGCTTCCCCCACTCGACAGGGAAGTGGGCGATGCCATGCTCTATGCATTGAAGCAGCTGTGCCTACTTAACCCGGCGGATCGACGTTCGGCGCAGACTGGTAAATGCACTCTAAAGCTCGGCAAAGCAAAACACACGCTGGTCATTCAGGCACAAGGGGTGGCTTCAGGCGAACGGGTACTGCTCAAAATGGAACCCGTAGATGTTCCATTCGAACGCTTGAGTGCTTTAGGCATGCGTGACAAGATGATCGAGGCGTTGAAACAACAGCTCGATTCAGAGGGGACAGTAGTGCTTATCACTGCTCCGAAAGCGGCTGGCCTGACGACCACATGGGCCGTCACTCTGGGAACAGCAGATCGCTTCATCCGCGACTTCCAGGCCTTTGAGGATCAAGAACAGCCTGAGCCTGAAACCATCAACATTAACCCCAATTACTTTGGTGGTGATACCGGATTGACCGAGCCAGAACTGCTACGCAAGGCCGTTCTGAAAGAACCAGACGTGATTGTGTTTCCAGAATTACCTCAACCGGAGTCCATGCAACTTGCTCTCGAGCAGGTAGAGAAGCAAGAGAAGCAGATTTACACCCGCATGATCGCCGACAGCGCGATTGGTGGCTTGGTGCAATTACTGCCCAAGTATCGTGATTCAGCAGGACAACTGGCCAAGAAAATCAGCGTTGTACTCTGTCAAAAACTGGTGCGACGACTCTGCGACAACTGCAAGGTGGGCTTTGAACCACAACCGCAACTCCTCAAGCAACTGGGAATTCCTGCGGGCAGGGTCGCCATGCTGTATCAGCCATTTGTGCCTCCACCTATCGAGCAGCAAGTGGATGAAAACGGGCGTCCCGCTCCGATCATCCCATGCCACGTCTGCGGCGGACGTGGGTACATTGGTCGCATTGCCATTTTTGAACTGTTAAGCCCTGGCGACCAACTACGGGCCGCTTTGATGAAGACTCAGGATCTTGCAAAACTAAATCAGATTGCGAAATCAGAAGGTCATCGGGGCATTCAGTCGGAAGCTGTTCTAACAGTGGCTCGCGGACTCACCAGTCTTGAAGAACTGAAACGAGCTTTTGCATCCAAGTGAGTCGATGCAACCGCCACCATCGAAAGACGTTGCTGTGACAGGCAACGCCGAATCGGCTACAGGAACGGAAGGCTCAAAGAGTCAGTAGGACGCAGATTGCCTTTTCGACACGCGACCGGGCTCAACCAGCTTTATCGTAGTACCCCGGTTCATCAAGCCCGTCACCATCAAAATCTCCCACCACGGGCTGACTATCCTGGGACGGTCGGGGCACAACCACCTGTTTGTCATTGCCTGTGATACGTTGATCGCCATCGGTATCGATGATCCAAACATTACCGCGCACGACGCCGATTTCATCAATCTCATCGCCATTAAAATCACCCACAATGGGCTCATCACCGGGTTGCCCGTACTCAATCTTTTGATCACGTTCGGTCCAACGGCCATCACCATCAGAATCCAGTAACCACTTCCCGTCACGGAACACAGCGATCTGGTCAATGCCATCACCGTTCCAGTCACCCACCATGGGCGTGTCCACCTGCTCTCCGTATTTGAATACGTGATCAACCACGTCAGCTCGCAACTTTCCACTGTCACCACGTTGCAAGAATCTCCGGGGATCTGTTTCAGACACTGCCTGGCTAGCATCATAGTCATCGGCTCGCATTGCCTGACGACGCCTTTTATTGGCTGGGTCGCTCAATCCAAGATCGCGTTTTATCCGCTGTGGATCGCGTTGCCACTGCCGACCAAATATTCCAACATCATCCTTGCCGTCTCCATCCCAGTCACCGACCACCGGCCGATCCAGCGCTGTCCCCAGTTCGATCCAAAGATCACCGGGATCCCAAAAACCGTTTCCATTGAGATCAACGAACCATTGACCGGCCACATAAATGACCGGCTCATCAGATCCATCACCGTCAAAGTCCCCCGATAACGCGATGGCGTCTTCATCGCCCAGATCGAACTCAGATGGGTTCACCGTCTCTGAATCCCGACTTCCGTCAATCCCATCAACAGTCCAGCGACCACGAGCGTAAACACCCCCTACCCACGCCTGACTGCGACTTTTTGAGCTTGCACCACGAAAGATCCCGTCTTCAACTGTTTCGCCCCTCGGAAAACCTCCATTGATCACACTCAGATGCCATGAGACCGCCCAGTCATCGTACATCCGACTCGCTGTGCTGACCGAAACCGGATCCACAAACGTTGCGATTCGAATCGTGGACTCAAATGTTTCAACGGGCACAATCACTTGCGGCGTTTGGACAACCAGCTCACGCGGTTGCTGAGGCGCTTCAGCTTTCACAACCCGCAACTCACTGAAATTGTTGTGCTCACTATCCTCGCCCGCAGCGATCGTGACATTCAAAATCGCATCGGTGCCTGGCTCGGAACCAAGCGTGTTGGACAACATCGCGACCAAAGACTGAAGCTCGGCGTCCTGCTTGTCCGCAACATTGATTGGCTGCCCACCAGTGCTTCCCGCAGTATCGATTCCATCAACGAAACCGGTCGGCTGTCGCTGGTAAACATGGTAAGTCCCGGGACGCAAACCGGTGAATTCATAGAACCCGGTAACATCGGTCGAAGCAATAAATGCATCAGCATCATAACCGGGCAAGAAATCATCAGAGGGAACCGGCATCCCCAGAGCATCACGTAACTCGAGCGAAACTCCCTCTAGTCGAACATCATCACTCGTCAGCAAGCCATCACTGTACTCACGCAGCGACTCTGGACGTATCGCTGCAGCAAGGCGAACCGCCTCACCGTCCTGGAATACAAATCCACTGAGAGACACCGGAGGCACTTCTGGAAAATTATATTCCACCGCGTCAGAGCCCACCGCCAACGTTAAACCGGTCAGCATGTCCTCGACGGAATCAGAGCCACCATGATCACCAACCACTTGCCCGCCATGAAATAATCCATCGGGCTGCGTTTGGCGGATCGCATAGACACCCGGCATCAATCCCTCAAAACGATAATGACCTTGTGCGTCCGTGTGTGTTGTCTCCAAGACAGTTTCTGATGCCCCTAGCAACTCGATCAACACACCTGGAATGGGAACCTCACCGACATCATATTTCTGATTCGCATCAGATTCCTGCCATACCGTTCCCTTGACCGATGCGGGCATCAATTCGCAAAAGTCATAATGGTTCAGGGTATCTCCCCAACTCACAGGCACATCGGCAATCAAGTCTTCGATGCTATCGTTTCCACCAGCACTGCCGGCGGATTGATGTCCTTGCAGCCAGCCTTCGGGCTGTATTTCACGAACAGAGTAAATCCCCGCTGCGAGGCCTGAAAACTGATAGAAGCCACTTGCGTCGGTCAAAGTGCTTGCGATGACCGTTCCCGAATCATCTTGCAATTCGATTGCGACACCGATGATCCCGGAATCCCCTTCATCGAATTGGCAGTCGTCATTAAAGTCGGCAAACACATATCCTGTGAGCTCCGCACCCAACTGCTCGCAGAAATCATAGTCCGTAGCATCCTGGCCTGAAGCCAACAAGACTTGGCCAATCCGGCTTGCGTCCAACACGTTGCCGCCAAGGTTGCCAATAGAAGCCCCACCTTCGTAATACCCATCGGGCTGCTCTTCGACAACCGTGTATTCCCCGGGTGCAACATCCACGAAAGCGTAACGACCATCGAGATCGGTTACGACTTGTTCAACCTCAACTCCAACGTGATCAAACAGTCGAATCACTACGCCTGACAACGTGGGTTCATCTGCATCGAAAAGGCAATCACCATCCAGATCGACATGCACACGCCCCGCTAACGAAGCAGGTAAAACTTCACCAAAGTTATACTCAACTGCAGACTGTCCCTGCTTCACATGGACACCCGACAATTCATCGTTCACTTGGTTGCTACCAGTCAACTCACCCTGAATGGTCCCAACACTGTCAATGCCATCGGAATATCCGGCTGGTTGTTCCGCAATGATGGAGTAGACACCCGGAGCAATTCTCTGAAATTCATAATGACCCTCGCTGTCCGTTTCGACCGTTGCGATTGTCATACCGCGCTCATCAACCAACTGTACTTCAACACCGCTGATTGGCATCTCATCAGGATCACGATCACCTTCATTTGATTCATCATGATAAACGTAGCCACTGATCGAAGCAGGCAAGGCTTCGCAGAAATCGTACCCAACCCCCACATCGCCCAAGCTCATGGTGATGTCATGAATCAGTGTGCCACCGATGCTGATCCCCACTGGTACATCATCGATCACGCCAACATGGGAAGTTCCGTCAATCACACCCAGCGGGGTGAATTGCACCAACCGATAATTTCCGGTTGGCAAACCGTAGAATGCATAACTGCCGTCAGTATTCGTACTGGTTTGGGCAACGACAACCCCCCGACTGTCCTGCAAGGCAATTTCAACACCAACCAGAGGTGTTGATTCAACGCGTGCCTGCTGTTCGTGGCAGTCATTGTCCGGGCTTGCCAGATAGACAATTCCAGCAAGGGAACCTGCAGGTATTTCCGCAAAGTTGTATTCAACACCAGCATCACCGCCGGCAAGAGAAATGGAATGAATCCGATCACCAGGATTCCGTGCAGCGCCAATCGTTACCCCATCGACCTGACCTGCCATGTCGATTCCATCAAGAAGATCGTCAGGCTGTTCCAGCTCAACCACTTCATAACTTCCTGGCGACAGATCCGTGAACGAATACGAACCATCGCTGGCAGTCGACATGACCAAGGCCGACTGGGGCACAAGCGTGCTGATTGGCACTAACTGAACCTTCACATCAGAAATGCCTTCCTCACCCGGATCACGTACTCCATCATTATCCGAATCAAGGTAGACGAACCCTGTCAGAGCCGCAGGCTGGGCTTCGGCAAAGTCATAATTCAGTGCCACGGAGTCACCCAGCGGAATGTCCAGATCTGAGAGCATATCAGCCGAATCAGCCTGCCCCACGGTATCGCCGTTCATCGTCCCAGGGACCGCAGCGACGCTCATCAAATTATCTGGTTGTGTTTCCACCAGTCGATAATCACCGGGGGGAATGTCGAGAGACGTCGGAAAATGATACTTCCCGTTGAGGTCTGTGGTCGCGCGGTACCCCGTATCAACGTAGTCACCGGACTCCGTTTGTCGGAACAAGGTGATCTCAACGCCTTCCAACATGACCTCGCCGGGTTCACGATTGGCGTCCAGGTCATTGTCCAGCCAAACATGCCCCGAAATCTCAATCGGCTTGGGAGTTTGAACGAGGCTCAGAATCGCGGCAGCCGAACGATCAGGTCGACTATCGATATCATCACCCTGATCAGGTGGCAAATCCAAGTCGTGCACTGAAATTGGGTCGCCATAACCGTTCACGAAGATTGCATCAGCCTGACTGGTTTCGTAGTGAGGTGCTTCCAGCGTCACAGCCAAGATTGAATCCTGAAACTCCTGCCCAGAAGTGATCACGTCAAGTCTGTCGTTGAACACAGCGAGGTCAGCAGCGTTGCGTAGCACTTCATCGACATCCACCGAGAATTCAAGTCGATCACCTGCTCGAAAATCAGACAACCTAAGGACCAATTCCTGGCTACCATCTTCAATGGAGGCCGTCGCATTCACTTGCTGTCCATCCCGAGTCTCGACTTTGACAATTTGAAAGTCGTGTGCACCACTCTTCCCACGACCACCAACAGCGGTGTCATAGATCGCATCACCGATACTCAAGCCATCGCCATCTTTGTCCGTTCGAATACGGATCTCTGTCAACTTTGTGTTGGCAACACCACCATTGAATGAAAGAATGAAACGATCACCTTTGGAGTCGCTGCCGACATCCTGATCGGTTTCAAGATAATCGGTTTCAAGATACACGACTCCCACATGAAGCGGATCGGCCGCCAGCAATCTGCGCGACTCCAAGTGCTCTGGTCCACGTGTTCTTCGTTTCAATACTTCCGTACCGGTGGCCCGACTACGACACCGATTTCGTTTTGCCTTCCAAATCACGCTGGCACCTCCATGTGCCTAATGGTTCTGGCAGTCTTGTCTTCTATCCCCGCCATTGGCAGTCGCTGTCAATCAACCCTTGGTCCAGTGCCCGCGGCCCCGGCACCTGCGATTCTCTGCCGCCCTGCAACGATGTCGGCGATGGACCAACGACGTAACGTGGCATCGTAACTTCCCGAGAATAACAATCCGCTCCGTGAATCCAGAGCAATCACACTACCCGTGTGCCCCTCCAACCGTCGTACAACCTGGCCTTTTTCCCAATCGATGACTCGAATGACATTGTCAGATCCGGCAACGGCAACCAATTCTGAATTCAAAACCGTCACTGCAAACAACTTGCCCGTTGTTGCCCGAAATCGACGTGGTGGTTGGACACCGGAAGTGTCGAACACAGAAACGAATCCATCCTCCGCGACACAGATTGCCATGTTGCCAGATGGCAGAAATACAATGTCACGAATCCGAGCTGCGTGCAGGCGATGCTCGTTGCACTCTCTCGTAACGCTGTCAAACAGATGTAATGTACCGCAGCGACCGGCAACCGCTAACACAGCCGCATCATCGCGATATCGGACCGCTCTGAGATCCTGACAGGCACACTTCAAAGAGACACGTTGGCTTTCACCGTTGCCAAGCAGAAACACCTCGCTCTCAAACCCCACAGCGGCAAGGCCACTGCCATCGGGTGCGAAGGTCACCTCGGCAATCGCGGGTGAACCGGCCACTTCGCGGATGAATCGAAAAGATTCTTCGCGATTCCAGAGAATCAAGCGTCCATCATTCCCTGCTGAAACCAATCGTTTCCCGGTAGGGTCAAAATCGAGGGTGCGAATGATATCACCATGCTCCACGAGCGTCCTCACCACCTTCAAATCCGTGGTGCGCAAGATCCGGATTTTGTAATCATCGCCGGCGGCCGCAATATATTCGCCTCGTGGATCTGCTGCGATCGCGGTGACCACTCGCCGAATTCCCGCCTGCCCCAAAGGAATCGTTCGACAGGTCACAGCTTTGCCGATCACCGGCCTCGAAGCGATTTTCTCATCAGCCGGTTCTTCCGCCGTGCACCGCAGAGATGTTGATGCGATCGCTACAAGGCTAGCTGAAACGAGACATTGTCGCCGTGAAAACCTACTCGACATCCAAACACTCCTGTTGAACAACCCGCAATCTACCGAGGCAATCCCCGACCTTCGCGCACGCAACCCCGCGCCAAGGTAACCACGGCCTTCGTGTTGAATCGGCAGCGAGCCGATAACCGCATGACCCTAATAATCGGAAAACTTTGCTGACCCAATGCTGTCACGCCCGTTTCCCACCCCATTCGCGTTCAAAATTCAATCCGAAAGCAGTGCTTTACCGCTTCGATTCCTCTTTTCACGAATGCCACCGCGTTGCTAACATCCGCTTAGGCCGTCGCTGGTTTTTGCTAGCGGCTTTGAGTTTCACGCACAGCAGGTAGGCGTCACGGATGATGCGACTCACTCTTGTCACTTTGGTGGTCCTGCTCGGTTCATTGACCGGGTCAGCGCAGCAAAACCAAGCTGGACAACAACCATTCCCACCGGTTCCCGCACCAGCCCAAGCACAGCTTCAGCAAGTGCTACTGAAATGGGAAACGCAAAGTCAGGCGATGAAAACGCTCGAATGCCGATTCATGCGGTGGCACTACGACAATTTCGCAGCGCCAGCCAATGTTGCCGCATCAAAAGCGGAGGGCATTATCAAATACGCTTCACCAGACCAAGGTTTATTTCTCACCGAGGAACTGGTGTTTTTTGCAGGAAACGATCCGCAAACTAAAAAGCCCATTTATCAACCGCAAACCAATCAGTTTGGGGAATACTGGGTATGCAATGGCACTCAACTGATCGAATTCAACCGCAGTAAACAAGAGTGCACCATTCAGGATCTTCCTGAGAACATGCGGGGGAAAAACATTGTCAACGGCCCACTCCCTTTCGTATTCAACTTAGACGCGAAACAGATACAGGAAAGATACTGGGTACGACAGGTCGCCTCGCCAGACCCGAAAATCATTGTGATAGAAGCATGGCCCAAGCTCCAAGAACTAAGAGCACAGTACAAGCTTGTGCAAATTGCGTTGGAGAAAGCAACCTATCAGCCTCATGCTTTGTTGATGTATGCCCCGAACTTCCATCCCAAAAATGCGCCAAAATGGGATCATTACGAATTCAAGGACATCAAACGCAACGCGGTCGCTGCTGGATTCCAGCAAAAGTTTCTGGGTAACTTTATCCCCAAGGCCCCGCCAAAGAGTTGGAAGATTCGCCGCGAACAACTCCCTCAGCAACAAGCGCCGCAAGGGCAGCAGTTGGAGCAGGCACAAAAGCCAACCAATATTCGGGGCTGATGTCTGACGAAAAAGAACAAGCACTGGCTCAATGGTCCGGTCCACGCGTCTCGAGTATCGTCCCCGTTCGGAGAGGACATCGACGGACGTGAAAGGCCACCCAGCGGCGACTCCGCCTGAATCATTCGTGGACCTTAGTGATCGCAGTTACGAGACAAACAGAAGCTACGTCCAGCACCGATGGGCTGATCGCTGTTTCAATTCTGAGGCGATCCCTGTCCTACCCCTAGTCTTTCTGGACAGCCGCTCAGGTCGGTAAGCGACAGGTATCATCCTGTTCCGTACGCTGAATTGTGGTCCACGAGAGCCTAAATAGGTGCCCTTCCGCAGTTGAGGGCATTTGTACTGAGTATCCAAGGCGATCCCCACAGCAAATCAACCCGTGGAAAAAACGGTCTCGATCGAGTAAAGTCCGTGGTGGGGACAGAGTGATCAATGGCACTCTGCCATTTCATAAAAACGCCGAAAAACTTATCTGCCATGCCGACCTACGACTACGAATGTGATGCCTGCGGCCACGCTTTTGAATTGTTCCAGGGCATCAATGACCCAATCAAAAAGAAGTGTCCTGAGTGCGGCAAGAACAAGCTGAAACGCCTCTTTGGCACAGGAGCTGCAATCGTTTTCAAAGGCAGTGGTTTTTATCAGACAGACTACCGCAGTGAAGGCTACAAGAAGGCCGCCGCTGCCGATTCTAAATCCAAATCTGACTCCAGCTCCGACAAGAAAGACAAAGGAAAATCCAAGAAAACAGACTCAAAAGGCAGTCAGGGCAAGAAAAAGTCGGGCGACAAATAGCAATGCCGCATTTCCGTTCCCCACTGCGTCTGGATGAGAAACGCAGCGCTCTGATGGTCATCGACCTCCAGGAAAAACTTTGTCCTGTCATTCCTGAGGCGAGCGAAATTGAACGGCAAATCATTCGCTTGATCGATGCGGCTTCCGTATTGTCAATTCCCGCAGCAGCGACAGTCCAATACCCACGCGGTCTCGGGGGCCTGGTACCCAGTTTGCAAGACGTTTTCCCGGCACCAGAGGAAAAGGTTGATTTCTCCGCCGCTGTCTGTCGCCAAGCATTAGATGCATGGCTTCAGGACGGACGGGATCAGATCGTGATCAGTGGTATTGAAACGCACATCTGCATCCTGCAAACGGTACTCGATTTATTAGCCGAGGGATTACATCCGTTTGTCGCTGTGCAGGCGGTGAGTTCACGCCACCGCCAGGATCATGAACTAGCCCTGCAGCGAATGCGTGATTGCGGCGCGACTTTGATAGGCGTTGAATCCGTACTATTCGAATGGCTGCAAACCGCTCAGCGGCCGGAATTCAAAACCATCAGCCAGCTGGTGAAGTCCTCATGATTACGGAGAAGGCTCTTGTGTTTGGCGAGCAGAAATCAATCGAACGATGACTTCAGATTCACATTTTTCGAGGCAGACAACTTAGTGACCGTTTTCTACCGCTGCCACGCAGACGAACTTCAATAAAATTCCAACGCAAGTCACGAAGCAGGACTCGATGTCTGACTCACTTCATCTTCACGAACTCGGCACGATGACCGTGTTTTACGTGCCGTCGCACAAGCTTGATGACCTTCGCTTCAATCAGAACAAACAGTCAGCTCGTTCTTCAATCCACGAATACCTGATGCATCGTTATCAGGCCTACACACAGACCCCAACACCTGTGAAAGGTTTCTGGGTTAATCATGAGAACATCCCCGTCCACGACGTGATGGAGCGGTTTGAAGTTTCATTCCACGTTGAAGCTGAATTCGATCTGTTGATCGAGTTTCTAGTCAACCTGTGTCAAAGGCTGGACGAAGACGCGATTTATGTTACCCGCGGCGACCGCAGTTTCCTGGTAACACGCACACCACGGAATTGAAGCCGTAAAAGACTGAACCATCAACGATAGCCAAGACGCTATTCCCATCGGGTTGGGACTCGGCGTATATCACGTGGTCGAGTCGGCTCTGGCGTATCTGAAGAAATGGTGGCTTCCGGATTCGAACCAATCGTAGATGACAACCATCGACCCAATGAACTTGCCATCAAGGCAGGCAGCAGGAACACCACCCCCAGCAGTGCGCTGGCCAGCAATCCGAACATGAACAGCGAGAACCGACTTGTGGGCACAAAATCACTGAACCAGTAGGCCATCAAGGAAAGTCCGCAAACCAGAGTGGTCTGAAACATGGCCCAACCACATTGTGTGAGTGCACCGTAAGCTGCACGAATCTGACCAAGACCACGTGCACGACGGGACCCAAACCTGCTGAGAAGATGAACCGTGTCATCGACCGCGATTCCAAGGGCGACACTGGCCGACATGACCGATCCGATATCCAGTGGAATGGCAAGCAGGCCCATGAAACCAAACAACGCGACGGTGGGAAACAGGTTCGGAGCCATCGCGATCAAACCGCCCAGCACGCTGCGCAACATCAACACCATGACGATTGCAATCACACCAAAGGCTGTCATGAAACTACGAAAAAGATCTCGCAGCAGAATTTCCTGAGACTTTTGGACGATCACAACACTACCGGTCAGAGACGCCTGAACTGGGACCTTGCTGTCAGCCACCACTTCATTGATCGCGTTGCGAATGGTATCGAGTGACTCACTTGAATCATCTTCTGCCTGTTGCGGCATACGAATGCTGATTCGCCAAATTTCCTTACCGCCCGCACGTGCAATGAGGCCAAGTTGCCCAAGTGACGACTCAGGATCTCTTACCAACTTGCGGACCACACTGCGCTGTGCGGTCGCCGATAAAGTACGTTTTCCAGAAATGGCTGGCACGAATGTCATCGCTGACAAGACACCGTCGACATCGTCGAGTTTCAATAATCTCGAATGAGACTTGGCAACCACGGACAACCGTTTCAGCGGATCATCGTCCTCAGTCATTTCGGGAAATGTCAGCAGCAGTTCACCCGTCACGGTAGGTGCCACATGATTCTCAAACCATTCATATTGAGTTCGAATATCACTGTCTGGCAGAAACATTCTGGGCACATTCACAGTGCTTTCCAGACGAGTCAAACCCAGTGATAAAACAATCGACACGACCAGAAAACCAAAAATCGTGGGCCAAGGTCGGGCAAGTCGCCGACGCATCCATAGCCGGAACCAAGCAGCCAATCCGTCACGTTGCTTGATCGAATCCGCATTCTTCTTTCGACGCGATTTTGTAAGCACCATCGCCCCCGGCAGCAGCAAAAAGAGCAACACGAGCGTCACGATGACGCCCAATGATGCTACGCCGCCAAAGATCCGAACAGGTTCCAATCGAACCAGCATCAGCGAACTGAGTCCCACGACCGTGGTTCCTGTTGCGAGACAACATGGTGGGACACCTGCTTTCATCGCAAGACGAGCGGCCTCAGCACGCGAAAGATCAGGAAAATCGGAAGCGGCATCCAGATAGTAGTTACTCAAATGAATCCCTGCGGACACCGTCAAGACAAAGATCAGCGGGGGCAAGACAATCAAAACGGCATTCATGGGAACACCGGTGTAATAGACCATCGCAAGCACAAGCCCTTCACCGATCACCGCAATCGCCACAATCGATCCTGTCAATGGAATCGAACGCAAGCAGATCAAACACAACACAGCTGCGATCAGCGCTGAGGGAGGTGTAAAAACACGCATCGACCGAACACTCTCAGTATCAACTGTTCCACCCTCGAACGGTCCGCCTACCACAGAAACCTGACTCGCGTCTCGATCAGTCACCTCGCCAATGATTTCTCGAATCCCAGGAATCAGAAGACGTCGTTGCTTCAGCCCAGGCATCGAAAAAGAAGCGACGAGACAAGCCTGGCTAGCATCCGGACCAATGAGTGACCCCTGGAGACGGCGGACAGCAACATCGCGGGGAAGATTCACAGGTGATGAAGTTAAACGATCAAGAGTTTCTGTCCCGGTACGCAACCACTTCAGTGGGTATTTCAATCCAGTCTGCTCGCGCAACCCGACAATCATATCAATAACATTTGCCGTAACCTCCGGATCAACCTCGGCGTTCAAACCCTCAGCAATCACCTCACTGGCAGTACCGTTTCCAATACCGTTTCCAGTACCCGGGCTGGGTTCGACCAACGGACTCAACGCGGTCGCGACCGCCGCGAGTGAAACCGAGTCCAGATCGGATCCCTCCCAAGCGATCATGACCAGTTCAGCCACAGAGAAGTTCTTCACAAAGTCATCGAACTCAGTCTTCTCTGGAACGGTATTCGGGATCCAATCCGAAGGTCGATTAAAAAGAGATTCAATCGCAGCGTGCGAATGCAAGATTGCCGGAACGGCGAGCAGGACCAACAGGGCAACTCCGACCTTAAACCGTCGAAGATATTTCTGCCGCAGCAAATCTTCGTGGTTCATGGTCACTCCTCACACAAATTTGGTCGAAGCCGAGGGGCTCGCTGGAACCCTGCAAAGGGAATTGGTACGGCAACGCCATCGCAGCAAGGCATTCACTGTCGTGAATTCTGTCCGCCATGTTGGCGAAAACAGCCCGTTTTTGCCAGTGGGCAGAAACCCGTGCCCACCCCTACAAAACTCGCATTCCCCCTGAACTCGCTTTCCCAACCCAACACCGCTGCGAAATAGCAAGCCAGCAATTAAACTTGGAGACAGTCAACCGCAGCGTGTGAGTACACTCGGGCTGCTGCTAAAACGTTTCAGGTCCGGTGGCATCGAAGAAAAGATCGGTCAGGGTTCTATCCTTTATTTCAGCAGTGTTCCATTTCAGCCTGTTACAGCTCCAGCGATTCACGAGAATCAGACAAAGATCCACCGGATACAAATCGCCCACCACCCAGCGCTGCGTCCCCTTGGCACATTCACCGCGAATCATTTTCCCGAACTTCTCATCATGAACACGGCTCAAGCATCGAAGGCCCCTCTCTCGCTGCTCAGCGTCGTCATCCCAGCGATGGATGAGGCGGGTTGCATTGCATCGACCGTTGAACATCTGCACCTGACTTTGAAACTGAAATCAATCCCTCATCAAATTGTGGTAGTTGATGATCACAGCAGTGATTCCACTTGGGACATACTTCAAGAGATGGCCGTTTCGAATGATACCCTGAGTCCCGTCAAGAACGATTCAGAGAGTGGTTTTGGTCGCGCGGTGTGCTGTGGAATCGAGGCTGCCAAAGGTGATGCGATCGTCGTCATGATGGCAGATGAATCCGATGACTCGAATGATGTAGTCCGCTATTGGGAACTACTCAACGAGGGATGGGACTGTGTGTTTGGCAGTCGCTTCATGAAGGGAGGCGGTGTCATCGATTACCCTTGGTTGAAACTGAGACTGAATCGAATAGTCAATCATCTGATTCGCTTGCTTTTCAGAATCAAACTTAATGACACCACCAACGCTTTCAAAGCGTATCGGACATCAACGGTCCAAGGCTGCCAGCCATTGATATCACCACACTTCAACTTGACAGTCGAACTTCCGCTCAAAGCAATTGTTCGTGGCTACAGTTGGAAAGTCATCCCCATCACTTGGAAGAACCGTCGATCGGGCGTCGCGAAACTCAAAATGCGAGAGATGGGAAGCCGCTATTTCTTTATCATTGCTTATGTGTGGCTCGAAAAATACTTCAGTCGTGGCGATTATCTTGCAACCGGCCGAGCTAACAGCGCCCCCTCTTCTTCTCAATCCGGGGAGATAAATCTTTGAGCAAAAAGGCGAAACAAACACAGAGACCATCGCCGTCAACGAGTGATGCAAACCACTCACCAAAGTCTGGCGATCAACATCGCATCCGATGGCGACTCGCTTGCATCTTGCCCGCGATCACTGTTCTGATTGCAAGCTTCTTATTTCCTGCCAATCGTATCCATGAAGACGAGATTTACTGGATCGGCTCCAGCTATTACTACCAACTTGCCGTGGTGGAGGGCGATGCGTCCAACCCTGATTGGCAATTGCTTCCGGCTCGCGAAAACCCTGTGCTTGGTAAGTATGTGATTGGGCTTGCGTTACAAATTGCTGGACACCCGGTCACAAACCCTGACCTACTCGGATCGTTTTATTTGATATTCGCCGACATTCCGGGTGCCTGGGGAACTGATGAATCGTTTGAAAAACGCCTTGCTGTGGCAACAAGGGTTACCCCCTTGATGCGAGATTCAATTCGAAGTGGTCAGGCAATACCGCTCGATGATTCCCAACTGGTCATCACTCGGTGGACCAGTCTAGTTTTCGGGGTGCTTGCTGCGGTTGGCATCGCAGTGATCGGACAGCAATGCCACTGGAAAGCAGGTGGCTTGCTGGCAGGCATTCTTTTTAGTCTTCACCCGATCGTTATTGAATCATGTTCGCTGGCGATGATCGACATCATCGCAATCGCATTCTCAATCTGGTTCATGGTGGGAATCGTTCATATTCTTTGCTTCACTGCAAACCCAATCGTGGACTGCAACAATCAACCCGTAAAAAACAACTCGCACCAGACAATCGGCAAACGACGCTCCCCTGAAACGACTGACAGAACCGCGATTGCGAATCCAACAAATTCGTTCCTCAGTCGGCAATGGCTCATGCAAGCGAGCATAACGCTGTTCACCGCAATCATGCTGGCCTTTGCCTGTGGGTCAAAGATGAACTCGCTGGTCGTCGCCGCAACTGCCGGCGTATGCGGTACTTGGTACGTTGTAAAACTGCTGCAACAGCGAGTCATAATCTACAGTTCATCTC
>JBPCVE010000140.1:0-11054 GCA_051010795.1 Rubripirellula sp.
TCATGAACGGAGATTTGATCCGGAATATTCGCCGTTACAGCGATATTGTGGGGCATTATCACACTGCGGGGAATCCAGGCCGTGGTGAACTGGACGACTCGCAGGAAATCAATTATCCACCTGTTATCCGTGCAATCATGGAAACAGGTTATGAAGGGTTCATCGCACAGGAATTCATTCCTACGAGCAAGGATCCGGTAGCCTCGTTGCAAGAGGCATTTGATGTTTGTGATGTTTGATAGCATCGAGGGAACCCGGCATGCGGGTGATGTGTCTCAGAAGACATGGATCGATTGCTTTTGCAGTCGCTTGCCTGCTGAATTCAGCTAATACAAGGCAAGGTCAGCCAGCGTATTGCCAATTAGATCATTCGACGTGTCCGAAATGCCACCCAAATCGCATCCAGCGCTAGACCTTAAGGTCGAAGACTTTGAGCGGCTGGGGGTTCGTCCTGATGAAATGCGACTAACGGTAATTCGACGGGCTGCAACCCAGACCTCACGGGCGCTAGCAGAAAATCAGCTCGCGAACCCATCGGACACAGCCGCTCTGCAACTATCGAGAGTCACAATATCTGCTTACCGTTTGCTGGATCCACGTCAGCGTGGGGATGTTCATCAGCGGATCCATGTTGGCAGGATTCTTCCCAACGTTTTGTTGTGGGCAGGTCAGACCAAATTCCAGAATCAGCAAACCAGTGGGCGTAAAACGCAGAAGTCCCGTGTCGGAATGTTGGGAGCCTTGGGGACCGAAGATGCCAACGCGAGCATGCCCTTTCAGGGTGGAGGCTTGAGTGAGTCAGATTTAATCGAATTGATGGAGTTGGATTCTACGCCTTTGTTGGCAGGGCAACCAGCATGGGCTCAAAGCTTGAGTGATGTTGATATTCTGGGGCGTACACTTTTCTTGAAGCGTTGGAATCGTTGGAAGCGAGTGTTGCTGACTCGCTCGTACGCCATCGGCTTGGCCGTGATTCTGACTGTCCTGTTTGTTGCTGCTCTTGTCTTACCCGGTCGTGATAAGCCCATCGTCAACGAAGAAATTGGTCGTGCTTCTTCGGTTGAAACCGGTGTCGTTGATTCTGAAAATCCGCAAGCTGATACGAACAATCGCCTCGTTAAGCCTGGTGTCGCCTACGATCAAAAAGTACATCCAGACCATGGTTTGGACATGCTGGAAGAACCAGGCTTTGACTTTGCGGATTCGCTGGAATCAGACACTCAAGATGCAAACCCCATCGTCTCACGGGACTCGATTGTGGGAACGCTTGTTGAACTTGAAAATCCGCTTGATGATATCTCAGTCAGCAATCTTCCCCTATCGAAAAGTGATGGCATGACTAAGGCAGGCATTCCTATGGTCGAAAAGCCCATCTCTGATTTTCTGCCTGATCCGTTTGCTCTCCCAAACGGAGCAACAGAGCCGAAAAATTCAGAAGTTGATCCTGATGGCGATGCAACATCCGCCGCATCTCTTGCAGGTTCGGACCAGCAAAAAATGTTTGTTCAACCGAAAGTGGGCCTAGGGTCCGAACTGGCATCCGATGCAGTGCCTAAGATATTAAAGCGAATGGTACCCAACAGTGAAGCAGTTGCTACTGCAAGAAATAACCTCGTCTCGCTCGATTCGATTTCGATGGCGTCTGGTAGTCCTGATGATCTCGCTCAACGGTTGATCGCTTTGGAGGAAACCAAGGATTCGCTTCGGCTTGGCACTCCCGAGTACTGGGCAGTCTCGATTTTGTTGATGGAGAGTGCTTGGCAGACAAGAGGTGTGTCTGATGTGAATCGAACCTTAGTTGATCTCGAGCAGCTTTATCAGTTGCCACCTGCATCCTTACTGGTAGAGACGTATCTGGCGGCCAATGTTCGGTCAGCTCTGCCCGAAATACAGCGAGACTTGCTCGCGAATGGATTGGTTTTATTGGATCAACTGTTGATCGCGGATCAGATGGAACTTGCGATGCGGATTCTAGATTCTGTTAACTCACTCAGCTCAACATTGCAGGACACTGTGGCAACGGAATATGTCACAGCGTACGAGCGAGTGATCAGCCAAACCATGCGGCAACGGGAGCGGTTTAAGTTGCTTCTTTCTGAAAATCCTGATACTTGGTCCCGTTCGAATCGTGGGCTTCTTGGACGCTATTATTGCTTCGTGTTGCGACGCTGGGACGTAGGTTTGCCTTGGCTAACCAGTGCATCGGATTCGCGGTTAGCATCTGCTGCGAAAAGCGAACTTGCTTTGCCAGCGAATCCTCTTTTCGATGATTTGGTGACGCTCGCTAGACTTTGGGATCTCAATGCGGCGAGAGCCTCGGGGCTCAACCGAGAGGCCATGCGAATGCACGCTGTGTTCCTCGCTAGAAAGGCACTGAAAAAGGCATCCGAAAGTCAGCGGTTGGAGTTCGGCATGGAATTACGTGAGATGAGTGAAACGTTGCCTGAGCATCTCCGTAAGACAGGTTTCCAGCTGCGGGAGACATCGCACTGAACGGTGGAAGCAACTGAGCCTGCGAGCGTTGCAGGCCATTCTGGTAGGGCGGTTGGCAGGGCATGTGTTCAAGCACTTGAATGCGTTTGATTCGGTTTTGTGTACCCAGTCTTGTGACATTCGTCCGTCGTCGATCTGTTCATCTCACTACAATCGGAGGTAGTAGTCTGAACATTCTTTGAGGATTGAACGCATGAAGGCCATTTTGGCAGCTCCCCAACCAACCACGTTGCAGGCCCTGTTGGACAGCAGTTGGAAATCAAAGACCGTGAAACAGGAGGTTCGTGATAACTTTACCCGGATGCTGGCTGCTGGTGAGGAGCTCTTTCCGGGGATTGTGGGTTACGACGACACGGTGATCCCAGAGATCAATTTGGCCCTACTGGCGGGGCATGACATGCTGTTTCTCGGTGAGAAAGGTCAAGCCAAAAGTCGCATCATGCGGATGTTGACACGGTTCCTTGACGAGTGGATTCCTTACCTTGATCATCCTGACCTGCCGGTTCATGAAGATCCGACGAGTCCTATCACATCACTCGGCAAACGTCTCGTCGCCGAGCATGATCCCGCTGACATCAAAATTACGTGGTGGGGGCGTGACCAACGTTATGCCGAACGTCTCAGTCCCGGAACAAAATTTGCTGATATCATCGGTGAGATCGATCCCGCGAAACTGACCGGCGGTGTCAGCATGAGTGCTGAGGAAGCGTTGTCGTTTGGGTTGATACCCAGACTGCACCGGGGAATCTTCGCGATGAATGAACTCCCTGAACTGGATGATCTGGTTCAGGTTGGATTGTTCAATATCCTCGAGGAACGAGATGTTCAGATTCGTGGCTATCCAATCCAGTTTGACTTGGATCTCATGATTTTGTTCTCGGCGAATCCATCGACTTATAATCGTAGCGGAAAGGTGATTCCTCAACTGAAGGACCGAATTGGTACGATCATCCAGACGCACTATCCAGAAGAACGCGATCAGGGTATCGAAATTCTGCAGCAGGAACTGGGGGCTGAATTGGCAGGCGACTATCCCGTGGTTGTCCCCTATTTCATGTACCAGATCATTGAGGAAATCACGAATCAAGCTCGGCATAGTAAGTACATCGATCAGGATTCTGGTGTTTCTGCGCGATTCTCCCTGGCGAATTTTCGCACGTTGATCGCTTCTGCCCGTCACCGCGGAATCATACATGGTGAACAGCCTGCTGCACCGCGGATCAGCGACTTCGGACACCTGCACTCCAGTTCATTGGGCAAACTCGAGTTGGATTTGATGGGTACGCACCAAATGAGTGAGCGACAGGTTTTGGAGGCGGTTACCGCGGAGGCGATCAAAATTGTGTTCAACGAATACGTTGAAGAGCATGGATTGGGAGCCATTGCTGAGATCTTCCGTGGTGGTGTTCGGGTGGAAGTAGGTGACCTGCTGCCCAGTAAAGAGTACGCCGAGCGTCTGAAAAAAGTACCTCCGGCATGGGACATGGCATTCGAAGTGAACGCAAGCGAGAGCGAGGCTGTTAGGGCGAGTTGCGTGGAGTTTGTACTCGCAGGTTTGTATAGCATGGAAAAGATCAGTCGCAGTCAGCGTCACGGTAAAATAGAATATGAAATTTGAGGAAAAGCGTCGCGGCAAAGATCGGATCTATCGGCCTGGTGGAGTGATTCATTCCTATCAGAAGTACGATCCGGCACAGTTTCCGCCTCCGACACAACCACCACCTGATCTCGTTTCACCAGCGTTCGAGCAGGCGCTGATGTATGGCAGCTATCAGGAACTGTCTGAAGAAGAGCTGGCGCGGGCGGTAAAGTTGGATCCAAGCCAAATTGCTGGAATGGGCCCCAGTCTGGATATGCTTCGTGCGATGCTGGAAGAGCGGAAACGGAAAATTCTCGCAACGTACGAGAGTCGAAGCGTTCAGAAGAAGGCAAGAAAGGCATTTCGCGGAGCCGCTCAGAACCTTCGTGTTCCCAAGCCGTTGGAAAAAGCGTTCATGGAGGCAGTCGTTCACGAACAGCCGTACATGCTTGAAAGGCTTTGGTATCGCGTTGACGACGATACCGGGCCGCTAGCCCGCGGTCTTTTGCAGGTCGGGCAGCGGATGGAAGATAAGCACAACATTGAAGAACTGGGAAGTAAGTACGATTTCACGGGTAGTGAGTCGATGTCGATCACCACCGCGCTGCAGGTGAAGGAAGAGCTGGAAAAAATTGATGAACTCTTGAAGCAGATCGACCAGGCTTCCAAAACGGCCCAAATTGGTGTCATTGATATGGATCTGCTGGGTGAGTTTGCGCAGCCTTCTGATATGCAGCAACTCGAAGAAATGCGGAATCAGGTCGAAAATATGATTCGAGAGCAAGCTGAGAGGCAGGGTCTCGAGAAAGATCCAGAAAAGAATGGGGTCTTTCGCCTCACACCTCAGGCTTATCGCGTTTTTCAGGGTAGGTTACTCGAGAGAATCTTCAGCGAATTGCAGGAGTCCCGAAGCGGTCGTCATGAAGGCGATGTGGTTGGGGAGGGGGCGGTGGAATTGCAGCAGACCAAGCCTTACGAGTTCGGAGATAGTGTGGCGAACATTGATTTGCCACAGACCGTGATCAATGCTCTTTTGAGACAGGGAGACACTCGTCCGATTCGTCTACGTTCGGATGATATTGAGGTTCACAAAACACGGAATCATCCAAAGTGCGCCACCTGCGTCATCATGGACATGAGTGGTTCCATGCGGTACGAAGGTCAGTACATCAATGTGAAGAGGATGGCATTGGCGCTGCAAGGTCTCATCCAGACGGAGTACCCAGGTGACTTTCTCCGGTTCATTGAAATGTTCACCTTCGCCAAGCTCAGGGCGCCGGGCGAGATCATAAATATGATGCCGAAGCCCGTGACGATTCATGATCCATGGGTCCAGCTATGGGCAGATATGAGCGATCCCAACATCAGTGAGCATGAAGTGCATCCACACTTCACGAATATCCAGCACTCGTTACAACTCGCCCGTAAGAATCTTGCCAATTGTGATACTCCAAATCGACAAATTGTCTTGATTACGGATGGGTTGCCAACGGCTCACTTCGAAGACGAGAAGCTCTACATGCTTTATCCACCTGATCCCCGTACCGAGCAGGCAACGATGCGAGAGGCCATGCTTTGCAGTAAGAACGATATCACAATCAATATTTTTCTGATTCCGAGTTGGTCACAGAGCCAAGAAGATATTCGCTTCGCACAACGATTGGCACAAACGACAAAGGGCCGCGTGTTTTTTACCAGCGGTCGCGATCTCGACCGTTTTGTCCTCTGGGACTACGTTCAAAATCGCCGCGATATCATCGCCTAGATATGAAGGACAATCAGCCTAGTTGGCCCTTGTCGTTTGGTGGAAACCAAGCCAAAAGATGATTGTGCCTATGCCGAATCCGATGAATGATACAATCACTTCGCCGCGGTTCGTGTCCCATGAGTCACTATCGGATCCCCATCCCTCGTCCCGAAAATTCAAACCGAGAGCGTGACAAAACAGGACGAGCGAAGCGATTCCAATCACGACACCGATGCTGCTGACAGCGGCACCTCGCATCCATGGGTGCGGATGCTTTTCGGGTGGACTTTCTGGAGTACTCATCGGATTCCTCTGCGCTCTTATTTGGACTCATTCATCAAGTCATCTTCCAGCAAATGGCAATATGCATCATACCGACGTGCATCGATACGACCATCTGCAACGGCATCTTTGACAGCACATTCGTCTTCGCTCAGGTGAAGGCAGTCGGGGTACCGGCATGCGCTGACGTAGGGGCGCAGATCCGGCATCAGTCCAGCGACCTCACCAGCAGAAATGTCCCAGAGTTGGAATTGCCGAATACCGGGTGTGTCAAAGACTGCCCCTCCACCTTCCAGTGGAATCAACTTGGCCGCCGTCGTTGTGTGCCGACCTTTGTCGTTATCCTGACTAACGGTTGCAACTGCAAGCCCGAGACCGGGTTGGATTGCATTTAGTAAACTGCTTTTGCCCACACCACTTTGCCCGGTCACGGCCGTTTGCTTTCCCTGCAGCAAGCAGCGTAGGTAGGGGATGTTGATACCTGTTTCCGCAGACGTCATCAAAACCCGAAATCCCATTGCCGCATAGACGCCAAGCATGGGCTGCAGTTCGACACTGTCAACAAGATCGACTTTGTTGAGCACTACCACCGGCTCTAGATCACATTGTTGTGCTGTCAGCAGGAAGCGATCAATCAACGCTGGTTTCAGACCGGGTTCAGCAGCGCTTGTAATGATCAGCAGATAATCAACATTGGCCACCAGCACATGTTGTTGCCCGCGACTGGTTCGGCTAATGACCCCGCGTCTGGGTTTTACTTCTTCGATCACTCCATCCAAAGGCGAGTCTGCTCGTATGAGCACGTCGTCTCCGGCAACCACAATGCTGCGCTGCTCGATACTGAGCGATTTTAGGACCTGTCTCACGGCGCAATCATAGATTTTTCCATCGTCCGCCAAGACGCGACTTTTCAGGCCGTGGACGCTGACGACTCGACCTGGTTTCAACTCGCCACTGCTGACCTGTTGGTCATTCTTGTTGGTGGATTGAATCGTGCGTTTTCGCGTCAACTCACCTTTGCCGCTAACGCGTTCGCTCTGGGAAACATCGGCCAGACTGTCCGCATCACCTGTCCGAAACTCGCGAGTCAGGTCTCCCTTCCGCACACGTCCCTGGTATTTCTTTCGAAAATCAGTTCTCTGTTTTTGACGCTTTTTTCCCATGGATTATCAGTGACGACAGCGTACTCGAGTTAGTTGCGTCGATCTCGCTCTCACGACTGCTGGTCCGTCTTGGTGACGACATCTGGCTTGGGAGCATCGGAACCATCGGGAGCCAGCGTCTGCGCTGGTTCGGAATCTTCACTCTTTGATTGAGTGCGTGATTGGATCGATGGTCCTATCAATTCAGTCAGATCAGCTTCGCCAAGCTCCTCGTGTTCCAGCAGCGACCGCGTGATGCTTTCCAGATCGTCTCGGTGTTCACGAAGCAATTGCTCCGCTTTCTGATCAGCTTCCAACAGAATGCGACCCACCTCTTCGTCGATCAGTTCCTGCGTGTGTTCACTGAACTGTCGTGACTGGTGGATCTCGCGACCGAGAAACGGATCTTCATCACTTGTCTTGTAACTGACAGGGCCAATTTTTGGACTCATGCCCCAGTGGGTTACCATCCTACGGGCGATACTCGTAGCTCGCTCCAAATCATTTTCGGCACCAACGCACGTCTCGTTGTAGATGATTTTTTCTGCAGCTCGACCGCCTAACAACACGATCAGCTGGTGATCCAATTCCCGTTTGCTGATGCTGAGACGATCCTCGTTGGGAACATATTGCGTTACACCAAGAGCACGGCCACGTGGAATGATCGTCACCTTATGCACGATGTGTGCACCGTCCAAGTGCCAAGCGGTAAGCGTATGCCCAGCTTCGTGATAGGCTGTCTTCTCCTTCTCGCTGTCCTGCAGAACTTCCTCGCGTTTGGCGCCCATCAAAATCTTGTCGCGGGCGTGGTCAAAATCGCTCATGTCCACAATTTTCTTATCATGCCGAGCCGCCCATAAGGCAGCTTCATTCACCATGTTGCGAATGTCGGCACCCGTCAGGCCGACCGTGCCCGCGGCAAGTCGTCTCAGGTCAACATCGTCTGCTAGCGGAACATCGCGTACGTGAACTTTGAAAATGGCTTCGCGTCCTTTCATTGTGGGACGTCCCACCGTGATGTGGCGGTCAAATCTTCCGGGACGCAAGAGAGCTGGATCAAGCACGTCAGGGCGATTTGTTGCCGCAACCACGATGACTGCCTGACTCCCTGAAAAGCCATCCATCTCGCCAAGGATTTGATTCAGCGTTTGCTCTCGCTCGTCATGCCCGCCACCGAGGCCCGCACCACGCTGACGGCCGACAGCATCGATCTCGTCAATGAAGATGATTGCTGGACTTTGCTCTTTCGCTGTCTTGAACAGGTCACGGACTCGGCTTGCACCGACTCCAACAAACATTTGGATGAATTCACTGCCGTTGACAGAGAAGAAAGGGACATCCGCCTCACCAGCCACGGCTCTTGCCAAAAGCGTCTTCCCAGTACCCGGAGGTCCGTTCAGCAGGACTCCCTTTGGGACTCGGCCACCCAGTTTCTGAAATTTGCCGGGTGTCTTGAGAAAGTCCACAATCTCCTGAAGATCCGCTTTGACGCCCTCAAGCCCAGCAACATCATCAAAGGTCACCATCTTCTCGTTGGCTTCGAACTTCTTGGCAGGACTCTTGCTAAAGCCCGATAAAAAGCCACCGCCCATGATGTCGCTTTTCGTTCGCCGTAGCATCATGAACAGGAAGAACAGGATCGCCAGCGGGAGGCCAATCAATGCAACGAAATAGATGATCTGTTGAGTGTTGTCCGGTTCGAGGTAGGTGTATTCGACTTTTCCAGCTTTCAGCTGGTTCTCAAGCTCAACAGCAGCCCCTGCATCCGTAGACCGATTGAAGTAAAACTTCTTCAAGTATTTTTTATCTTCGTCCTTTGCAGGAGAAGTCTCTTCTGACGTTTCTTTCGAGTCGTCAGTGGTGGACACAGCCTCTTCTGGGGCGACGATGGGCGCGTCAGGAGCCGTCTTGAACGTTCCATAGACTCTCCGCTCGCCAATGCTGACTTCCTCGACGTTCCCGCGGGCCAGTTCAGTCTGGAAGAAACTCGCAGAGACGGCGGAACGCTCTTCACCTCGGTTGTAGAACAACAACACGAGTGAACCAGCCAAAAGTAGAGCGATGATGAGTGAGTTGTTCCCTCGCTTGCCTTCTTGAGGCTCGGGCGTGGGAGTTTCGTTTTTCTCAGACTTCTTATCCATTTCCTGCCTTTTTGGCCGTTGCTGTTTGTGTGACGAGCCCGTCATAGGGGGACTTATCACGGACCCCAACCGCTGCTTGCGACGAAATCCTGCCTAGATTGTAGTGAGTCGTGGCTTGAGTGACTAACCGCCCCCTGAGGGCCCTTTACTGGACTTACGAAGCTGTTCAATGCCGTGTTCGTCCGTTATCCAACCCGGATCGACGATCAAACCGCTCTCAATTGCCAGCAACAGTTGGGAAACCAGTTCGTTAGAGTCGCAATGCCTGATTGCCATCACTTCAGACTCCGAATAGCCATCGCTGAACAACCGCCACGTCCAATAACCCAAGCCCTCTTCCACCCGGCTATTGTTCCTTGTTGGCAACTCAGGGGGTGCCCCAGAGTCTGAGTTAGACCGGAACATGCTGGTTTCGGGTTGAGAATTATTGATTGCAGTGGTTGGCGAGGCCGAAATGGTTGCGGAGTCCCCGTCATTGGTCGTTTTTTTCCCGATCTCAGGCATTTTCAATTCTGCCGCGACCCCGTCTATTTTCTGTACCGCTTGGGATGAATCTGACAGGTTTGACGCGACCAAGGCGAGAATGTCATCACCAAATTGTTCCATGGTCGCCGGTCCTACCCCCGAAATCGATTCCAAGTCTTCCCGCGATGTGGGGCATGATTCAGCAATGCGGTCGATCGTCGCATTCGTGAGAACGCGGTAGGCTGGAATTCCCAACGCCGCAGAATTTTTGCGACGCCAACGCTTCAGCTTCTCCGCCATCTCCAGCATCTGTGGGTTTTCTGTCCCAATGTCGTTGCCGTCCGAAGTTCCGGCACCGGATTGTCCCGCCTCTGTCTGCACGTCGGCCGCTTCAATTTTTCCAGTGGCCTTGGCCAGTCGCTTGGCAAGTGGCAGAGGCAACTGAAGACCGGCTGGCAGAGGTGTCTCAGAACGCATCACGCGGCGACCCTCTTCGGTCATGTGGAGAGTGGGCCGCCGCTCGTCAACTTCTTTCTGCTGCAAAAGTCCGGTTTCAATCAGCGCATCCATGATGTTGACCACTTCCGTTTGACGCAGGCCTGATAGAAGTCCATACGTACTCAGCTGGTGGAGTTTCCACTGCTGCAGTTTTTTGTTTCGAGAGCCACAGAGCATCTGGGCCACCATGTTTTTTCCGAAACGACCATGCATGCGGGTGACGCCACTAAGAACGACCTGAATACCTCTCAGCAGCGAACCGGAATCAATCCCCTCGATCTCACTGGCCACGCATATGTCAGAGGATCGTCCTGGTGACCCATCATTGGGTTGACAACGATCACAAAGTCCACAGTTCGCTGCTCCTGCTTCCCCGAAATACTGCAGGATCACACGCTGCCGACATCCTGCCGTCCGGGCGAATTTAATGACGGCTTCCAGTTTTTCGAATTCGGCACGCTTACGTTGATTGAGATCCTCAAAATCAATTTCAAGCTGTTCAAAGCTTAGGTCCCGCTGCACCAAGTGGACGGCGCGTCCTCGAAATGGTGGTATGTAGTCGAATGATCGCAGACGATTCAGTTCGCGGAGGGTTCGTTTCAGTTGGTCGCTGTCGACGCCTGCCATGTCAGCCAAACGTGGCAGCCTGACATAGACGTCTTCACGCCGCTGTCGTCCTACCATCCGTTCGATCGCAACCATTACCT
>JBPCVE010000141.1:0-4010 GCA_051010795.1 Rubripirellula sp.
CAAATAACACTGGGAGCCATGCCACCTGAAGGCTCATCGCAGTTATCAGTGATGGAAGTTGATTATGTAACCGAGTGGATCACTCGGCAACTGCGGAAGGTCGGCCAAACGCCGAACGTTTGGCACAAGCTAAAGTCGCCACAGTTTGGTAATTATGTTAGCCATGAGAAGCTTTTTGATGGGTCGCATCGTGGGCCAGCATCGTCACCGTCACGTCTGTGGCGTTTGAGTCCGTATATCTATGATGAATTTCTAAATGGATTTGGTCAGCATCTGCGTGAAATTACGGCGGTTCATCAACCCTTCGCACTCGATACTTCACGAGGTGAGATTGCCGACTTCTCAGCCCAGCAATTTGCTGGCGAGGCCACTTTGCAATTGCTGATGATGAATTGCCGAACGCTGGCTGAATATCAAACCACTGGGGTGGTGTTTCGTGATCATGAAAGCAAACTCAGGAACTCAAAAAGAACACCCGTAGAATTCGAGGCCATTCTGCGATCGCAAGATGAGCCAACAGATGAAATGCTGCGGGCAGCGATAGTGTTTGAATTTGAGTTGCTGTTGGAACGGGTTCCGAGTGAATCGGAATTTGAATTGCTCAGTGGGTTCTTCCGAAAGGCTGCCAAAGTCGGGGGTAACATCAAGGCACTGCAGACAATGCTGCAAGCCATCCTGATGAAGCCTGAGGCTGTGTATCGGATGGAAATAGGGTTGGGCGCACAAGATGTTCATGGTCGACGTCGGCTTTCCCCGACGGAGCTTGCTTTTGCGATTGCTCGGGCACTGATGGATACAGGCCCTAGTGAAATCGAAGTGGTGGCCAGAGACGGTGAGACGACCGTCGATTTACTGAATCTCGCCTTGAGCGGAGAGCTTGAGGAAACAGCAGACATACAGCGTGTTGTTCGGCAGATACTCGACAACAACAATATGGCGACGGCTGACTACCGAATGTTTACTCAGGATCATGGCATCCGAAATACACGTACCTTGCGGTTCTTTCGTGAATTCTTTGGGTATCACCATGCTCCTAATGTATTCAAGGATGCAAAGCGTATTGGGTTTGGTGATCGCTATCTGACTCAGCGAATGGTGGACGATGCAGACCAACTGGTCATGCATATCTTTGACCGGGACCGCGATGTCCTGAATCAGTTGTTGACCACGGATGAGTACTTTGTGGCGTATCTGGGATCACTCGATCACATCCAGAAAGATCTGTATTACATCAAGACGAATAAGAATGACGCCAATTTTGAATTCAATACCAAGTACTTGCAGCGGTCGGAAACTGCAGGGCGTCACCCGATCCCGATCGAAGGCCCAAGTTCACGGCAGTACGTAGACTTCTATAATCTCGATCACACTACCTGGGACTATCCAGTTCAGCAGCCGTTCAAGATGCCAGGTGGTCAGCGAGCCGGTATTCTGACGCATCCGGCATGGTTGATATCCTGGAGTGGGAACTTCGATAACGACCCAATTCGTCGTGGAAAGTGGATTCGCGAGCACCTGTTGGCTGACATCATGCCTGATGTTCCACTTGATGTGAATGCTGTTGTTCCGGAACACCGAGATCAATCGCTTCGAGAGCGGTTAAGCGTGACAAGAGACGAGTACTGCTGGAAGTGTCATCAAAAAATGGACCCTTTGGGTTTTCCATTCGAGCAGTTTGATGACTTTGGTCGACACCGAGACCGAGAGATTTTGGGTGAGTTGTTGACCATTTTTCCCGAGCGTCACAGTGATGCACGAACTACCGACATTGACACTCGTGGGCACATCAGCAACAGCGGTGATCGTCATCTGGACGGAGATGTAAATGACGCGTTTGAATTGGTGCAGCGACTGGGGAAATCAGAGCGTGTTCGTCAGTCTTTCGTGCGCCACGCGTTTCGCTTCTGGTTGGGCCGCAACGAAACGTTGGGTGATTCCCCCACCTTGATGGCAGCTGATCAAGCGTATGTCAAACATGGTGGCAGTATGAAGGCAATGATCGCTTCGCTGTTGTCATCAGATTCTTTCCTGTATCGAAAAACGAAATAAGACATGTCCCAACGAAATCGCCGAGCCATGCTGAAGACGGCTGCCGCTGCCACGGTTTCGCCGCTACTACTTCCGTTTCTACAACGTATGGAAGCAGAGGCAGCTGGTTTATCACTTGCTCCCCGACGTTTTCTGTTCGTGGTCAAGTGTAGTGGGCTGACTCCAGCTGAGCTTGTACCAACTGGGATGGCTGATGAGTTGACTCAGCCGGGAGCTGAACAGGGTTCACCTGCCGAGCTCAAACCGGTCGAATCACTTCTTGATGTCTCCCTTGATGAACAAGAGTTACCTGATTCACTCAAGTCGTTGACTGAACATCGTGATCACTTGACGATCTTACAGGGATTGTCAGGAAAAATGTGTCGGGGGGGGCATTCAGCGTGGTATGGAGCAATGGGGTGTTATCACACGGGAAGCGAAGGAAATCCCGGACGTGCCGCCAGTGCGACAGTCGATGGTATGCTCGCGAAAGCACTGCCATCGATTTTTCCGCATGTCGGTCTGACGCTTGGTGGTAAGGTTTTATCGGGTGTCAAAGACTCGGTTGTTTATCCGGGTATTTCGGCGATGGATGTAGATCGTCCTCTGCCTTACCAGGCTAGTCCGCTGATGGCGTATAAAAACTTGTTCGGTATCGCAGCCACAGGTGCAGATGGAAAAGCCGACAAACAATTGAGCGCAATGTTGTTGGATCACATGGTCGGTGATATTCAGAATTTGCAGCGACAGATTGCCGGAAGGGATAAGCAGAAATTGGATTATTACCTGCAAGCATTCGAGAGCCTGCGAGATCGGCGTAGGCAATTGTTGGGTCTCGAGGCGAAGATTCGGCGTCACGCACCCCAAGTTGAGGACAAGTATGAGTCTGGTGTAGAAACGGATCGAATCGAGGCCCACTTCGATATTGCATCGGCCGCATTGATTGCCGGGTTATCCAATGTCGTTACGATTCGTGCTGATACGCTTGATATCACGTATCGAGGGCTGGGAATCGAAAAGCATGTTCATGGCATTGGCCACGCCGAAACGGTTCCCGGGATGACTGCGTGTGAAGCGAGGAATCGGATTCGTCGTTTTCAAGTTGATCAGATCGCGCGAATCGCAGCGAAATTGAAAGCGGTGCCCGAGGGCAATGGCACGATGCTTGATAACACTCTGATCGTGTATCTGAGTGATGCAGCAGAAAAACACCATGGTAGCTGTATCGAATGGCCGTTTGTCTTGCTCGGCGGAATCGCCGGTAAACTGAGGCGAACTGCTGGAGGACGATACCTACAGTATCCGGGATATGGAAAACCAGGCCATCGGACAATCGCTTGTCTTTACAATTCCCTGCTGGAGACCGCAGGACGAACACGCGACGTTTTTGGCCGTTTCGATTTGAGTCTGGATGAGGATCAGCAGAAAGGACCACTTTCTGAATTGTTGGTTTGATGTGAATTGAAATGGAAAGAAACGAGCCAGCTTCATCTGTGGCTCTTGGTCACCTTGAGAGTCGAGTTGGTGAGCTGATGGCAAACGGGTGCCAACGCGATACGAGTACCAGATCAGAGTCGTAGCGGAGCAGTCGCTGAGTCGCGGCTTGCGCAGTAAACAGGAAAACGATCACCCAACAATCGGCGGTGGGTTTCCATTGCTAATTCTGGCGTATTACTTTCCTCAGAAAGATGTGCCAAACAGGCCCATTGAAGTTTTGGTGATGCGGCACGTTGTAATAATTCAGCAGCATCAAGATTCGAAATGTGTCCTTGCGAACTACGAATTCTTGCTTTGAGACTCTCGGGATAAAAGCTGCCCGCCAACATCTCAAGGTCGTGATTGCTTTCGATGAACACCGCATCCAATTGAGGCAGGATTTCGTCGAGTTCGTCAAAGGCGTGTCCTAGATCAGTCAGAATGCCAACCTTGTGAATGCCATCATCGACCACAAACACGACGCCATCTGCTGCATCGTGAGGTGT
>JBPCVE010000142.1:0-4084 GCA_051010795.1 Rubripirellula sp.
TCATCGTGTCGAGCCGTACGCGATAATTTTCGATCCAAGGTTGAGCTTGTTCCAACGTAGCTGAATACATGGCGCACTCGCGAGGAGGGCTTTTGCCATAGCTATGAATAAGGTCGTTGCCACCGGAGGTCATCACTACGATGCCAAACGCATTTTCATAGGTCGGAACCGTTTCCTGAATCACTTGAAGGTGCATCATGGATTCTGAACCGGAGATTGCGAAATTCTCAGAATTTAAATTTGGCAGAACATTCTCAAGGCAGTTGCCTTGCATGTCCGCAAATTCGTCGCTTGGATTACGCCTTAGACGATTGAAGAATCGGTGGCTCTTCGAGTTGGCCCCCAAGCCGGCTGTAATGCTGTCGCCGATTCCAATCAGTTGTATTTGGCGATCAGACCAAATGCTTTGGAATTCATCCGCGTTTACAGTTGGCCAGCCGGACCTTCGCCTGGTGGTCGAGATAAATAGAACTCGATGTACGCGAATGAGCCCGGAATTACCAAGAGAGCAACCAGAAGCAATAACTTCAAGCGACGTTTCGGACGCGGTTTTTTCTTGGTTTGCATAGGTGCGTACTGCAATCATGAACGTAAAACGAGAGTAGGCCGCCGATGCCCATGGTAGCATCGGCGGCTTGGTTCGTGAAATCATTGTCCAAAATCAAATGCCCCAGCTTACTTGTTACTATACGAGATAGTTGTTGTTCCAAGCGTACCTTCAAACTTGAACGGTGCGTCATCGAAGTACTCGGTTGAGACTGGAGATCCCCAGTCGTATCCGATATCGAGACAGTCGTTCGCCGTGAAAGTTAAAGGCGCGGTCATCGGTACGCGACCTCCTGCGACAGCTTTGCCGTTGACGCTGATCTTTACGTCCAGTGGCGCGGCTGGTTTTGCCTCTGCCAGTCGTGACTGGACTTCAATCACCACATCACCAGCACCAATGGGCTTAGCGGATCTAAACACGGTGCGTTTGATTTCGAACAGGTTGTATTCGTAAACCAGGTAGCCGTCTTGCATGAAGAGTGATAGGCCTCCTGAGAATCCTCCAAGTGCATAAATCACGCCGTTTGCCTTTTCAGGCAGTTTGGCTTCGACACGCACATCGTTATTGAATTTTCCGAGCTTGGGGGCTGCGAATTCTGGCATTCGTTCCATTGGGCCACGGAACGTCCATTTCTTGAAGGGCGTTGCTGGTGCATCCTCTGGGTGGAATGCGACGGTCCAGAGACCTCCACCAATGGGAAGGTTGTTGTTCTTGGCGGATTCAACCAGAAACAAACTCTTGAGTTCTTGCAGCTTTTCAGGCATCTTCGCCGCTAGATCATTAGCCTGACTCCAGTCTTCCTTGAGGTTGTAGAGTTCCCACTGATCGTTTTCAGGATTCCAGTTCTGAATCCCTGCAGGAGTTCCGGGGATCCATGGCATTCTCGGGCCAAACGTTCCCGCAAACCAGCCATCGTGGTAGATGCCACGACTGCCCATGATGTCGAAAAATTGTGTTTTCAACTTACCTTCGGCTTCAGGGTTATCGAAGGTGTAAGCCATGCTTGTCCCGTCGAGGGTTTCCTGTGGAATCCCATTCACAGTTTTCGGTGGCGTGATGTCCAAGATTTCGTAAAGTGTCGGCGCGATGTCAATCACGTGGTGGAACTGGCTGCGCGGAGTATTGTCTTGTTTCAGGCGTGCGGGCCAGGACAAAGCCATTGGTTGTCGGGTGCCACCAAAGTGTGCCCCAATAAGCTTGGTCGAGCGATAAGGTGTGCTGCCAGCCCACGCCCAACCGGCGTGATACATGTTGTCCGTTTTTGGAGAACCCAACACTTCAAGGCCACCGAGTTCGTCGAGAGCTTGAACGTGATCTTCTATCTTGGTTGGAATGCCGTTCTGCGCCAACAGTTCACTGATGGTACCGTTCTGCCCCTCTGCCGAGGATCCGTTATCACCCCAAATGTAAAATACCAGAGTATTATCACGACGACCTTGTTCTTCGATCTCATCAAGGATTCGACCGACCTGATGATCGGTGTGCTCAACGAAGCCAGCAAACACTTCCATGAGACGACGCTGGAAAGGCTTCTCTTTTTCAGGAATCGAATCCCATGACGGCAAGGTTTCTGGTCGTGGGGTGAGTTGTGCATTCTGGGGAATCCAGCCCATCGCTTTGGCACGCTTGAAAGTACGTTTACGGTATTCATCCCAACCATCATCAAACTTTCCTTTGTACTTGTCAGCCCACTCTTTCATGACATGGTGCGGACCGTGTGCACAGCCTGATGCCCACTACATGAAGAATGGTTTATCGGGCGCGAATGATTGTTGCTCACGCAACCAGTGGATTGCATCGTCAGCCAAATCTTCGCTCACATGGTAACCCTCACGGTGAATTGCGCGTGGATCGACCGAAGTCGTGTTACGCACCAAATTTGGCTCGTACTGTGATGCCTCGCCAGACAGGAAACCATAAAAATATTCAAACCCATAGCCGGTAGGCCAGCGATCAAAAGGACCTTTGGAAGTCGTTTCCTCAGCAGGAGTGTTGTGCCATTTGCCCCACGCGCCGGTGTTGTATCCGTAGTCTTTCAGGATCTCAGCGATGGTTGCAGAAGTCTTGGGGATCGCGCCGCTGAATCCATCCCAGTCGTTTGCCAGTTCGCAAATCTGACCATTGCCGACTCGAGTGTGGTTGCGACCAGTCAATAACGCTGCCCGGGTTGGTGAGCACATCGCCGTGGAATGAAAACGGTTGTAAGAGATGCCAGCTTTGGCAACCCGATCAAGGTTGGGTGTGGCGATTTCGCCGCCGTAGGTTGACGCCGTCCCTGGGCCCACATCATCGATCAGCACAATCAGAATGTTGGGCGCGTCTTCTGGCAAACGACGTGTTGCAACTCGCTTCTTGTGAGTCGACGTTTGTATGGTCAGACCTGGCTGCGAAGCAGAGGGCGTAGGGGGAAACGGCAGAGACTCTTGAGCAGTGGTTGGGGCTGCTGACAGAATCAGAGTCGTTAGGAATATTGGTAGTAGTCTGTGCTTCACGGAATCAAACGGCGGTACCGCTCTCCGGGGGGGGATGGCGTTGTGTTAATGCGTAAAAAGTTACAGTCTGAAACTTAACACTTGCTGCCATTTTGTGGCACCAATTGTCCGAGAAAATGGAGAGGGATTCCAAGAACTTTTGTTGCCTTGGTCGTTACAACTGAATGCTCCAGGATTCCAGGCTTGGGGCGTGAAAAACGCTCGCACGATTTCATCCTTGCGCGTCGTCGCAAGCCTTTTGCACTTCACCGCACACGTGAGAGCATCTGATGTCGAATCCATCTTCTGTGGAGGGGATTGATTCGCACCACAAAGATCGCGCGGTAGATGGTCCATCGGGCAGTTTGGGTTGAGCGATTGATTGCGCTCATTACTGCTTCATGTGCGAGAAGTGTTGTCTGGAATTATCCAGGTTGACCATCCAGTTCCGTGAACAGTACTGCAGGCGGTTCAAGCGAACGCAGAGCGGTGAGGTGGGACCGATGCGCTATCGACGCACAGGTAAGTGGACGGTTGGTAGCCCTGAGTTTGGGCTGTTTTTCCGGGCAAAGTCTGTGTTTGCCGGTTGACGTGAGTAGTGTGTAGTATATAGTACACACATGAAAGGTTTTGGCGACTATTTACGGAAGGTTCGCGAGCAGCGGCGATCTGAGGATGCCACGTTCTCGGTGCGGCAGTTGGCTTCGCGTGTGGGCGTTGAGCCGTCCTACCTCAGTAAGGTCGAACGCGGTCAGCAGCCGCCACCTTCGGAGAAGACGATCGCGGCTCTCGCACGCGAACTGGATCAGGATCCTGATGTCCTGTTGGCGATGGCCGGAAAGGTGTCGGGAGATTTGCAAGCGATCATCCGAAACCGCCCCAAGTTGTTTGCTGATTTGATCAGGCAGTTGAAGGACACGCCGGACCATGCGGTGTTACGCCTCGTGCGTGAAGTTCGAGATGGTGAATGGTGAATGGTGAATGGTGAATGGTGAATGGTGAATGGTGAATGGTGAATGGTGAATGGTGAATGGTGAATGGTGAATGGTGAATGGTGAATGGTGAA
>JBPCVE010000143.1:0-2902 GCA_051010795.1 Rubripirellula sp.
TATTTGAACTTGAAGCCCAGACACCCGAGTTCGAGCGTCAAAGCGTTGATTGGGTCCAAGCGTGCAAAAAAAATAAAAATAAATTCCCATGCAAACTAGAATCACACCGCCGTTACCGCTACGAGGGGCAACAGAAAAATGCGTATTTCGGGGTGGATACGCGTTGCTGCAGGTGGCGTCGAGATCCCTCGAGAACCGAAAAAAGCGCTGTTTTCTACTACGCTGATGACTTTGGAAAAGCGTTCAAAGCGTTGATTCTATCTACGCATTGAACGATCCACGATTTGGGACGCTCTCACTGACTCCCCATGATTGCGACTGACTTGATGGCACTTCGCCTGTCAGGCATTGACTCGCAACATGGGTGAGAAATGACAAACAATAGTAACCAGTCCACGGGTGCTCCCCGCAAAACACAGTGGGCAATGTTCAGCGTGGAGGACCTCGCAGATCGCTGGAGTTGCTCAACGCGTCACGTTTATCGGCTGGCCGATGAGGGACGCATTCCGCAGCCAATCAAGCTCGGGACTCTGGCGAGGTGGCCGCGCTCGGTCATCGAAATCTGGGAATCTGAAGGCTGCCCAAAGGTGCTAGATAACACAGGGGAGCAGCACAATGTCTGAGGGTATTTTCACCGGCACAACAGCTGACCAGTTGGCTGACACAATCGTAAACCGGCTGATTCAGAAGCTGGAAACTACACAGCCTTGTCCCATCACACCCGTCCTAAACGACAGGGAAGAAACCGCTCGACTGCTGAATTTATCAACGAGCACACTGGACAAACTTGTGCGTCAAAACCTCGTGCCATCAATTCAAGTAGGCACCAAGCGGCTGTTTGACGTGCAGGACGTAGCAAATGCTCTAAAGGCAATGCCCAAAGCCGCTACGTCCCCCCGCAATTCATCTGCCAGGGAACCCAAATCACAAAGTTAGAAAAGGGGTGCCGCACCCACGCCAATGAGACGGCACCCACAAAACACGGAGAGACATGATGTTATCACGGACATTGAAAAAATGCACGCTAACAGGGCCTCGGGCTGCCCCCAAATTATCGCCCGGTCAGCGAGGCAAGTCGAACAACACCGACCTCAATCCCTGCCTAACACCCCGGAAACGACCAAGCAAACTCCCTGTCTTCTGGCTTAGTGGTGTGTTTGACAAGTCAACTGACAGCAGAACCATCGAGGTAGGCAATGCGATTTGAAAAAACCTCAGCAGCACTTGCAAGCTTCATGAAAGATCTGACTGAAGGTAAGCAAGAAGTGAGCTACAGCGGGGGTACTGTCGGTGAGGACTTCGTGCTGGCACCGGGACGGGTCACGCTCATAGGCGCACCACCTGGTGCCGGCAAAACAGCACTGGCCATGCAAATCGCGTTTGAAGCGTTGGATCGCCACCCTGAGTTATCGCTAATCATTGCCAATGCGGAAATGGATATACAAGCGTTGATAAAACGCGAACTGTCGCGACGCTCTAACGTTGCACACAGCACCATAAGCAAAGGGCTTAAAGCACTTAACGAGGCCCACCACCAAGACCAGCACGAGGCTGTGTGCACGGCATATGAGGCGATGCAACCGTCGATTAAACGCACGATGCACATGCAGCCACCATTTACCTGTGAGGGCCTTGCGGAGTTATCTCTGGTGCCCCCTGGCATCCTGATTGTGGACTACCTGCAGAAATTCAAACCTGCAGCCACCGATACCATAACGGGTCTTGACGAAGTGATGACAACCTTCCGCGAGCTTGCCATGCAGGGCTGGGCAGTCCTAGCCCTGGCAGCAACTTCACGCAGCAACAGCAGACAGGGCGGACACGATCCAGAGAGCCTAAGCCTGTCCAGTTTTAAGGGATCTAGTGGAATCGAGTACGAAGCGGATGCTGCCTACATCCTCCTCAACAAGTCTAAAAATCACGCACCCGTCAAAGAAATTGACATGAAATGCGTTAAGCACCGTGCTGGTCCGATGAACCGTATCAAACTGAACTTCCATGGCGAAACCATGCGTTTCGACAACCGATCACCAGAACGGCATGCAGAGTTCGATGACTACTCCGGCCCAGCGAGAACTCCGTAGTGACAAAACGGAAGTCCGAGAACCGGTTTGAGCAACTGCGTTGGATGCAGAACGAGCTGTTCCCAACATTGCCAAAGGGTCGCAACGGGTCAAAGAGCTCGATGGTTGCAGTCCTGTATTCATGCTGGACACAAGCGTGGGGCACCGACTTCAAGTTTAATGCCACGAACCAACAAATCGCAGAATATGCCGGACTCAAAGAACGGACCACCATCAAGATCATGCAGGACCTTGAACGGGCCGGCGTTGTGCTCACCCTCAGACGTGGTGTTGGGCACAGTGGCAGCGTCCGAAAACTAACCTTCGAAAAGTATCAAAAGAGAGGTGCACTGGACGACACCCCTGGGGTGCACCCGACGACCAAGAGGGGTGCACCGGACAACTGAGAGGGGTGCACCGGACAACACCCTCCCAGACCAGACCATTACGTCGGGCGTCGTTTATGGCTTACGCCGACGACACCCACGCAACCAAACCGAAAGTATCGGCTTCGAATGTTTCGACTACGTCATGCCTCGCATGAACGCATGACACCGACGCTCCTTGGCGATACATTGATTTACGATAGATCCTCACATTGGAAAACCGATGGCTTCACTCAATTATGAGAACGGTGATCGACAGGGTTACAAACTGCGTTGGCGGGACCCCCGCAAACGTCAACGTGTAATTTGGCTAGGCGACGTGTCCAAGAAATCGGCAGCTACCTACCTGCGACACATCAGCGAACTGATCGACGCACAGGCAGCAGGACGACAACCGCAGCCCGAAACCGAAAAATGGCTTCGGTCAAAACAGATCAACAGTCGGGTTCGCAG
>JBPCVE010000144.1:0-9953 GCA_051010795.1 Rubripirellula sp.
TTGGATTTCATGAGGATTTCTTTTTTTCTGTTACGTTGTCCGTCCGCCGTGGAAATACCTCATAGCCATGCTCAACGAACAGGACCAATTGCGATTCATCCGACTCTGGACTGCCGCTCAGCCGGCAGTGTCTAGGTATGTGCGGTCGCTGGTGCGCGATCGTGCAGTGGCGGATGAAGTCCTGCAGGAAACATCGCTCGTCCTCTTCCGCCGGTTTGATGAGTACGACGAGCAGCGTCCTTTCGTCGCGTGGGCTCTGGGAATCGCACGGTTTCAAGTCCTTAGCCTGAAACGGGATGCAGCGCGCAGTCGCGTTGCGTTTGATTCCGAGCTGCTGGCGCAGTTTACCGAGACCTGGGCGGAATTGGCGCCCGAGGTATTCGACCGCTCGCTCTTCTTGCAAGACTGCATCCAGCGACTGGCGGCTCGGGCGAGGCAAATGGTTCGGTTGCGATACTACGACGAGCTGACGGCTGAAGAAATCGCGCAGCAGGTCGGTGGAACGGGGGCGGCTGTGCGAGTCGCTCTGCAGCGGATTCGCCAACAACTGCGCGAATGTGTGGAGCGGCAGCTTTGTGCGGAAGGAGAAACGCCATGACCGATCCCGGGAAACTCATCGCCGGCTGGCTGGACGGCTCGCTGAATGAAGCTGAACAGGCCGAGCTGAATGCATGGCTGAAGTCCGACGAGGACAACATGCGTCGCTTTACCGATGCCGCGATGTTCGAACAGGAGATTCAATCAGCAACCATCGCCATTGAAGAACAGTCTGCAGCCGCGAGCTTCGACGCATCGGTTGGCTCAGTGGCGTTGCGGGAAGACGCTGAGAAGAGACAGCACTTCATCGAAACGCAGGAACGATCAACAGCATTGGCCGGGTTGTGTCGTGAGGACGCGTTCACAATGCCTCATAACGCAGGCATCGAAAAGACCAGCCTGTTTCGACGCCGCACTCGTTCGTTGGTCACTTCCTTCGTGGCAGTCGCAGCGTGTCTTGCATTGATCGTTTGGTTTAAAGCCCAACCGACGGTTCCTGTTGACGGGGCAGCGATTACCTATGCGAACCAGGCTTATTGGGGCGGGTCTCTTGATGAGGCTCCGACGGCAGGCAGGTATCTCAAGAACGAGGTGCTCTATCAACTTCAGGCCGGGTCAGTACGACTGCAGATGGAGGCAGGGGCGATTGTGTCGATCGCGGCTCCGGCTTCGTTCAGGATCATGGACGCGTCCACGCTGGAGCTGAAGGCGGGGAAACTGACTGCGAGATTGCCTGAACCGAGTAGTGAGTTGCTTGTTCGAGCGGGCGAATTGGAGATTCGCGATCTTGGAACGGCTTTCGGGCTGACCGCGGCCCCGGACGGCGAAGTCGATGTGGCGGTCTTCGACGGAAGCGTCGCGGTTCGATCGGTAAATGCTGCTTCAGATGCGGAAGAGGAAACGTTTGGCGAAGGGCGTGCGTTTGCATCGAGTGGGGGTTCGCAAACGCACAAAGAGATTCCGTATGAACCCGGCAAGTATCAGGACATCTGGCCGCTCACAATCGGCATCAATCAAGCGTCTGCCATTATCGATTTCGTTCCGCCAGGACCGAGTCCGTCCCTGGGTTCGCTCGCTAAAGACAACAAGCTGTTTCTGGTTCCCGAACGTCTGAATCTTCATATTGACCAGCCGCTGGTGCTCGGTCTGGTGGGAGCGGGTCGGGCCTGGCCTGCAACCCGCAATGAGCGGCACAAAATCGAACCGAATCGTGTCGTAAGCAGCTATCTACTGATCTATGAGCCCGAGAACAGCGCCTTCGGATTCCAGCGGACTCTTAGCGGTAGCATTTCCTTTCAGCACCCAATTCTCGGTGTTGCCGTAACCAGTCGACAGCTGCAACGAACCGACGCCATGTTTGGTATTCCCAGTATAGATTATGAATCTTTCGATGGTCGCTGGCTGGAAGCGGTAGACAGCGAAGAGGGCCGCTTGCCAGCCGATTCGTTGCGGATCAGCGACGACGGAAGGCAGCTCTACTTCAACCTGCATGTCGGTGCGTTGACCGATCACATTCGCGTTCTGGTTGATGAGAACGCGCCAGTCGAACCTTCATCAAAGTGACAAATGTGACCATGAAAATGTTTTCGATTCTCCTTTTGTGTGCTCTGACGTCGGCTGCATTTGCCGACAGTGATAATAGCGAAACGCGGCCGAACATCATCCTGATCTTCGCCGACGACCTGGGGATTGAAACGCTCAATGCTTATGGCGGCCACGGCGTGCGGACGCCACATCTCGACAAGCTGGCCAGTAGCGGCATGTTGTTTAGCCATTGCTTTGCCAACCCCGCGTGCTCTCCATCGAGAGCAGAAATCATGACGGGCACCTACCCGCGATTCACGGGCATTAACCGTGTGCTGACCTATTGGAAGGATGACTTCTATTTGGACCCGAAAAAGTTCAACAGCTTCGCCAATCAACTGGATGAGGCGGGATACGCCACCGCCGTCGCCGGAAAGTGGAATATCTCCTGGCTCGAGCGTAACGATACGGTCAAGGCACTCGGCTTCGATGAACATTGCCTCTGGCAGATGTATGACCGGGACGGCGTCAAGCGGTCGCGCTTCTACCAGCCCTATTTTCGCATCAATGGCGAAATCGAAGAGGATTCGATCGCTGACCGCTTCGGTCCGGACGTCCTCGCCGACTTCATGGTCGATTTCATCGAGCGGAAGAAGGACGAACCTTTTCTCATCTATTACCCGGCTTTATTGGTTCATACCCCCTGGATCCGCGTCCCCGGTGGCCCGAAGACGACGGCGTCGCCCATTTCAAAGCAAAAGGGTGGTCCGGAATGTTTCCCCGAAATGGTCGAGTATCTGGACAAGAACGTCGGCCGGCTCGTGAACGCCGTGGATGAACTGGGCCTCAGTGACGACACGATCATCCTCTTTTGCGCGGATAACGGCACGCATGAACTCGTGACTTCCATCTGGGGAGAAAACAACACCAGAATCAAGGGGGGCAAGATGACGATGACCGACCGGGGTTCGCGCGTGCCCTTGATTGCGAGCTGGCCAGGGACGATTCAACCCGGCACGCAGTGTGACGATCTTGTCGAGCTGGCAGACTTCCTTCCCACCTTCCTGGAAATGGCTTCGGCGCCCAAGCCGATGCAGCGTGTTCACGGACAAAGTTTCCTGCCACAGCTCCTAGGAGAAGACGGACCCTCTCGAGAATGGGTCCACATCGAGTACAAGGGCAATCGGCAAATCAGAACCAAGGAGTGGATCTACACCGACAAGGGAGAGTTGACCCAAGTGAACGGGCTGGGCCAACCGGAAAGCCGACCGGAGAAATCAGAGGCTCACGCCGATGTCCGGGAGGAGATGGAGAGGATTCTGGGGGTGATTGATGGGAAGTGAAGCATCTCTACGGGCTGGCAGCAGACCAGCGACAGGAGGAGTAGCGAGCCTTCAGCAAAACGAGCTTGAACCGTTTGTCATGAAAAAAGGATACGTCTTGATACGTCTTGTCTATGCATCGCTGCTGATTCTGGCCCAGCCGCTTTTGGCTTCGGAGCCCCTGAACACCTTGCTGATCACTGCAGACGATCTGGGGATTCAACTTTCCTGCTATGGCGATCCCATCGCCCGCACCCCGCGAATCGATGCGCTGGCGGCGGAGTCGGCGCGTTTTACCACCGCTTATGTGAGCCAGGCATCTTGCAGCTCGTCCAGGTCCACGATGTTTACCGGCTTGTATCCCCATGAGAACGGCCATTATGGTCTGGCCAATGCCAATGCGGGCTTTCGGATACACGAACACCTGATTGACGATCTATTGCCAAATATACTCAAGCGCGCTGGCTACCGAACTGGCATCCTTGGCAAGCTCCATGTCGATCCGGAGGAGAGCTTCGATTTCGATTTTCGCTCCACGGAGGGCTTTAGAACGCGCGACGTTCGTCGCCAACTGCAGCTGGCACGCGCCTTTTTGGAAGCTGAGGATGACCAGCCGTGGTTCCTCATGTTCAACCTATTTGACCCGCACGTGGTTCAGGGTCGGCTGCCTGACGGTGGCCGGATTCTGGCTTACCTGCCCGACCAGGTGAAGGGCCTTCCCGAGAAGCTACTGTCAGCCGAGGAGGTTCGCCCGTGGCCCTGGCAGGGCATCGACACCCCGGAACAGCGCAAGAAAATCGCAGGCTATTACAACTGCGTGCATCGTGTCGACGCCGCCATCGGAAGCTTGATGGAACTATTGAAGGAAACGGGGCACGATGAAGATACTCTGGTCATTTTCCTGGGCGACCACGGACCGCCTTTTATCCGCGGCAAGCGCAGCTGTTATGAAGCCGGCCTGCGTGTGCCGTTCCTGGTCCGTTGGCCCGGGGTGTCCGAGCCGCAGGTTTCCGATCTTCTCGTCGGCAGTGTCGACATTTATCCAACCATACTGGAAGCGGCCGGGATCGACGCGCCGGCGGGTATTCACGGCCGTTCCCTGAAACCGGCGCTTGGCAAATCGCGCGACCTCGATTGGAGAACCACCCTGGTTGCGGAATTCCACTACCACATGGGCACTCCCTTTTTCCCTCGCCGGGCGATCACGGACGGGCGCTACAAGCTCATCCACAACCTGCTGGCAGGACAATCCAAGCCGGCAAACGGAATCGATGGCGACGAGGCCTGGGAGTTCGCGCAACGGCTGCCGGAGACCCATCCCGCGCGCCTGGCCATGGAACGGCTTGCCGATCCTCCCCAATGGGAACTCTACGATCTGCGGAAGGATCCGGTGGAGTTCAGCAACCGCGCCGGCGAACATTCATTGCGGGCTGTCGAGTCCCGGCTCAAGGCCGCCCTAGGCGATTGGCAGCAGCGAACCCGGGATCCCTTCCGCGATCCCGAGTTTCGACGCGCCGTGCAAGCGAAGCACCGACAGCTCCTGCCCTTAAACGTCCGGCAAAAGAATAAATCATGAAACGACAGCACCTTCTACCCAAGGCATCATTGATTGCGATTGCACTTTCGTTTTTGGCTTCCGCGGCGACCCGAAGCGGTTGCCGATGGTCGCAAGGAGTGACTCCAATGACTACACTCCCCTCGCCTGTCCGCCCAATTCTTCTTATGACCCTATGGGCGGTTTCACAACACACACTTGCTGGTGCAGATGCAATTCACTTTGACCAAGAGATTGCTCCAATCCTTGTCGCCCATTGCCTGGAATGCCACCAAGGATCCGACCCTGAGGGTGGTCTGCAGCTAACGGAACTGAAGCATTTACTGAAAGGCGGTGACAGTGGCCCAGCCGTAGTTCCCGGTGAGGTTGACCAGAGTCTTCTTTGGGAGCGTGTCGTTTCCGGTGAGATGCCTCCCGAGAATCCGATCGGAGAATCAGAAAAAGAGAAACTACGGCAGTGGCTGAAAGATGGCGCGAAATGGGGCGTCGGTCCGCTTGACCTTTTCTCGATGACGACTGATCGACGTGCGGGTAAAGATTGGTGGTCATTGCAGCCGTTGCGCAGCAGCGACCCACCCGCGGTTGATAGCGCATGGATCCGAAATGCGATCGATCAATTTGTCTACCACAAACTAACCGAGCAAGATCTGGAGCCCTCACCCGCAGCAGATCGCCGAGTTTTGATCAGGCGATTATCGTACGACCTGACGGGATTACCTCCCCGACCTGAAGAGATTGATGCATTCTTGAACGACGAGTCGAACGATGCCTACGAAAAACTGGTGAATCGATTACTGGACTCGCCGCATTACGGCGAAAGGTGGGGCCGGCATTGGCTGGACGTCGTCCACTTCGGCGAAAGCAACGGATTTGAACGCAACCAACCTCGCAATAATGCTTGGCCCTATCGGAACTGGGTAATTGAGGCTCTTAACAATGACATGCCTTACGATGAATTTGTGAGGCAACAGATCGCCGGCGACATCTTAGCGGCGGATTCCGACGGAACCATCGCTGTCGCATGTTTGGTCACTGGACCCCACAACACAGTAAAACCAAAAAATGACACCATCATGCGTAAAACCATGCGACAAGATGAAATGGAGGACATGGTCGGTATGGTCAATCAGGTCTTTCTGGGGATGACGACGAACTGCGCTCGATGTCATGATCACAAGTTCGATCCCATTACCTCCCGTGACTACTACAGCATGGCGTCCGCACTCGCAGGCGTTGAGTTCGGTGAGCGCAATGTTCCCATGAGCAAGCAGTCGGTTCACCAAGCTGAGGCTCTCAAGACGCAGCTCACGGAACTCGGGGGAGAATTACACGAGCTCGAAAACACCGCGCGGCAGGCCGCCCTCAAGGATATCCAGAGTCCCGATGAGACGGAATCAGGACCACAGCCGATTTCTGCCCGAGCCAGCGGCATCCACATTGTGACTGAAGCCGAACTCGTCAAACAACTCAGTCCACAGCAGCAACAGAGGCGTGGCGAGCTGAATCAAGAAATTCAAAAAGCGCAAGACAGCCTAACTAAACTCGAGAATGTGAGGGTCTGGACGGTTCAATCAATCAAACCTGCCTCGGTTAAGGTTTTGAATCGAGGAGACGTCCGATTGGAGGGCGATGTTGTTTCACCACGCGGACTTTCCGCCGTCCAAACGATATCCTCTGACTTCGGACTGAGTCATGATGCTCCCGACGGAGAACGGCGGGAAAAGCTCGCGCTCTGGATCACCGACCCTGAAAACCCGTTGTTCTCTCGAGTGATTGTCAATCGTCTTTGGCATTACCACTTTGGAGCAGGGTTGGTCTCAACACCGAATGATTTTGGATTCAACGGGGGGCAACCTAGCCATCCCTTTCTGCTCGATTGGCTCGCGACCGAATTAAAATCACATCAATGGAGCTTGAAACATCTACATCGACAAATTGTCAATTCTGCAACCTATCGCCAGTCCTCCACGATGAATTCATCGGCGTCTGCCGTTGACGCAGAAAATCGCTTGCTATGGCGAAAGGAACCTTCGCGTCTGGAGGGCGAAGCATTGCGTGATACGCTTCTGTCGATTGCAGGAAAACTTGACCGAATCATTGGTGGGACGGGATATCGTGATATGAGGGAATACAAATTCAAAGGAAGCCATTTTTACGACCCCATCGAACAAGACCAACCTGAACAATTCCGTCGAACCATTTATCGCTTTAGTCCTCGTGGTGCGAAACGTACCATGCTCGATACCTTTGACTGCCCCGACCCCTCTGCTCTCACACCCAAACGCTCGGAAACAACGACGCCGCTCCAATCCCTAGCGCTGATGAATAATCAATTCGTGCTGCGGATGGCGAAGTACACGGAAGATCACCTCCAAACGCTCACTCCGAAAATTGAGGAGCAGGTTCAAATTTTAATTCGCCTAGGCTACGGACGCGAAGCCGATGCGCGAGACCTTGAACGCGCTTTACCCTTCATCGAAAATCACGGATTGGCTGCGTATTGCCGCGTCGTCTTCAACAGTAATGAGCTACTCTATGTCCGCTAAGCGATTGTCTAGCAAAAACATGCTGCACCATCATCGACGCAACATCCCGCGTCGTGAGTTGCTGTCTTTTGGGGCGTGCGGGCTCACAGGGGCCGCATTAACAAGTCTCGTTTCGGCAACTGAGAAAGAAACACCCTCGGTCCCTCACTTCGAGCCCAAAGCAAAACGTGTCATTCATATTTGCCTGATGGGTGGGTTAAGCCACATCGATAGCTTTGATTACAAGCCTGAATTACAAACGCTACATGGCAAAGAATTAAAGTATGAGGAACGGCCTGCAACCTTCTTCAATCGGATTGGCCTGATTCGTAAAAACGACTGGGGTTTTAAGCAACGCGGCGAAAGTGGGTTGTGGGTCTCCGACCTGTTTCCCCACTTGGCAACCGTTGCCGATGAAATGACGGTCATCAATTCAATGGTTGCAGAATCCGCCAACCACACGCCGGCCACTTTCCAGCAGAACACCGGCTTTCAGCTTAATGGTTTCCCTGTAATGGGTTCATGGATTTCCTACGGACTCGGTTCGGAGACGGAAGATTTACCGGCCTACGTCGTTCTTCCTGACTCACGGGGATATCCCGCTGGCGGAACGATCAATTGGTCCAATGGATTCCTACCTTCCGTCTATCAAGGTGTTGCTTTCAATAGTCAGGGCACGCCGATCCCGGACCTATTTCCTCCGGAAGGGATCAATGCGGAGACGGATGCGTCTAGTCGCGAATTACTGGCCCAGATGAATCAAGACGATTTTGAACGTCACGGAGCTGAGGATGCGTTATTGGCAAGGATCCGTAGCCATGAGTTGGCCGCACGCATGCAACTAACCGTGCCCGAGGTGACAGGTCTGGAACAAGAGACGTCGGCCACAAAGGAAATGTACGGCCTCAATCGTGAGACCACCGCCGACTTTGGTAATAATTGCCTTCGTGCGCGACGACTCCTTGAGAAAGGTGTACGGTTTGTGCAAATCATCTCCGGTGGCTCGTTTGGTAGCCCGCGTATTAATTGGGACGGGCACGAGGACATGGTTAAGAATCACAATCGTGAAGCAGAACGAATTGACCAGCCGGTAGCTGCATTGATAAAAGACCTAAAGCAACGGGGAATGCTGAAGGATACCTTGATCCTTTTCACGACGGAATTTGGACGCACGCCCTACACTCAGGCCGCTGACGGAGAGCTGGGAACCGGTAGGGACCATAACATGTATGGTTTTTCGGTTTTCATGGCCGGAGCGGGACTCAAACCGGGAATCGCCTTCGGCGCGACGGATGAGGTTGGCTGGAAGTCGGTGAAGGATCAAGTGCATTGGTACGATTTCCACGCCACAGTGCTACACCTGCTGGGCATGGACCACGAACGCTTGACGTTCTATCACAACGGCATTGAACGCCGACTGACTAACGTTCACGGCAGTATCGTCAAGCAAATCCTCGCATGATCATGGAGCACTGAACGTTCCTGGCCGCGTTCAAGAATTCAATACAGCCGAAATCTCCATGCGCCATCTACACACGCATGGGCAACCTTCCCAGCCACATCCGTCAAACGGTAATTCCGTCCCGAATAATGATAAGTGAGTTGCTCGTGATCCAACCCAAGCAAGTGCAAAATGGTTGCATGGAAGTCGTGTACATCCATTCGATCCTCAGCCACCTCAGCACCCAACTCGTCACTCATACCATGGGAATATCCACGCCGAGCTCCACCGCCAACCTATGTTAGCGTGGGTAGCAAGGCGCACTTTCAGCAAGGCCGAACTCCGCGGAGCCTCAGTCGCACTACGCAATCTGGATACCAACAAGGATCAGCAGATTTCCGCTGTTGAGCTTTAAGTCCTAGTACTTCAATTGACGAAGGTCGTCGGAGCCCATTCCGGCGGCCTTTTTCTGTTTCAGTTCTGTCGTCCCAAGTGCAAAGAGATCAAAGGGTTGGCGAAATTTGGCCATCAGTTCGCCGTATCCCCACGTCGAGTTCGATAGTACGAAATCGAGCAATCGGCGTTTTGCACTGGCTGACTGCTTTTCAGAAATCACCTTTCATCTTCACGGATTCCGTCGTGACAAAGAGGGAGTGCGAGCCCTTTTTTGTAATAGGATGGCCCTGAGCAAATAGCCTGTTCGGATTGCCTATGGCTTTCCCCATAAGCTGTATCTGTGCAGGATCTTCACCGGGTATGGCGATCATCACGTACGAGTGCACAATGCGTACAGTGATCGTGCCCTTGTATTCAAAGGATGAGGCGGAGTCTTATGACCAAATATTGCTGCATGTATTTGTTGATACTTGCCGGACTGACGGTTCCATATGCTCGCGCTGCGACTACCGAGCAAACCAACAGCACGCGTTACAACGTTCTGTTTATTGCCATCGATGACCTGAACGACTGGGTCGGTTGCCTGGGTGGGAACCCGCAAGCGATCACACCGAACTTTGACCGCTACGCGAGGGATCACGCGATGGTCATGA
>JBPCVE010000145.1:0-9601 GCA_051010795.1 Rubripirellula sp.
CGTCGGTGGAGTCTTAGTTCAAGCTGGCATCGACGCGTGTAGTTTCGGCCAGATCGATTAGTGTCTTTCTTCTAGTGCGCCGTTGCTTCAAGTGCGTAGTTGTTTATCAATGGAAAGTAATAAGGAGTTGCGTTGTGTGTCGTACAGGTTTGCCGATTTCGTCTTTGTTGGGATTGGGAACGTTTCTGGCTGGCGTGTTCGTTGCATCTCAAGCAAGGGCTGAAGACGTTCTCAAAGCGGATCTTTCAACCCCGTTTGAGCGTGGTGACGGTTGGGAGACTGCAACGTACGAAAGTGCGATGAAGTATTACACGGAACTGGCAGCCGCAAGCGAACGAATCACGATTCAATCGATGGGAAAAACCGACAGTGGATTCCCGCTGAGTCTTGTGCTGATCACAGATGAAAAGCACATTGAGTTAAGCGATGTGTTGCAGGACCCGCGTACAGTCATGCTGGTCAATAATGCAATCCACCCGGGTGAATCAGATGGCGTTGATGCATCCATGGCGTTTGCAAGGGATCTCGTACGGGACGGGGAAGCATATGACATGCTGTTGCAGGATGTGATCGTTGGGATCATACCGCTCTACAACATTGGTGGTGCTTTGAATCGGAATTCGGGAACACGGGCAAATCAAAATGGGCCTCGTGAGTATGGGTTTCGCGGCAACGGGAGGAATTACGATCTGAATCGTGATTTCCTGAAATGTGATACGCGGAATGCACGCTCGTTTGCTGAGATCTTTCACCTGCTGGATCCTGACTTCTTTATTGATACGCATGTGAGCAACGGGGCTGATTACCAACATGTCATGACCACTTCGCAGAGCCAAAAAGACAAATTGGGTTTTAGCATCGGGGACTACATGCACACCAGGTTTGAACCGCTGCTGTTTCAGGCTATGCAGACGGCGGGTTACCCCACGATCCCCTATGTGAACTCGGGGGGAGCGGCACCAGAGAATGGGTTTGCACAGTTCCTAGAAACGCCGCGATATTCAACTGGCTTTGCGGGGCTTTTTCAGACGATGGGCTACATGACTGAGACTCATATGCTGAAACCCTATCCGCAACGGGTTGCCGCAACACGTGTTTTTCTAGACGCGACATTAACGCTGCTGGCAAAAGAGGGAAAACAGATTCAGTTGCTGCGGAAAAAGGATCGAGACGCTTATCGGAAACAGGAAACCGCAGCCATCGCTTGGGAGGTGGATCGTAATCATCCCGCAAGACTCGAGTTTCATGGTTACGAAGCGACTCAAATCGCCAGTGATGTGACCGGGGGAACCCGTCTGTTCTATGACAGAGAAAAGCCTTTCACACGCAATATCCCCTATTTCAATAAGTACACAGTCAGTGAGTCGGTGCGATTGCCCGCTGGATATTTGATTCCACGCGAGTGGCATTCGGTGATCGATCTGATGAAACTGAATTCTGTCGAAATGCGGATCATCAAAACACCGGATACCATTCCAGCGGAAATCTATCGCATCGACAGTGTGGAATCACGTACAGCTCCTTACGAGGGCCACTTTTTCCATGACAAGGTTGATCTGACTCCCATGACGGGGCCAGTTCTCGTTCGGCAGGGTGATGTCGTTGTACCTGTCGATCAGGATCGAGCGCGCTACGTTGTCGAGGCATTGGAGCCCAAAGCAATGGATTCGCTTTTTCGCTGGAACCGGTTTGATACGGTTCTGCAGCAGAAGGAGTATTTTTCACCTTATGTGTTTGAGAAGACTGCAGAAAAACTGCTCGCTGAAAATCAGGCGTTACGAGAGGACTTCAAGGCGAGAAAACAGTCTGACCCGGACTTTTCGGGTAACCGCCGGGCGCAATTGGATTTCTTGTATAAGCGATCTGAAAGCTACGAGAAGTCGCATCGAAGGTATCCCATCGCACGGCTACTGAAGTTGCCCAACTGACCTGGGTAACTCAGGTTCTGCTTCAGAAACTTCAGGATGCAGTCAGGCATGTCCTGGTACCTTGAGAAGGCCCGTTGGCTTACTAATCGTGGTGGTTCACTAACGCGATGCCAGTGGGTGCACGATCAGACGCAGTGCGTCTTGAACCTGGCGACCGAGCACACGCCCTTCAGAGTATCATTTGCCTAGTTTGGCTCCACTCGCACGTATTGTTTTTTCGTGAGGTGTTAGTGGTCCGCTGTGGCAGTCATGCAGAGTGCGACGCGGTGGGTGTTCACTATTTTTTGATGTTTGATTCGAGCAACTGTTTGGCCTCGAAGCGGAGACGGTCTTGATCTTGTGCTTGCAAAGCTTTTTGTAATGCACGTCGCTGGGCTCGCTCGAGCATCAGTGGTTCCTCATTACCAAAAACTCCCAACGGTGTGGTTTCCAGTGTCCATTGATCGCTGCGTTGTGTGGCAAACGGAATATCGCTATTTCGATCTGCCTGCAAATTCCCAAGCGGACTTCTGGCCCATGCATACCGATAGTGCACTGGATTCGGCACCAGCGGGCTTTTGAGAACCAGAAAGTTGCGTTTTGCCACCGAGCGATCGGAATCTTGCTGCTGTTCAATCAGGTGCGTCGTTTCAGCGGGATGAAATTGACGATCAGTCCCTGCGATGGCAAAACCGGTGATTGGGCCACCGTCATCCACTCCGCCCACGGCCTCGTCAAACTCCAACAAAATTTCGCCATCTTTGGCAACCATCTTTTTCAGCATCGGCGGTTTCCAGCGAACGTTCCGCTGCATTTGGTACTGGGTCGCAAGGGCCCATCGCGCCAGGCGTTCTCCTGCTGGTATTTTTAGCTGGGGATGGTACCACCTTCGTCTTAGATCATAGGTGCTGGCAAATCCGATGTTCGGATCGCCTGATTGGTGGAGATCAAGAAATGTCTGGTACTGTGCCTCGCGGATGTACGGCCCAGGATTTGCCATCATTTCGCAGTAGTTGTCGAGGGTCTGCGCGGTTCCTTCCGTGCATAGTGACAGGATTCCAAACGGCATGTTCGGGTTGTTAAAAGCTTGTCGCCATGACTGAATCATCTTGGGGAAGACTTGACGATACATGATTGCACCTTGAGTCCCATTGAAACAGTTGTTGTAACCTTGATGGAAGATTGCGCCTTTGATGTGTAGCCCCTGAATGGGAGCAACCATACTTGCGAAACAGTTCCCCGGACGGTTCTGATCCATAGCAGGACCGGGGCGAAGATCGGTGGGTACCAGTTCATTAACCGGGATGGGCTTTCCTTCTTTTTTGAGTCTTGCCATTTTGTTGTTGAAGGCCTGTACACGTCGTTCCAGATCGGCGGCAGGATCCCAGTTTTGGATTTTTTGATCCCAGTCCGCTAAGAGTTGGTGTACCTGGGGTGTGTCGATGGAGGCAAGCACGTCGATCGGTGTCCACGTTTCCACAGTTGTTCCGCCGCGTGAGGCATCAATCACGCCAATGGGAACTCGGCTGGCCATGTGAATTCGTCTCGCAAAGACATAACCGATGGCGCTGAGTTCTCGGGCAATGTCGGGAGTGCAGACGTCCCAATCACCCTTTCGATAGTGTCGGTTAAACCAACCACTCCACTCATGAAGTCTGGCGAAACCTGGCTTCGGGTCTGGCCCATTGGCGGCCGGAATGGTCAAGATGCGGATGTTGTCGTAATTGGCAGACGCAATTTCAAGCTTGCCGTTCTCGATGCGGTCAAGCGGAAACTCCATATTGCTTTGTCCACCGAGCACCCAGACATCGCCGATGAGCACGTTTTTCAAACTCACGTTGTGCTCGGGCGAGCTGATTTCAATCGTGAGTGGCTCGTTTGAGGCTGAGCGGGCTGGCAATGTGACCCGCCACAATCGATCCTCGTTAGCAACGCCATTTGCTTGGGCGTCCTGCACGGTCACTTGCACCTGCGTTCCCGTTGTCGCCCAACCCCAGATCGAAATGGGTTGATCACGCTGCAGGACCATGTTGGATTGAAACAGGTTGCTTAACCACAGGCCATCGCCCCTGGCTGGGACGTCAACAACATCTTCACGGGGCATGGCAGGTTTCTGTGCATGTACAGAAGGCGATGCATGGACAGCACACCAAAATGCCAAAAAAACAGTCGCACAACGTAGACTGGCCACAGGAATGTTGATTCCTTCGCGACCACGGAGAGGTGAAGGTGCAGCAATGGTGTGCAAGGACATCGTGGATACCTGAAGCGATTGAGGAGGCGGGTGCATGTCTGTGATTGCTTGCGTTTTCAACACTCGCGGGCCGGTTGGGGCAGTCAGTGGAGTGTGGGTTGAGGACGCAGCCTAGTGAATCAACCGCTAAAATGCGTCCCCCGTGTTTTATAATTCGCGTTCTATTTCCGCATTGTTTTTTTTCTTTGGTGGTCAAAAGCCCGCACATAGCGGACAAGAACGTTGTGCAAGTAGCCGAAAGCGTGACCTTTCGGGTATAGTTCTGGCGTTGTTGAGTGCGTTACTGCCCCGCGCCCAGGGTGAGCAAGAGGCGGCGAGATGGCTCACCCAAAGCGAGGGCAGACAGTGCAGCAATGATGGCCTTGTCTCATTCCCACTCCACTGACGTGGACTCAGGTGGTCAGCCAGTTTGACAACGAAACATGTCCAGTTTCTGCTGGTTGGTGCATTTTTTTGGTGCATAATCAGTTCGAAAAACATCCGCTTTAAAAGTTTACCAATATGTTGCCCTCTTCTTACCGACATGCATTACTGCTTGGTGCGTCACTTTTGAGTCTTTTGACAATTGCGTCATCGCCCACCGTGACTGTCTTTGCTCAGGCAAAAAAAGACACTCCGTATGCACTACCGGAGAACGGGAACGAGGTGATCTTCGCATACGATTTGAAAAACGGTTTCACTCCACCGCGGCAAAATAATGCCCCTGCTTTTTTGATTCGAGCAAATGGGAAAATCGAGATGCCATCCTTGTATGGAGAGGGACGGGACATCAAAGGTGAAATGAGCGCAACTGAACTGCAGGCATTTCTAAAATTTGTCATTGATGAGAACAAATTCGTTGAATTTGACGCTAGCACAGTACAGGGGCAGATCGAGGAAATTCGCGAGAAGCGACAAGTTCCACAAATTGCCGATGTGCCGGACACGGTTATCGAGTTGAAAATTCCAGGACACATCCAAAGCGTTCGTCAGCCAGCAGTCGGAATGCCGTCAGAGTTTAAAGAGGTAACTGCGCTGCAGCAGTTGTTGGCTATTCGCAAAGGTGTCGATCGCTTGATGAGCGAAACAAGAGTGGGTGGCAAGAATGGAATCAAGAAGTTACTCGGGCCGATCAACAAGAAGTTGAATGAGGAATATCCGGATGTCGCTCCTTTGAAGGTAAGCGACTTCAGTGGTTCCTATTTAAAACAGGATGGTTCAATTTCGGCAATAATTTCGCGTCCCGGTCGGGGGAGTGACGGTAAACCGAATGGAACTTATGTCACCGGCGTGGTTGTGATTGCGGCAGATAGGGATAAACCAGTGGTGACCTTGCGCGTCAAAACCAAATAACTACGTTTGAGTGCGTCGCCGCGTGGGAGGTGTGTGTTTGAGTTGGGATAGCATGGAGTTCGTGGCAATCCTTCGTCTCTGTAGAATGCAACACCTTACCTGAGCCTTACGTGAGTAACGCCCCCCGTCGCTATACTTAGACAACTGAGCAGAGACTGGACTTGTTCGAACGGTTGTCGGAAAGTAACTGGGATGAAACGCGTAGACCATCTTCTGACATGGGTAGGTGGAAGTATTCGAAGTGGTTGCGGTCGGAGGGGCAAAGCGTGTGTGCTTGCGTTGTTGCTTCTTGCATTGTTGCTATCGGCTTCGGTGACACAACAAACGTACGCCAGCGATGTAATTTCAACGTCGCCACGAGGCGACTTGGTTGCGACGGCAGTCGACGGAGGACGGATTGAGATTCGGCCCATTTCTGGTGGTAATGGCCTCGTAACGATCCAGTTCAAGGGTGTGCCTGTGCGTGACGAGCGTAGATCAAACGCTGTTTCTTGGATGCTATCGTTTGTGTTTTCCCCCGACGGAACCGTTCTGGCATCCGTGTGTGCCTGATTGCCGGTCACTTTATGGGATGTGAAAACGGGGAGGATGCTGAGGGAATTTGCCAACGGCGGGATCGGATCTGAGCTGCGTTTTTCTGCGGATGGTTCTCGACTGATCGGAAGCGGACTTGTTGGCAAGACAGGGTTTCAACGCCTCAGCTTGTGGGATGTCGCAACTGGAATGATGCTGCGAGAGCTAAGCGTTGATACACCACTCACGGATGAACATTGGGATCGGAACAGCATTCGACCTCAGTTTGCCAAATCGGGTCCCATGTTGGTGATCGAAGTGATCAATGATACCAAACGATCCCTGAGGGTCTGGAATACGGCGTCCAATGAACAAACTCTGGTCGTGAATATTGATCGCTTTTATCCGGTTGACTGGGTGCTCTCCACGAATGGAAAGTATCTGATCGTACGTGAGGAAAGTGGTGATGAGAACGGCGTGCAACGCCATCGAGTTTTTGAGATGAAATCCGGTGACAATATCAAACACTGGACCCCAGTCAGTCTGCAGAATGAATAATTGTGCTGGTCGCAGTGAGCGTCGCGACTCATTGGGTTATTTGAAACGGTTCAGGTCGCAACGTGATTGCACGTTGATGCGGGGCGTTCCCTTTGTGATCAGATCAATTAATATAATGTAGGCAGGACTTGGACCTGATCTGGTATCTGAGGCTCTGATTCAAACGGGATAGCCAGCATTTCAGAAATGCAGAGGCACGGTTGTGTGCGCAGTTTGCCAGCATGTGGTGTTCGCTGATTTTACGAGCAATCGAATGTGGGCGATTCGCGTTGTGCGTGCGTCAGTTGATCTGTTTCGTGTTTCGAATTCACACAGCGTTTTATTTTTATCTGGATAGAAGTACATGAAGCTTGGCAATAGTCAGGAAGCCCTCCCACGTAGCAAGGTGCCTTTCGTCTCGATTCCATGCCTTGGACTGTGTGTTTTGTCGCTCTTCTGCGCCCTTGGTAAAGGCGTCAAAGCTGAGCAGCCAAATATCATTCTGATTATCTGCGACGACCTCAATGATTATGTGGAGGAATTTGGCGGGCATCCGCAAGCTTTCACCCCCAACATGAAACGGCTGGCGAGCAGTGGTGTAGCTTTTACGCAGGCGCACTGCAATATCCCGATCTGTGGACCGTCTCGAGCAAGCATGTTCACGGGAATTTATCCGCATCATTCTGGATGCTTTGGGTTCACGAACTGGGACGGCTATGAAGTGTTGAAGAATTCACGGACGATGATGGATCATTTTCGTGCACATGGCTATCAGACTTTGGGGACCGGGAAATTGATGCACCACATGGTGCCTAAAGAATGGAATAACTATGGGAATAAAGCCGATTATGGTCCATTTGCTTTTGATGGAGAAAAGAAGGTTGCTCACCCGGACGTTCCTTCACCCTACCGTGAGATAGGGGCAGTGGATGGGTCGTTTGGGCCGTTGGTTAATTTGAAGGGGAAGAAGACAGCAGCGGGAGTATCACTGGAATGGCAGACGGGAAGCTGGGCGAAACAACGGACACTGCGAGTGACATCCCAACAGGATCGTGACGCGACTGCCGATGAACTTAACGGGCAGTGGGCAGTCGATCAGATCAGACTGCGTGCCGGACAGCGGGGGCAACAGCCTTTCTTCATGGGAGTTGGATTTATACGCCCGCATACGCCGTTGGTCGTTCCGAAACGCTTCTTCGATCAGTTCCCGTTGGATTCGATCGAACTGCCCAAAATAAGGAGAGGGGATGTTGAGGACACTTTTTCTCGGACGGTACGGGGAATCCCTGAGGGCGCAGATGGGCCACGCAGTGAGGATATGGGGACACGCTTGTACAACACGCTGGTAGAGTCCTATCAATCTGATGAGGAAGCACTAAGGCACTTCATTCGGGCTTATCTCGCCAGCGTTGCCTCCGTTGATGAACAAATTGGAAAAATTCTGGACGCGGTTGATCAGTCAACGCTGAAGGAGAACACAATCATCGTATTAACGAGTGATCATGGATGGGGCATGGGAGAGAAAAATTACCTCTATAAGAATTCACTTTGGCAGGAGAGCACACGGGTTCCCTTGATCATTCGTGCCCCCGGTGTCACACCGTCAGGTTCTGAGTCAGAGGAACCGGTTTCACTGATTGATATTTATCCCACCCTGTTGGACTTGTGCTCGCTTCCGACGGATACGCAAAAGAACGATAAGGGCCATGAGTTAGATGGACATAGCTTAAAGCCGTTGCTTGCGGATCCATCAAACGGAGACTGGAGCGGCCCCAGGTCGGCGCTCACCGCGCTATACAAATGGCGAACCAAGTATGATCCGTCGAAAGAAAGTTATTCCTTGAGGAGCAAAGCTCACCGTTACATACGCTACGAGAATGGCCGCGAAGAGTTCTATGACACGCGTGAAGATCCGCATGAGTGGACCAACCGTGCCAGTGATCCCTCCTATGGAGAGCAATTGGCTGTCTATCGAAAACAGCTTCTATTGCGGATCCCGGCATCTGGGGAGAAAATTCCCAGGCAACCCCCATTCAAGCCCAAACAAACCGCTGGCCAGAAAGCAAACGGGAAAGCAAGTGATAAAAAAGGGAATGCCAACTCGTCTGGTGGGGACGCAGAAGCTTGGAAGAACCGGTATTTCTCAAATCACCCTGAAGCTGACCGCGATCGGGACGGGAAGCTTAGTTGGCCGGAATACAAGTCCTATCGGGAAAAACACGATCCTCCGCCCGCGGGAAGCTGAAACCTTCCCTGTCAGTGTGCAAATTACCTGACTTTCTCGGTTATCCTATACAAACTGTGACCCGTTCATTCCCCTCGAATTTATGTAGCCAAAACGAAAGTCATGAGATTAACTTCTTGGCAGAACCTGATGGTCTTTGTGCTCTTTGGAACAACGACCGTTCTTCAAGCGGATGAACTGCTTTTCGAGCGTGATATTGCGCCCATTCTCGAAGAGCATTGTTGGCATTGCCATGGCCAGGATGAGCAGGAGTCTGGCTTGCGACTTGATCGACGCGCTGGCATGTTGCGTGGGGGAGACTCAGGGTTGGCCGCTCTGGTCCCGGGGGATGTAGACAACAGCTACCTGATTGAGGTGATTAATCACCTTGATGAAGAGATGGCAATGCCCCCCGATGAGGACAAAATTCCAGAAGAACAAATCACTTTGTTAACCACATGGGTTAAACAAGGAGCCGTGTGGCCCGGACAGATGAAGGCAGTGGCAAGGGAAAAGTCGGATCATTGGTCTTTCCAGCCTGTCCAACGCCCAACGGTTCCCAATGGCGGCAAGCGTGTTGGCAACCCAATTGACGCGTTCTTGGTCCAAAAACTGGTAGGGAAGAACCTGAGCTTTTCCGCAAAGGCGGATCCGCGAACTCTCCTACGACGCGCGGCGATCGTCTTGACGGGTTTGCCGCCGATCCCCGCAGTGACAGCGCAGTTCGTTTCCGACTGGGACAGTCGCGGAAATGAAGCTTACATCGATGCGGTTGAGCGTTTGCTTGCTTCGCCTCACTTCGGCGAGCGGTGGGCACAACATTGGTTGGACGTG
>JBPCVE010000146.1:0-9880 GCA_051010795.1 Rubripirellula sp.
TGCGACCGTGTACGGAACCATGAATCCCGCGGGAACTTGAACACTTGGCCCTGATGCTGGTTTTTCTTTCGCTATCCCTGGTTCAGTTTTCAATGCCTCTACCGCATCAGCACACTGAAAGCAGGAGACCGAAATCACACACACAAATAAAGCAAACAAACGCATTGATAGAGATCCAACGAGAACTTGAAACATTCAACAAAATCGACATGACGAGGAAAATCTCAGCTGTCAACAAAGTCCGGCAAGCAGATCATACTCATGCTACAGCCGCCCTCTATCTTACTTGGTATCCCCCCATTTGAAGAAGGTGTCAGGCGGCAAGTGATCGAATTTCATAACGAAGATACGGATTTTCACGGGTCAGGGAGCTGTCCGACCCAAATTCAGCAGCGACCTAGTTCCCTCAGCAACGTTCAGGCGACACTCGAAACATTTGGATGACAGAATACCCCAGACAGGCGAAAAGCCTTGGTTGCCCGCTAAGGTTACGCACTAAGGTTGGTTGAGGAGATCAGGACGCGCTCCCAGTACAACCGTTACCGTGAGCGGCCTACCCTGCCTCACCAGTTCCAGCGTGATATCAGTCCCCGCCAATGAACCACCAATCAAACGCATCAGATGAGGTAGATCTCTGACAACTTCGCCATCGACCGTGAGGATGTGATCGCCAAGCTTTAATCCGGCGAGGGCGGCTGGTGAATTTTCATTTGTCAAACCACTAACGACTGCTCCACGCATCTGGAGATTGTCGCCAATAAGATTTTCATCCTCAACCTCACTGAGCCGCACTCCCAACCAGCCCCGATCAACGCGACCAATCTCCTTCAGACGCTCATAAACCTGTTTCGCGACATTACTTGGAACAGCAAAACTTACCCCCTGATAACTCTCACCAACGATGGCGGTGTTAATGCCCACCAGCGATCCACGAGCGTCGACAAGCGGACCACCACTGTTGCCGGGGTTCACCGCGACATCGCTTTGCATGAAGTCCTGGTAGTGTGTGCTGTCTTCAACCATCCGGTGCTTCCCACTTAGAATTCCAAATGTGACTGTTTGGTCCAAGCCAAATGGGCTACCCACAGCCCACACCGGCGACCCCACTCGGCAACGATCACTGTCGCCCCAAGCGATCGGAATCAAATCAACAGCGTCGACCTTCAAAACAGCCAAATCCGTCTGCTTGTCTGTACCAATGATGGCAGCACTCAGGCGACGACCATCTCCCAGCGTCACATAAATTTCCTCACCGCCGTCAATGACGTGGCGATTCGTGAGCACGTATCCATTGTCAGCGACGATCACCCCACTACCTTGATCGCTTTGTGGTTGGTAGAGGGGGATTAACTTCCCCTGAATTTTGATATCGGCAAGTGCTGATGGCTGCTTCACATCAATGTGCACAACACTAGGCCCAACAGTTGAGGTAACCATTTGGTACGCTCTGCTCAACGTGTCAAGCGAGACGTTTCGCAAGCCCTCTGATCCCGATTCATACTCGGCTCGAAGTTCTCCTCGATGCCAACTGTATCGGATCTCCTCAACGATACGAGGTACAAAGTAGCGAGCCGCCAGCAGCAGCACTGCCATTGTCGCCAGCAAAAACAAACTTTGTCTCAACGGGTCCTGAGGGATGCCATTGCGTCCAGTCACCGGCTCAGCATGCCCACCTGCCCCCAGTTGCATCTCCACATCTGACTGCGAACGATCCACAGGCTCATCATGACCCACCCTTAACTTGGGATGATTTGGCGATTCGTAAAAACCAATGGGAGCTAATTCCTCCTGAGAGCCGCTGGGACCTAGTTCATCACACGAGCCATCGACAGACCGCTCGTGTATTCCCATCGCTTGCACTGCAGAGTTGCCCCTCAACAAATCGTCTCTTTCTATCTGCTGCCCAACTTCACTCTCGGGTTGCGCAGATTCCGACCCTTTGCCTAGCACATTTGTTTTCAACGCATCTGCAATTTTTTCTGTGTCGAGGACGTCGCCACACGTCATTTGAAAGACCAACTCATCGACACCATCATCCGGTTCAGAATGCGAACGACTTGGTGGTAGGTCTTGATTCATAGAGACAAACGCAGAGGATGACATGGAGTGAGAACGCTGTGGAGTGAGAACGCTCCTGATAGAACAACCCTCCACATCGTCACGACAGGGAGTCGTGCTCAGGAATCCATTGTAGCGCAGAAGCGACCTCGAAATGGTATGAATTCCAGAAGAAAGCCACCAACCCTTTCCATTTTCACAACGCAAAACATACCTAATCCGAATGTTTGAGTTCCTCCCCCCCATTGTTGAACCTCCACGGGTCGAGAAACTGTTGTTACGGGACACCCCGCCGGATGCCAGAAACCTGTATCCTGTGACAGGCAACTCGTACCGATGTGGGTTCAATCTCTTCCTGACTCGTGGCCAAAATTCCATCCATGACTGACACCGTTCGCGATTCCATCTACGAAGCCATTGCTTCCATTCGCCTGATCGATCCACACACCCATATCAATCCTCATGCACCAGCATCCAACACGCTGGCAGATCTGCTTGGGTATCACTACTACACGGAACTTGCGCATTCAGCCGGAATGCCCAAAGAACAAATTGAGGAAGATGGAATCAGCCATCGAGAATTGGTCCGACGACTGGTAACCAACCTTTCTCCCCTTGAAAACACAGCTCAATATCGGTGGCTGGTTGAAATTTGCCGTAAGTTCTTTGGTTTCACTGGTGAGCGGTTGGATGAGTCCAATTGGGAAGAGGTTTACGAAACATCTGAAAAGCAAATGAAACTTGCTGAATGGCCTCAGATGGTCCTCGACCAAAGTAATGTCGAAGCCGTTTTCCTGACCAATGACTTCGACGACGACCTCGACGGATTTGACAGTGACACATACATTCCCTGCCTGCGAACTGACGACCTTGTTTTCCATCTCTCGAAATCCTCGACGAGGGAACGGTTGGCCGCATGTACTGGGATCGAACTGAATGGTTCGCTTGCCAACCTACGCGAATCACTGCGTCAAAGATTCGAACACTTCGTCGGTCGTGGAGCACGTGCATGTGCGATCTCGTTGCCCCCCGATTTTTCCCCCACGCGTGTCAGTGATGGTCGTGCGGCAACGGCGTTGAATGACGTGCTGCTCAATGGGGTCATGGCTGACCCAGCCCACCAGACAGCGCTTTCACGCAGTGTATTCTGGGCGCTGGCGGAATTATGTGATGAGTACGGTCTGCCATTTGATTTGATGATCGGCGTCAACCGTGGCGTCTATCCGGATGGCGTGTTCCAAGGGCAGGACCTGTACGACAGCAGGGTTTCCTTGATTCAGTATCGCGAACTCTTTAACTCATTCCCCCAAGTCAAATTCCCCATTTCTGTTTTAGCGAGTGTTACCAACCAGGAACTTGTTAGCTACTCCTGGATTTTTCCGAATGTCATTACGAATGGACACTGGTGGTACAGCAACACACCTTCGTTCATCGCGCGAGACGCTGCAGCCAGACTCGAGGCAGTCCCACAAACAAAGCAGATTGCTTACTACAGCGACGCATACAAACTGGAATTTGTCTGGCCCAAGTTTGACATGTACCGACAGATTCTGTCTGGCATCCTCACGGACCATTTCGTAAAAGGAAATGGCTGGAGCGAGGAACGTGCAATCGAACTAGGACGCCAAGTTCTGCGAAGCAATGTGGATGAAATATTTCCGCGGCCCGCCATGACAAAGCAAGCTGAGCCGTCGCCCACTGAATCCATCAATAACGATTCAAGCACATCCAACGAACATCCGGAAGTGATCGCGATCATCAGCGATGATGAATTGGACCCTCTTCCCAGCCATGACGAGATTCAATCGGCCAACGCGGACGACGTGCAACTGTTTGATGACTCTGTCGAACAGCGTCAACCGACGACGGATGCACTGGCATCTGAGATTGATCCAGAGCCTTTGGATGTAGGCGATGTACTGGGCACAACTGCAGAACCATCAACAAATCTGGACATTCGCATACTGAGAGGCGAAGATTCCTTCGAGGTCGATGAAGAATCATTGCTGCTTCGACCCGACCCAAACACGGGGGAACTAAAATTCCCACCCACGGATGGTGATGAAGGAGCGACCTCGTCTGAGGAATAGTCGGACGCTTGGACGAATCGTCAACGCATGCGAAAATCGCCCCAGCCAGCGACAGGGGTGCTACCATTCCGACGAGTTCAGCTAGGCGCTGACTCATCCTGCGGCAGCGACTTTTCAGAGATGATCCGATTGATCGCATTGAGCATTGCTAAAATCGTGCTCTCCACACTGTCAGTGCTCACTCCGACTCCACGGTAAGTGCGTCCTTTGTGCTCAACCTCAAGGTTCACTTCGCCGATCGCATCACGCCCGAGCGTGGCACTTCGAACGCGAAAATCTTTGCAGACGAGCTCAATTCCTGTGATTTTCTCGACGGCCCAAAAAGCTGCATCAATGGGGCCATCGCCTAATTCAATACACTCGGTCGCTTCTTTATCACCGCAGCACAGGGTCAGCTCAACACGAGGCTGACGTGACTTTCCGCTGGTCACGACATAGTCCACGAGCGTCCATTGCTCGTCCACGCTACCACTGATTTGCTGCTGCACCAATGCAATGATGTCTCCATCATAGATTTCCTTCTTCTTATCAGCCAATGACTTGAACTGCTCAAAAACAACCTGCAACTGCTCACCTGTCAGGGTGAACCCAAGTGTTTTAGCCCGGTCAGCCAATGCCGCTCTGCCACTGTGCTTTCCGAGAACCAGGTCTGTCTTGGAGAACCCCACCTCTTCAGGCGACATGATCTCATAAGTACTGCGTTCTTTCAGCATGCCATCTTGATGAATTCCCGATTCATGCGCAAACGCATTCTTCCCGACAATCGCCTTGTTCCTCTGCACTTGAATTCCGGTGGTTTTGCTCACCAAGCGGCTTGCCGGTACCAATCGTTTGGAATCGATATTCGTCGTACAGCGGTAGAAATCATTTCTTGTCTGAATCGCCATCACAACCTCTTCCAGCGCCGCGTTCCCCGCTCTTTCCCCGATTCCATTGATGGTGCATTCAATCTGGCCCGCCCCCGCTGCAACGGCGGCCATGCTGTTGCTTACAGCCATCCCCAGGTCATCGTGACAATGCGTACTCACAACCGCTTTCCCGATATTCGGCACGCGTTCCTGCAACATACGGAAACGATCATAAATTTCACCTGGTGTCGCATAACCAACCGTATCAGGAATATTTACGGTCTTGGCCCCAGCGTCGATCGCTGCTTCAACAACCTGGCACAGAAAGTCATTCTCAGTGCGACAGGCATCCTCGGGTGAAAACTCGACATCGTCACAATAGCCAACGGCTCGTTTTACCCCAGCAACGGCCCGCTCGATTATTTCATCCGGACTCATCCTCAACTTGAACTCACGGTGAATCGCACTGGTCGCCAAGAACACATGAATGCGTGAACTGGGTGCATACTTGACTGCCTCCCACGCAGCATCGATATCTTTGTCACTGCAACGCGCCAAACCACAAATCGTTGATCCCCTGACGGTTTGGGCGATCTGCTTCACTGCTTCAAAGTCGCCGGGTGATGCGATTGGAAAACCAGCTTCGATGATGTCGACGCCCATCTCAGCCAAGACCTGGGCCACCTCCAGCTTTTCAGCAAGATTCATACTCGCACCAGGTGACTGCTCACCATCGCGGAGAGTAGTGTCGAAAATACGAATCATTCGTGGCTCGGACTGACCGGTTTCATCGCTGTTGGCTGCATAGGCCGGATTCGGATGCGACATTTCTGGTGTTACCTTTGAACAGTTGTTTGTTAGCCAGCGACAGGAACAAAAAAACCCGAGTCGCTGGGCGACTCGGGTTTGTTGTTTTGTCGTGCGATAGATCTCAGCGGTCTATCCAAACCCTCATCATCCGCCTGTTTGGCGCTCGGTTAGTAGGAGCAGCAGATTGAGAGTTTGGTTGCACATCCCAACATGTTAGGCAAGAGACCCTGTGAACGTCAACGGTTCCTCGTTTTTTTTGAACTGCAATCTAAGCCAGTTCTCGAAAATCCTCTGAATCATTGCGCGGCACTTCGAACAGGAAGTGCGAGGCTTTGCGAAGCAGAATCCCACCAAACTCATCCTTCCCCCCTCTTCAGCACTCAAAACCTCATGCTACAGGGGTCAGGCAGCAGCCTTCGGAATCTCTTTTCCCTGCAACTGATACACATATCGAAGCACTTCGGCTACCGCCTGATAGTGATCAGCAGGTATCACATCACCCACCTCCACCGTTTTGTACAGCACCTGCGCTAATGGTTTGCGTTCAACCACCGGAATTCCGTTCTCCAATGCCAAACGCCTGATTTTCTGAGCCAACACCCCTGCCCCTTTGGCGACGACGATTGGCGCAGGCATCGTCAAGGGATCGTATTGAATCGCAATTGCCAATTCTGTCGGATTACTGACCACCACATCTGCGTTTGGCACTTTACTTTCAGCGCGTTGCATCATCATCTGTCGCTGCACCATTCTTCTTCGGGCAGTGACCTGTGGATCACCTTCCGTTTCTTTCAGCTCATCACGAACTTCCTGATCTGTCATCATCAGATCCTGTTCATGCTTCCACTTTTGAAATGCAAATTCAAGAATTGCCAACACGAACAATGCCATACCAATCCAAACGCAGGTTCCAATCAAGCAGCTAAACAATGAGGATGCTATCTGCGGGACACTCAATTCACCCATTTGCAAAATAGCGTCGCCGTGATAGGCAAAGGCAAAGAAGGCAACAACCGCGATCACAGCAACCTTGAAAAGTCCAAATCCCAATCTCGCGACACCTTGAAGTGAAACAATTTTCTTCACTCCGGAAAGTGGACTGATGTGACTCAGTTTGGGAACAATTTTCTTAGTGCTGAAAACAACACCAGTCTGAGTCACATTAACGAGCACGCCAGCTACCAGCATCGCGAGCAAAAGTGGGACAGTTGCCAAAGCAAGACGACCTGCATACCCCAGCAGCCAATTCGCTGCGTCGTTTGTTTCAAGTGACTCGATGCGTGTTATTGATAGCGCATCCACAAGAGCCGCTGCCAGATGCTCAGCCGCGGGTGGCCCAAACATCCACAAGGTTCCAACAGCCGCCAGCAACATACCAGCGGACGTTAAATCCTGACTGCGAACGACCTGCCCCTCTTCACGTGCCTGACGTCTTCGCCGTTCGCTTGCTGAATGCTTTTTATCGCCACTGGAATCAGCCATTTTCGATTAGCTCCTAGCTCGATTCATGGCTACCAAAGACGACTTAATTTTTCAGCTACCATCGCCAACTCACTTTGAAAGACGAGGCCGACAGATCCGATGGTCAAACTCAAGATCACCAGCATTGCCAACGCATTGATACTCAATCCAATCGCCAGCACATTAATCTGCGGTAACGTGCGACTGATCAGTCCAGTGACCAGGTTGCTTAGCAGCAAAGCAGCGATGACCGGCGCTGCAATCCGTACTCCCGATGCCATCCCTGCGGACAATTGGCCCACAACCAAATCCATCATCGAATCATGGAACACCACGTTCCCAGCCGGCACCGCATGAAAACTTTCAAGCAACACACCCAACAAAATTCGGTGACCACCCACAAGTAGCATCACAGCGGTTACTAACAAACCGACTAGACGAGCGACTGATGGCATGCTGCTGGATGTAGTGGGATCAACGGCATCACCCAACTGCATTCCCCCCGTACTGGTAATCATCTCGCCGCCCATCTGTAGTCCCGTGATAATCAACTGTACGGTGGCGCCGATCAACAAACCGATCAACCCCTCTCTGGCGATTGCAATTGCCAGCTCAACCAGGTTGTCGATTTGCGGCAGATCCTGAATCGGTGTGGCACTCGCCACGGGAGGGAGCACTAAGGCAGTCAAGGTGATCGCCAAGAACGCACGAACACGTTTTGGAACACCCACACCCACCGATGGCATCGACATCAACAACGTACTCATCCGTGTCATGACCAAAACGCCCAAGACAAGATGCTCCATCAACCAATTGGTCAATATCTCCATCAGGGTGAGCCCGCATTCTCAAAAACAACTCTCGTGAAATCGACCATTCTTGTCAGCAACCATGGAAGGCAAGCAACAAGCACAGCCGCCATCGCCAAAATCTTCGGGACAAATGCGACCGTCTGATCCTGCACTTGAGTCAAGGCCTGCATCAATCCAACCAATAAACCTGCAGCCATGCCAACCAATAGAACTGGCGCGGCAATGATCACTGCTGACATTAGGGTTTCGCGACATAAATCAACTGCTGTTGCAGCATCCATCAATTTTTACACTCCGTCAAAGCATGGTCCCAAAGCTATCCATCAACATCTGCACTACCAATCGCCACCCATCGACCAGAACAAAGAGCAGCAATTTGAAAGGCAGGGAAATAACCTGCGGTGGCAACATCAACATGCCCATCGAAATCGTGACGCTCGCCACCACAAGATCAACAATCAGAAAGGGAAGGTAAATCTGAAAGCCCATCAAAAATGCTGTCTTCAGTTCGCTCAAGATATAAGCAGGAAGCAACACTCTGAGAGGCACATCTTCAAAACTACTTGGCAACGGTGCATCTGGATCCATGTATTGATAAAAGAGATGCACATCATCGTGGTTGCCCGCAACGTCGATCTGGCGAGACATGAATTCGCGAATCGGTATCGAGCCAGCCTCGTAGGCTTCCTCCATCGTCATCGATACTTCGGGATCCGTGTAAGGCTTGATCGCGTCGTTGTAAACACGCGACCACACTGGCGACATCACAAACAAGGTCATGAACAGCGCAATGCTTGTCATCACTTGGCTTGGAGGTAATGACTGCAGTCCAATGGCTTGCCTCAGCAACCCCAGCACAATGATGATTCGGACATAACAGGTGGTCATTAACAGAACAGCAGGTGCCAAACTCAACACCGTCAGCAGCAACAATACCTGAAGACTACTGCTAAGCCCCTCGGGACTGGTCCACGACTCAGGTCCGCCACCCAACCCTTCTAAGGGCGTGTTTTCCAGAATGGGCAGGGAACTGCCGCTCTTGGAAAAGATTGTTGGAGCCTGTCCGCTCGCGATGTCCTGCTGTGCTCCAGAATCCGGACCTATCGAAACGCTCTGCGCTAGCCCGCACGCGTTTCCGGTTAGAAACATGCAAAGAACTAATCGAATGAAAAACAACCCGTTCAACCGTATTCGCTCCATCGAGTCAGGTAGAAGACTACGACGGAGATTAGGAAATCACGAGAATGGGGGGGAAGGCGGATTCCGGCAATAAGTGTCAGAAACTTGAGTCGAAATCAAAAATTACTGCCGAGTTAGCCGTAAAACTGATACAGCATCAAATAAACAAGCACACCGGTGACCGAAACATACATCCATGCAGGAAATGCGAAACGCACTAATCTCTTGTGCTCGGCAATTCGCCCCTTCATCGCCAAGAAGATCGCACGCAGTGCAAGAACGGGCACAATGATTGCTAGCATCAGGTGCGTGATCAAAATCCCATAATACGTGTAGCGCGCTGCATCTGGTGCCACATCAGGATCGGTGGGGAACGTGTTATTGAATTCACCGATCGTCATGTAAAGCGAAACTTTGTGCAGCAAGTACATCAATAAGAAGACTGCGCTAACTCCCAAGGCCGAAAGCATCAAGGTCTTATGACGTCGTGCTCTACCCCGTTTGATACTGATCAATCCCATCAGCAGGAGAATAGTGGCTGTCAAATTCAACGCCGCGGTGAGGTGCGGTAAATTGCCGGCTAGAAATTCCCACATTATGACTTTTCTCCGTTAATCATTTC
>JBPCVE010000147.1:0-33375 GCA_051010795.1 Rubripirellula sp.
CTGTATCAAAAAATGCAAAGTGCACATTCGGCGTTTGCCCTGCGTCGTTGAGCGCGACGCGACCACCTCCACCCAAGATTCGCTTTGGTAGCGCCACCGAGTCTTGGAAGACATTGTTACGGACATCATCGAGGACATGCACGCCCCAGTTGCCCATCTCACCTGAGCCAGTGTTCCAATCCCAGTGCCAGTCGTAGTGCAGTTTTTCACGGAAGATCGGTTCATCTTGGGCCGGGCCGAGCCACAGGTCGTAAGCGACATTCTTGTCGATGGCGAGGGGCTTATCACGTTTTCCGATCGAAGGGCGAACTCCGTAGCGATTGACACGTGTGGCGTTGATTTCACCGAGGGCCTTTTCTTCATGTAAAAATTTCTTGATTTCTGCCTGCATGGGATCAGATCGCTGCTGAGTACCAATTTGGCAGATGCGATTGTACTTACGTGCAGCAGCCACCGTTTGCCTTCCTTCCCACTGACTATGTGACAACGGCTTCTCCACATATACATCTTTTCCAGCTTGCATTGCCCAGATCGCGGCAAGGCAGTGCCAGTGGTTGCAGGTGGCTACGACAACGACATCGATTGAATCTGATGCAATCAGGTCGCGAAGGTCTGTCCAGCCTTGCGCCTTCGGGTATTTTTGTTGGGCCAATCCAAGTCGTTTTTCGTCCACGTCACACAATCCAGCAATATTGATACCGTCGACTTTGCTGAATTTTCCCATCAGCTGACCAGCGCGACCCCCGCAACTGATAAAGCCCAAATTCACTTCGTCGTTAGCGTTTGCTGCTCGCAGTTTCGTTGCCGCGAGGCTGCTTGTGAGGCCGGTTGCAAGTGTGCCGGCCATGAAATTACGACGATTGAAAACAATCATGGAGTTCATTTTCTCTAGGTTGTGAATTGAATATTGAGGAAGTCTGACCGGCTTATTCTCGCTGTTCGAGTTGTGGATTGCGAGTCCCAACAAGCTAAAGGCAAGTAAATCGCGAATTTCCGAAATGGTTTGGTTTCCGAAGCAAGTCCGCCGCGACGGCGATGGAAAAATGATTTCCGTTGGTGGTATTCCAGCTTCGGTTGGTTGCCACACCCGTCAGGGTTGTTTCAATGCTTGATCAAATAACTGATAGGCCTTGTCCCTCATCGGAGTTGGGAAGTCGTGGCCGCAGTCAGGTTGTAGGAGAGTCAAGCCATTCACTGCTTCATGCAGAGCATAAACAGTGCTCGCATTCTCCATTAACCGCCGCACACTGCCAGCTTGGAAATTTGAGTCATGTAACGGAGCGACTACGAGAATTGGTCGCGGTGCGATCGCGGCGAGAATCTCGTCAAAGTCGAATGGGATTTCGTTCAGCCTCTGTCGGTAATTAGCGAGTTCCGGCATGTAGCGTAATTGAGTCCAACCTTTGCCTGGTAGCCATTTCGATTGGTCACCACCGTAGTAATCCTGGTAGGAATCAAAACCACAACTGGAAACCACAGCCGTAATCCGATCATCGAATGCAGCGGTGTAGAGTGCATTGTGGCCACCTAGTGAATGCCCGATCGCACCGATCGCATCTCGTCTCACAAACGGTAGTGAGCAGAGGAGATCGATTCCGCGTATGTTGTCCCATACAGCAAGAAGAGTTCCGCTTTTCCAACCCAGTCCTTTTACATCAGGTTGATAGCCCGCCAGTAGCGGATATGCAGGCGCTAGAGTGACATAGCCGCGGGACGCCAGTTCACTCGCGTACTGTCGATTTGGTTTTCCGCCAAGGCCAACGACCACTCCATTGCCAACGGTATTATCCGTCGGGTGAAGGCAAAGCACAGCCGGAAAGGGTGTGGCATCTTTTTTCAGTGCTGCTTTTGGAACACACAGGAATGCAGGAACTTTGTTACCTCGTTGCGACTGATACACAATCCTGCGTCGCACATAATTTCCACAGTCAACCTCTGCGACCAATTCCATTTCGGGAGGATTGAGTGATCCGAATTCTGGCAACTGTCCCATTACAGACTGCATCGCAATGAGAATCGACTTCTTTCTCGCTGCCCATTCGGTTGCTGTCGTTGCAATTCGTGTTTGGCCGTCAGGTGTGGGAGACTGGAGCAGTGTTCCACGCTCTTGATTCTGCCTCTTTTCTAACAGACCACTGCTGTTATCCTGCTCGGTACTGTTTTTCTCTGTTTCTTGTGCCGGATCCTTGATTGCGGTTTTGGTCGGCGTATTGAGTCGTAAGACAGAAAGAATGGCTCGGTGGTCCGAGGCAACTGATTCCTTGAGAACCTCGGTCTTGAGTACTGTCCACCGGTCTCGGGGTCTGTAAAGAATGAAGTCAATTTGTCGCTTCGGTTTTGCCACTGGAACGGTTGGCAGTTCTGGACCCGCAATGCTCCATTTTTCTTGCAGAATCTTCAGTGTCTTGCTGCCACGGACATCGTTGAAGTCGCCCGCGATGATACTTGGTGTGTTGGGATCTGAAATTGCTAGCTCATTGACTTGGAGAGCGGAGGCGACGCGCTCGGAGTCATTAGATCGATGGTCAAAATGAGTTGCAGTGAAGTTGAATTTATTTGTTTGTTTAACCGTGCCTTGCCAAAGCAATGTTGAGCTTAGCAAGCCTCGCTGTTCACCCTGGCCGTGGTTGGGAAGCAACGCGTGGTTCTGTGATTTGATCTCAAATCGGCTCAGGATCGCATTGCCATAGGATCCGCCTTGAAGGGGGATGTTCTCTGCAAACAGAACTTCCATGCCAGTGAGTTTGCCAAGCTCAGAGGGTTGATCCATGGAGCCACTTCGACGAGCGCGTTGATCAACTTCTTGAAGGGACACGACATCAGGGTTCACGGATTGAATCACTTCCGCGATGCGATTGAGGTCCAGTTTTCCATCTGTTCCCGCTGCGTGGTGAATGTTGTAGCTGAGGAATTTCAGAACAGGGTTGCTTGATGGGCTCTGTACCGCTGCATGCTGTGTCGGAGCCTGCTGAGCTGCCTCATTCTGTGGAGGTGCACCAGATCGGGCAGTTCTGGGAGCGGACGAGAAAATCAACCACACTGAGGAGGCGATGATCAAGACGGTTTTCGATGGTGCGAAGTTTGAGATCATGTACTTGCGGTAATGAAGCACGCAACAAATAGACAAGCATGTGTGACTAACATACCTGTGGTGATGCGTTTGAATTTGGAATGAAGTCCGAGGGTTGCAGTCGCACATCCAAGTGCGGCAATGACGCAACCACCGGGCGGAAACCACGCCAAGGCAATGATTGCGAATCCCAGCAGCATGGTAGCCGCGACAACTCCGCCAATCGCTGTGTACTGGAGAGGCCCTAAGTCGTGCAAAGCAACTGCGGGTGGTTGTTGTGTTTTTTTCCCACTGGGGGCAGCCGCGAATGGTGAACCAATCCGGTCGGGTGTGTCATCGACAACCCGAGCCATGACTGGAACATCATCATTGACGTTCTGGTCTGCCGGCATCTCCTCGCTAACCTCTGTGCCAACAGGACTGGGTTCCTGTGTCGGATTCGTCCGGGGCGGGTTTGGGTTGCCTTCGTCCGAGTTTGGTTGCGGCGAATTATCCATCAGGAAAGTGGTTGCCCGTGATTATGAAAGGAGTACTGGAAACGGAGAAGTTTCAGAGGCCGAGCAAGTTCGAATCAGCCAATTCGGATGTCAGATTTATCATTGCCATCAAGGTCGCCTGCAGTTTATTCTGGGGACCCCTCGTCCGTTAATCTTAGTCGATTTTCGACCAAACCGTTCGGTTATGACCGCGCACAAATCGTCCTTTCACGGCGATCAGTGGCTAAGTTCCTGTCTTGGCATGGCCCTGACTGGTTTGCAAGGCTGGAGCTGGTTGTTTTGGTCGAAGGCGAACCTTTGGGGTTCTCGAACCAAATGGACTGACGGTATCGTACAAATCACGACGCGCAACTTGGAATACGACTCGAATAACAGATGAAAATAAAAGGAAATCTTTTGCGGGACACAAAATCGAGTTTTATTTTGGGGGGTATTTGTGTGGTGATGCTTTGTGGTGGGTTGGCGGCCCAAGCTGAAGAATTCAGACAGTCTGAGCCCCTCGAGCCAGATGTTGCGGAGGCTTCCTCGGAGGGTGTTGAGTCGATGGCAGGGATTCGAATCCCGACGGATTGGGAGATTCAGCTGTATGCGGCTGAACCTGATCTTGCCAACGTTGTTGCGTTTGATATCGATAACCGTGGCCGTGTCTATGTTTGTGAGACATTTCGCCAGAATCGGGGAGTGACAGATAATCGCGCTCATGACGACGAGTGGGTGAAAGCAGACTTAGCTGCACAAACGGTGCAAGATCGTATCGACTATCACAAACGATTACTGGGTGACGCGGCTGTCACGTACGCACAACATGATGATCGAGTACGTCGCCTCGAGGATTCAGATGGTGATGGAAAAGCTGATTCCAGTTATGTCTTGGCGAATGGATTTAATCGGCTCGAGGAGGGAACCGGTGCGGGAATTCTGGTTCGGGGATCCGATATCTACTACACCTGCATCCCGAAGCTTTGGAAGTTGATCGATAAGGATGACAATGGGATTGCGGATGAGAGAGTCGTTTTGTCAGACGGCTACGGAGTCCGTGTCGCATTTCGCGGTCATGATATGCATGGTCTTATTTTAGGACCTGATGGTCGTTTGTATTTCAGTATCGGTGACCGTGGATATCACGTCACAACCGATGACGGGCGGGTATTAGCTGACCCTGAATCAGGAGCTGTATTTCGTTGTGAGTTGGATGGATCTGGGCTTGAGGTGTTTGCCACTGGTCTCCGAAATCCTCAGGAACTTGCATTTAACGATGTTGGGGATTTATTTTCTGTCGACAACAACAGTGATAGTGGGGATCAGGCTCGGGTGGTGCATATCCTCGAAGGTGGAGATTCGGGTTGGCGCATGCACTATCAGTATTTGCCTGACAGGGGTCCTTTCAACCGGGACCGAATTTGGGAACCGCTTCATGAGGAACAACCCGCGTATATTGTTCCTCCCATTGTGAATTTGACTGATGGGCCCAGTGGCTTGGCTTTTTATCCGGGCACCGGTTTTGGTGATGCACTGAAAGATAATTTTCTCATTTGTGATTTTCGCGGCGGTCCTGCGAATAGTGGGATTCGTAGCTTTACGCTGGAGCCGAAAGGTGCCTGCTATCGCCTTGCGAGTGATAGTGATCCTATCTGGTCAGTCTTGGCGACGGATCTCGCGTTTGGGCCCGATGGAGCTCTCTACATCAGCGATTGGGTTGACGGCTGGGACGGGTTGGGCAAAGGACGTATGTACCGTGTAACGGATCCCAGTCATCGCGATACTCCGATCGTGAAAGAAGTGCAGCGGTTGCTTGGATCAGACTGGTCCAGGCATACGATTGAAGCACTCACTGACTATCTTGCCCATCCTGATCGCCGAATCCGTTTCGAGTCCCAGTGGGAACTGGCTCGACGTCACGAGTTGGATACGTTACTCGCTTTGGCGATCAATTCAGAATTCGCTTCGGTGGGGCGTTTGCACGCCCTGTGGGGTGCCGATCAGATTCTTAGAAAGGATCCTGAAGTCCGCGAAGCATCGTTGGAAAAATTGCGTCCGCTTCTGCAGGATACAGATGATGTCTTGCGAGCTGCTGCAGCCAAAGTTGCAGGGGAGCGTCTGGATTCCGGAGCAGTTGCACGTCTGCGAGAGCTATTGAGTGATCCCTCATCACGTGTTCAATATTTTTCAATCTTGGCTCTCGCTCAGTTAAAGAATGTTGATGCATTTCCGCAAATCGTGGGACGGTTGGCGTCTGCAGAGAACAAGGATGCTGCTCTGCGACATGCTGGGGTGATGTATTTGGTGAGCCTGTCCGATCCAACGAAAATCGCAGCTTTGCGCAAACACCCCAGCGAATCAGTCCGCCGTGCTGCTGTGGTGGCATTGAGGCGGCTGAAAATGAAGGAAACTTCCTTGTTTCTCGATGATGAAAGTGATTTGGTGGCGATGGAGGCCGCTAGGGCCATTCACGATGCACCGATCCCATCGGCTATGAATGCGTTGGCAGACATGGTGGGTACTTCTGATGGATCAAAGGAGTTGCTGCGTCGGATATTGAATGCCAACTACCGACTTGGGACAGCCGAGTCTGCGGCGAAATTGGCAGCTTTCGCGAGCCGCGAATCAGCGTTCCTAGCAATGCGGGTTGAAGCTTTGGAGATGCTGGGACAATGGGCACTACCCGACCCACGCGATCGCGTTCTGAATGCCCACCGCCCGCTGGCGAAGCGTGACGTGTTGGTCGCAAAGAAAGCCCTCGAGTCTCATGTCGATTCCCTGATTACAGCACCTGAGTCAGTCCGTGAAATGGCGATCGAGGTTGCTTCGAAACTAGGGATTTCAGAAATTGCGCCGGTCTTGGTGGATCGGGTTACCAATCCAAGCCTATCACCCGCGACACGTGCTGTCTCCTTGGCTGCCCTGAATCGCTTGAATCCGAAGAGTGCTGTTGCCTTGGCAAAGCAAGTTAAATTGAAGCCCGTTACCGTGTTACTGCCTGAAGCATTGAAGGTGCTGGCACAACACGATTCAGAAGCTTCACTGCCACGTTTCATTCAGGCTACCGAAAGCAGGAATCTGAAAGTGAGGCAATTAGCTTGGGATATTTTGGCCGAAAGTGGTGATCCCGATGCTGTGGCGACAATTGAAGGCGGGGCCAGGTCTTACTTGGACGGCACTCTTTCACCGGATGTTCAACTGAATGTGATTGAAGCTGCGGATGGAAAAGTGGGTCCTGACTTGCAATCTGCTTTGAAGGAATACACCAAAGCCTCGGCAGAACAGGATCCATTGGCGCCATGGCTGGTGGCATTGGAGGGAGGAGATTCGAAAAAAGGGCGAATAAGTTTCTTTGAGAATACAAAACTGTCGTGTTTGCGATGCCATAAGGTTGATCGGGCGGGAGGTGCAGTGGGACCGGAACTCACCCACATCGGAGGGCAAAAAGACGCAAGGTACTTGTTGGAGTCGATTTGTTTGCCCGATGCCCAAATTGCCAAAAATTTCGAAACTGCTGTGATTGCCAACGATCTTGGTCAGGTTTTTACTGGCATCGTAAAGTCTGAGAACGAGGAGTTCGTTGAACTGGTTCAAAATGATGGCGGCCAAGTTCGCATTTTACTTGATGAGGTCGTAGCGAGACGCAAGGGGATTTCATCCATGCCAGCTGACCTGACCAAGCTGATGTCCAAACGCGAATTGAGGGACCTCGTGGCATACCTTGTGAGTCTGAAGGCGAGTAAACGTGGTGACAACGAGGTTGAATGATTCAGGTTGTTCGTGTTTTGACGCTGCCGTTTACACCCGTCACTGAGAAACATTCCGGGTGTGAGTGGTGCTGAGTTGAGTGTTCCTTCACTCTTGTTGGGATGGGGCTTACGACGGTCGTTGCTTTAGAACTGACTGGCTTTTGTAGGCTGGTTTTGTTGCTGAAACATGGGGCCACAGCAATATTGAATGATTTATTGCTTCGTTGTTTTTCATGACCTACGGTCTAATAACCGGTTAAGTTTCTGTGTGCGATTTACATGGCATGAGTGGGCATGACAGATATGACTGGTTTGCGTGTTTAGTTGTCTGGAATCGAATCTGTATTTGATCCATGAACGTAGTTACAGCCAGCCCACTGCTTTTCAAACTATGACCTGGCACCCACCTCGCTGAGCGTATTGCCGGTTTGCGACCGGATTTTACTCCTGTTGAAGTCGCTCGCCTGACTTTGATGATTCTTGCTCGAAGCAATGATGAGCGTCTCTTGACGGATGATGATGCGTTGTACGCTGAATGGCGTAATGCGACATTCCGGCTCGAAGCAGCTTCGGATCAACATGCTGCTGTCGCTATTGAGCTGGAACGCTTGCACTCAGATAGCCGAGTCGAGTTCAGTGAAGAGCAATTGTGGATTCTGTTGCGGGCCGTGAAAGTTCAGAGTCAGTTGCTGAAAATTTATACGGAGCAGCCACAGCTCGTTTGATCAGCACTCTTTTAATTGCTGAACAGCTTGCCGCGCTCGAGCAAGAAAAGCATTCTTCGGCTCACCTGTCTCCAGAAAGATTGGTGATCCAATCGTGATGCAGCTGAGCAAGGGAACCGGAAGGACTTCTCCGCGGGGAAGGATTCGATTGACGTTGTCAATGTATACGGGGACCAATTCCAGGTCAGGCCGCTTCTTCGCCATGTAGAATAATCCACTCTTGAATTTCCCCATCTCATCATCACCAGCAGATCTGCCACCCTCAGGGAACATGATCAGTGAATACACATCACCCATTTGCTGGAGCATGATATCGATGGGACTCTTGTGGACTTTGATCTCCTTGCGATCCACAAGCAGGGCATTGAAGCTTTCAGCCATGTGGGGCTTGAGCCAACCTTTCGACCAGTAGTCCTTGGCAGCAACAGGACGCGTGATTCTGCGAAGTTCACGCGGCAGTGCTGACCACAGCACTACGGCATCGAGGTGGCTTGTGTGATTGGCAAAGTAGATTCGTTGGCAGGTGTCCGGTTGGCAATCAACCCAACGCACAGTGAATCCACTGAAAAGCTTCGCCAGCAGAACGATAACATGACTCGTGATTGTCATTTGATAAATCTAACGTCAAAGTCGTTCTGCAACGTGCCTGTAGCGTGAAAATATTGCGTGTATGTACTCAAGGTCTTATTCATCCGATGATGTTGTCTCCAGCATTTTCCTGTTGGCGGATGGTCACCGGCCAGCCAGTAAATTGATTTTCAGGTTTTCCATCCCCGGCATCGATCAGGAAGCGAAAACAGTCGATCTGGTAGGTTTTTTCGTCGGTGTCAACCGTTACAACCCCAAAGCCACTGCCCTTTTGATGAGCCTTCTCGTAGCGATTTTTCTTTGTACCTACCTCGGGGTTCCCAACGGCGTAAACGTAAATCATGTTTCCGAAACCGTCGAGGTATTCACCGGTATTTTCTAATCCATGGGTGGGGCGTTTTTGGTGCGGCATGCCCACCTCATCCGGTCGCCACCAACGGGGGTAGCCTGCGGCGATAGCTGGCGTGCAAAATGACCACATGCTGTCACGCTGTTTATCGACTCCATATTGCGACAATGTGGTCAGGTGTTGGTCTCCATTGATATGCAGGGCCTTGGATTCGCGAAGGATATCAATAGCACGATTCCGTGGTGTTTGCGGCCAGCCTCCCGAGTCGAGGTCAGCTTTCAGATAACCATCATATTTTCCGTGGTGGGTTGCCACTCCTGCGAATACGGTCTGGCTCAGCAGAATCTTCATTTTGTGACCACGCCAGTCTTTTCCCCACTCTTTCAAGAATGATTCTTGGCGCGAGCCAAGCAAATGAAGGCCTTGTTTGTCTAACACAGATGTTTGGAAGTTTTGGTCTTTGACATGATCAGCGCGACCACTTCCGGTATCAACATGCTGGGGGCCACTTTTGAATTGCCGGTCGCCGAGGATAGCAAAGCCCACATCGCCATACACCATGTCACCGTAGTACACGCTGATGCCTTGCTGAACAGGTGTGGGGTCATGGAAATCCGGATGATGTGCCGTGTTTGTCTTGTGTACAACGTTGACCATACGGGCTGGTTCTCTGTATCCGCCATTGGATGAGGCACCGCCAGTTTGGACATCCATTGGGGCTCCGTCTTCCCCCCAGATGTTACCTTGGAAAACATCATGGTCATCTGCAATGCAGATGGTGGGTCGGTCACGCATCGCCTCCCTGAACGACCATCCAAACATGTAGTACTTTCGCAGATAGTTCAGGATAGCGGGCTCAGCTGGATCACGAATCAATCCATAGCCGCCATGGCTTTCGTAGAGTTGATCACCGGAAAAGTAAATCAGATCTGGGTCAAGCCTGACAATGTTTTCAGCCACGGGTTCATATGGGAATCCGTAGTGGTTTTGGCATGTCAGTGCTCCTATTCTCAATGGTCTGCCTGCTGGATTGGCTTTGATCGTGCCACTCCAGTTTGACTCTTCCTCGGTCCCGTCTGTCTTCAGCTCTCGGTACAGCAATCGGTATGGGGTGGCAGCCTTCTCGTTCCAATTGGGAATTCGGAATGTCGCGGTCCATGCATCGGTGTCTAGCGCTGCCTGACCAAGCGATTTCCAATCGCCATCGACCTTGACCTGCAATTCGATGTTCTGATTATCCTGCTTTCCCAGCGGTCCGGTGAGAGCACTGATCTTCAGTACGAAACCTTCATCGCTACGTGAGTCACTTAAGGAATACATTGACCATAGGATCGGACCGAACTGCCGTGATTCCTGAATCGTAAACGCGTTTCCTGTGACTGACCAATCCTTGAAGCGGTATCGTCCACCTTGGCCTTTTTTCAGTTTGGCGTCGAAATTATTGACCAGCGAAACGTTTCCAAGCACTGCTTTGGACTGAACTTTTGCGGTCAGTTGATCAAGTAGCTTTCCTGAGGGTGTTTCAGCAATGAGGGTGAGTTCAACTTGAGCACCCAGTCCACGAGCTGTCAGTCTGAGCGTGGTTTCATTCCCAAGATCGATAGATTTGCTGCCTGCATTGCGACCTAGTACGAGTTTTCCCTCCAGCACTCCCGCATTGATTCCACCGTTTGCAAAGCAGTTGCTGCGATATTCGTTCAGTTCGCTTTTGGTGCCGATGCGAAAACCTGCACCTGCGTCTTTTCGTTGGCCACCTATTTTCTGAAGTGAGACACGCATGTCAGCTGAACCAGTTGGATTGGTCCATTGGTGCGTGATGAGATGCAGATTACGATTTCCCCCCGTGGTTTGGCACTCTGCCGCTCCGTCACGTATTCGCCAGTCTTCCATCGGATTTGCCCAAATCCGGGGATTCAGCCAGACCCGATCATGAGTTCTGGACCACGAGACAGTAGTGTTGAGTTCCGGAGAATTCGCGAGCGGATCGGTGTCGCTGGTCAACGCTTGGTCGTCACCACGTACCGTTCGTGATAGGCCCAAGCACGCTCCTCCGAGAGCAAGTAATTTCAGGGTAATGCGTCGGGTGAGAGACTTCATCAAGAGATCCTTCTGATTGGTAATCGCATTCTGTTTTGCTTGGTGCTGCCGAATGCATGTAACTCTAAAGCTCGATACCAGATTGTCCATCCCAGCGGACAAAGCCTTCGATTGCAGCATACTCAGCGAGGCCGATTTCATCGTATCTTCTTGCTGTATCAGCGTTGCGTTGTTCGGCTCGTTGCCAGAATTCCCGTACGTCGGATCCGGGGAACAGTGCACGGTCTTTTTGAGATTCGTGTTTGAAGATCGCAGCTCGCTTTCTTGCTACTTCCATTGGGCTCAGTGGAACCGCCATTTCGATCTGGTGAGGGGGCCATTCTTGCCAAGCCCCACGGTATAGCCATATCGCGCAGCTCTCGTACCAAGAATCCTGTTCGCACTGCTTGCAGGCTTGCAGGATGGCTGACAGACACGTGCGGTGCGTTCCATGCGGATCAGACAGGTCGCCTGCAGCGTAGATCTGGTGGGGTTGGACTTCGCGAAGCAGTTCCAATGTAATGTTGATATCAGCGGACGATATCGGACTCTTTTTAACGCGGCCAGTCTGGTAGAACGGTAGGTCAAGGAAATGCAGGTGTTCGTCCTTGACCCCACAACAGCGTGCGCCTTCACGTGCTTCACCACGTCGGATTAAACCTTTGATTCGCTGGACCTGGTCGCTGTCGACTTGCCCCGGTTGTTTCTTCCGCAGAACCTCATCGATGTGGGATTCCAGCTCTGCCAAACCGGAGGCTTGGATCTGAAATTCGCAGCAAAACTCTTCGACGAACTCGGCAAACCGAATCGCGTCTTCATCAAAGACTGCAATGTTCCCTGAAGTTTGATAAGCAATGTGGACCTCATGTCCCTGTTCAACCAGGCGGATCAACGTTCCACCCATCGAAATGACATCATCGTCTGGATGTGGCGAGAACACGATGATGCGTTTTGGAAAGATGTCGTCACGATGTCCCGGGCGATCACCCACTTGTTTAGCATGTTCTGGTTTGCCACCAGGCCACCCGGTGATTGTCGACTGCATGTGGCGAAAGACTCGCAGATTTATGTCGTAGGCATTTCCATGAGCTGCCAGCAAGTCCTGCAATCCCTGCTCGTTGTAGTCGGCATCGGTGAGCTTGAGAACAGCTTTGCCCAGTTCCTGTGATAGATCGATTACAGCTCGTCTGATCGTCTCGGAATCCCAATTGACCTCACCCAGAAGCCAGGGTGCTTGGGAGCGAGTCAGGCTTGAAGCAGCAGACTCATCGAGTAGAAACCGTGTGTCTGGGTGGTCTTGAAGAAAGGTGGCCGGGATCGTCGTATTAGCGTAGCCTTCGACAGTTTTGGCTACGATATCGGCTTTGCCTTCACCAAACGCAAGCAGCATGATGCGTTTCGCTTCCAAGATTGTACCCACGCCCATGGTGATCGCGTAACGAGGAACATTTTCGGCACCGAAAAAGTCACTGGCGGCATCAGTTCGAGTAACCGTGTCCAGAGTGATCATTCGCGTTCTGGTTGCTCGATCTGAGCCAGGTTCATTCAATCCGATATGGCCGGTACGGTTGATTCCGAGCAGTTGGATGTCGATACCACCACAGTCGCGAATCAACTGTTCGTACTGGTGGCAGTATTCGGCTACATCCTCCTTTGGGATGGCTCCATCAGGGATGTGCACGTTACTGGGTTGGATGTCAACGAGATCGAAAAGATGCTCGTGCATGAATCGGGCGATGCTCTGCAACTCGAAAGGTTGCATCGGAAAATATTCGTCAAGATTGAACGTGATGACATTGGCAAAAGAGATTTCGCCATTCCGGTGCATTCGCACCAGTTCATCGTAAACATTGACAGGCGAAGAGCCAGCAACCAGTCCGAGGACACACATCTGTCCTTGTGCTGCTTTCTCCCGTATCAGTTCTGCGATCTCTCTCGCGGCTGCGACACTGGCGTCGGATGCACGATTGAAAACGAGACAAGGGATTCGTTCATTGGGAAATTCGATCACGATGCAATTACCTGTTGTGCGACCATGGCTGCTCCAATGACACCGGCATCATTACCGAGTGAAGCAAATTCGACTTGCAAATGACTACCGACTTCTTCAAGAGTGGTGGCGATAATCGTCTTCTGTACGGTTGCTAAAAATCGTTGCCCTACTTTGGATTGGCTGCCCCCGAAGGTCATCGCTCCACCCAGCAATACAACAGCTGGGTCGATTACCTGTGTCATCTGGCCAATTGCCTGACCCAAATACTCAGCGGTTTGGTCGATCACGGTGTTGCACAGTTCACAGCCGATCAGCGCGCGTGCGGCAATGTCTCGAGGCGTGATGCTATCTGTTGCTAGTAATGACGTAATCTCTGACGTGTTTGATGTGCTAGCCAATGACTGCAGTTGTGTGACAACTCCTTTTGACCCGGCATAAGCTTCAAGATGCCCTGTCTTGCCACAGGTGCATGGAAGAGCGTTCTTGCCAAATCTGATTGCGATGTGCCCGAGTTCGCCGGCGCAACCATGATCACCTCCGTAAGGGGAACCATTGATGACCAACCCGCAGCCGATGCCGGTTCCGAGCGTCACAAGTGCAAGCGATTTGTTGCCCAGAGATCTTAGAGCGTGCTCGGCATAGGCTGCTGAATTTGCATCATTCACGACTGCGTTCGGCAGATCTCGTGCTTGGCCGAGTATTTCCCGCAGGCGTTTTCCCTTCCATTCGGGCAGGTTCACAACTTCGCGCAGGACTGACTCTTGCGAATCAAGCACGCCTGGAACAGCTGCACCAATCCCAGCCAAATTGAATTTGCCGTTATCTAATGAAGATAATTCATGATCAGCAAAGGTGATGGCTGCGTTGAATACTCGTTCGGGCGTCACTAGATGAGGAGTCGCCAATGTATCCTTGGCATGCACCATCCCTGAGGCATCGACGAGCCCCAGCTTGATGTTCGTTCCACCCACATCGATCCCCAGAAATAAGTCTGCTTGGTTGGTGGGGGTCGTTGAGTATCTGGCAGAGTTGCTGGTCATAAACGCTGTTGAGGGCTAGATAAGGAATCTCAACGGTCGCATGTGTCACGATCGGTAACGGAGCGAGCTGATGTTGGGTCGCGCGAGCGAGATTTTTTAGCCGAATTCACGCTTACTGCACAGGATTCAGAAAATCAGCTTCCAATGTTGAAAGTTCCCATGTTAATCAAAAACTGCTTGTAGCGGCACAATGACCGCAGGAAAGTAGTCCAGCAGGGCGCTAAAATGGGCGTTGGAAGCCACGTTCAACCGCCTTGGGTTGACGCATGACGGATTTAGTTTCGTCATTGTCCCTAGCAACGTTACCACTGGTACGATCAATACAGCATGATTCATGCCGCAAACGATGCTCCGCGAGTGGTCCTCGCTGCAGGTTGATCGAAGGCGTTAACGGCCGTTCTCGAAAGAAGTCCTATTCGAGGCATGCATGTGTGGATTTTGAGTGTGTGGTCCGGTTCAAGGACGTCAATTGAACCCGAAACACGGCACTACGCCAAACCGTCCGGGAGCTTCCCAGCAGCGACTTCTTCATCCCACTCATCCATCAGCGGCCAGCTTTCGGCAAGCGTACCGAAGTCGGCCATCTTCAGGTAGCCGCGCACCCTCTCAATAGTGGCGTCAAGAAAATCACGATCGTTCGCAAAGATTGGACCATGACTTGGGGCCAACCATTTCACATCACTGTCGCGGATTCGCTCGAGTGATGAGACAAAGGCTTTGATGTCGCTTCCATGGTGAGCGTCGATGGCGCCGATGCACCCATCACGGTAGATATTATCGCCGCTGAGTAAGACATCTCCGATTCGAAATGCTAATTGACTGTTTGTGTGCCCGGGAGTGTGCCAGACCTCTACTTTCAGAGAACCGACTTCGATGATGTCTCCGTCACTGACCTCGTGCTCGATTTCAACGGGAGGCATCGCCATCTTCAAATCCTGAGCCGCGATTTCGGCCAGTGTGATTAGCGTATCGCCAGATTGGAGAGGGGCTACTGCATTCGGGTGAGCGGTGACCGAAGTCTTCAGTAACTGCTTGGCCTTGGCGAGCCCCTGGATGTGATCCACATCCGCGTGTGTGGCAACCAGGGTTTTGCATCGAGAAAATGGGAAATCGACTTGGCGTATGATTTCTACAAAGTCCTCGACCGTCTCTTCATACCCGATGTCGATCAAAATCCACTCATCACCATCGTAGACAAGGTAGACATTGCATCCGAGGACTTCCCCTGCTTGGAAGTTAAGTTCGATAATTCCCGGGAAAATCGGTTTACGGGTCAGCATGGTATCTGTTGAAAAAATGGGAGTGAAGGATAGAGCATTGTACGCTGAAGGGGTTCAAGTCTGTAGCCCACAGCTCTCAAGACCGGCCTAGCGAGGTTTTGACCCGCCAACAAGTTCTGGGCGTCATCCGTTCCTGCCAGGCGACAGGATGTCAGCCAATCCATGTCGATAGCTTGGAAACTGCAGTTTGGAGACCAGATCGCTCTTCATTCTGCGATTCCAGACCCGTTTGTTACTTTCCGACCTCATCATTACCGGTGAACCAGTAGCTGGCGTCACAAACTGTGGTCCTTGCGAGCCAGTTTGGCGGGCAATTTCCTCGTAAAATTGCGAGCGGACGACGGGTTGATCATCACTCACGACGTACAAACGCTGCGTGTGTTCTCGCAAAGCCGAACAGACCGCTGCCGCTGCATCATCGACGTGAATTAAGTTCAAGAAACCGTGCTGCGGTGAGGCGATTGGCCTGCCAGCAATCACGTCCGCCGCTCGGGGAATTCTACCGGGCCCGTAGATGCCAGACAGTCGCAAAATTGTCCATGGTGACTTGGGCCGCATTTGGTTCAACAATGATTCTGCCATAAGGTGTGCACGTCCACCCTCGCGAATTGGACGCGTTGGACTCGCTTCGTCAACCCACAAACCACCTTGTTGGTGATAGACCCCGGTTGTGCTGATGTAGCAGATCTTTGTCGCGGGATTGATGGCGTGCAGAAGGTTCCGTAGGCCACCCACCTGCGATTCATAGCGATTGTGAGAGCTCCGTCGGTCGTAACTCACGCAAATTACGAAGTGTTTGACGGCTGGTAGATCCGTGAGGGTCCGTCGATCTGTCCAGTCGGCCACAATCGACCGAATTCCTTCGTTGGCAAGTTCTCGCTGCTTTCCGCGCTGACGCGTGGTTGCCCATACCGTATTTCCGTCACGGATTGCCAACCGTGCTATCCGGCGACCTAAGTAGCCGCACCCGAAAATCATGGTTTGATCCGAAACATCGCTCATTTCCGGTGGTTTTCCTGTTAGAAGAGATCACTTTTTCAAGGATCTTGAATAGAGGCTATAATAGGGAGTGAATCCCATATTTGGTACGTGATCGCCAACTCCGCGTCGCGATTAGAGGCAGCTTTGCATTACTACATAACGAAACCTTCCGTCGTCGGCAAACCGCAATCAATTGCTGCGGCAATTGTTTTTCTTACTTTGGGGTTTGGAGCGTTCGGCCCTCCGCTCAACGCTCAGTCGACAGCAGTTGCTCCGACCAGAGGCGATGACTCGTCTGAGACGAAACTCCCTGTTCCTGAAGGTCTTCAGAGCATTCTTGCTGCGGGAACAGTGCCGAAATCTCTTGAACAGCTTCGATCGCTGGAGCAGCAATTTGGGAAAATTTCAGCGGCGGCGGAACTGTGCACTGTTAGCATCAAAATTGGGCAGGCCCAGGGTTGTGGCGTGATCATCGACGGTGGCGGCAAGGTGTTGACCGCTGCTCATGTGGCGATGAGACCCAACAAGCCAGCGACTGTGATTTTGGCGAATGGCCGTCGTTTAAAAGCGATGACACTCGGTTTGAACAAGAACGTTGACGCGGGCATGTTGCAGATCACCCCAGGCCAAAATGAGGGAGCGGACTGGCCCCACGCAACGCTAGGCGACAGTAGCAAACTAGCCCGAGGTATGTGGTGTATCGCGACTGGCCATCCCAGTGGATTCGATCAGACAAGAGGCGTTGTGACCCGCGTCGGCCGGATCGCTCGCGTCAATCGATCCGCATTGCGGACTGACTGTGCTTTGATTGGGGGTGATAGTGGCGGTCCGTTGTTCGATTTGTCAGGTAAATTGATTGCGATCCATAGCCGCATTGGGAATGATGTTGAAGAAAATTTGCATATTCCGATCGATAATTACGCCAATTCATGGGACCGGTTGGTCGCTGGAGATTCCTGGGGAACGCTACCCGGTTTCCGGCCTGTCCTCGGCGTACAAGGGAACTCTCAAGTTGAGGAGGCAGTGATTGATGTCGTTCGTCCCAGTTCAGCCGCAAAGAAGGCTGGTATCCAGGAGGGCGATATCATCAAAGAGTTTGGTGATCGGAAGATTACAGATTTTCAATCGCTGAAAGAGGCCGTTGCAGAGACAATGCCTGGTGAAAATGTTCGAGTGCGTGGGCAGCGTGACGGACGCCCCGTGTTCTTTCGAGTGGTGATCGGGCGAGGCGAGTAACAGTAAGCAGAGAATTCACGAAAGTTCAGATTCGGTTTGGTGCAAGATGGTGAACAGTAGCATGCGATCTTATGCAAAAAAGCTTCCCTTCGTTTTCATCGCCATGATTTTGGCAACCGAGGGGCAGACGTTACTTGCTCAATTCGAGCCGCTTCCACGGCGTGACAATGCGTCGATGATGAATCTGGTTCGACCAGTGACGGAGAAAATTTCCGGATCGGTCGTGCAGGTTTACAGTGGTGATCGGCCTGTCGCGTTGGGAACGATTGTCGCTGAGGATGGCTTCATTCTGACCAAGCGAAGTGAATTGAGTGGTGATCCGATTCGTGTGCGACTTAGCGATGGACAACTGTTGCCCGCCCGTGTCGCCGCCGTGCGACGAAGCAATGATTTAGCCATGTTGAGGGTCGAAGGGGATCTCACTTTGAGGCCTGCTCATTTCGCCGGCGAAATACCGCCCGTCGCTAGTTTCGTGGTCAGCGTGGGGCGGAAGTCAAATCCCATCGGGTTGGGTGTGATTGGGGCGAAGCCACGCCCAATTTCCCATCAAGGGCGACTCGGTGTCCTGCTGCAGGATGATCGGACAGGAAGAGCTATGGTGCGTGGCATTTTTCCTGACAGTGGGGCTGAAGCTGCCGGTTTGAAGAAGGGGGATTTGATTGTTGCAATCAACGGCCGCGAAGAGCGAAGTCGATTGGGTGTCATTGAAACATTGCGTGGAATGTTCCCCGGGGAAAGTGTTCGCCTGACAATCACACGCAACGACGAAGCAAATGATTCAACCACGATGGACGTGGATGCTTCCATTCGCGATTTGAATGTGATGCGGGAATCGGAAAGCGATGCACGAGTCAACGGGCCAAGAAATGTTCGTCTCTCTGGTTTTGATCAAGTGATGCAGCACGATACAGTGCTGGATCCAGATGAGTGCGGAGGACCTCTGATGGATACCAAAGGTAACGTCATTGGGATCAATATTGCTCGCGCGGGTCGTGTCGTCAGCTATGCACTGCCAGCTTCACTGATATTGCCCGAGATGGTTAGTATGCTTGCCGAGGCACGATCGGCCAGTCGTTGAGCCAGGATTGCGAGCTCAAGCAGGTGCTTTTTTTGGGCAGACGATCCGATTTCAGACTTCGGAGTTCAACGAAATATTCGTTGCATGATTGTGACATCACACCATTGGTCTTGCATGCGTCCGATTTCCTTTTGCACGCCGACGATCTCGTAACCGTGTCGTTGGTGGAATGAGATGCTTCGGTGGTTGTCGCTTATTATTTTTGCAACTGCATGGTGTAACCCAACTTGACGACAATGCTCTTCGATTTGTGTTTGCAGTTGGTCTCCAATGCCGCGTCCTGTGGAATTTGGATGCAAGTAAATCGCGGTCTCGCAGGTGTAGCGGTAGCCATAACGTTGGCTGTGCGGTCTGGTAGCTGACCAGCCTAGAATCTGGTCGCCCGAATCAGCAACGAACCATGCATGGGGGATTGGCTTTTCAATGAGCTTGCCAACGTCGTTTGACGCCCATAGCTGTGTATCGAAGGTCGATCCACCAATTTCGATATGATGGTTGTAGATGTCAGCGATTGCAGTTGCGTCATTTGCGACGGCTTTTCGAATTTGTGTTTCTTTCATGCGTACTGACTGTTGTCACCCGGCCGTGAAAGGTGTTTTGGTTGGGCACGTATGTTTCCACAACCAGCGTATGCTTTCGAAAATAGCAGATTCATGGTGCTCGGTTGAGAGACCATCATGATCAATACCCTTCATGAGAACTTTCCGTAGTGATCCACCATAACCCTCCAGCATTTCATTCTGAAAATCAACAGGAACAAGTGTGTCGAGTTCAGATTGCAAAATCACGGCATGCAGATTGACTTTTGGAGCGGTTTTCATTGTGTCCATGGCATCACACAAATCAGCAATCACCGGATTGATAAGGCCGAAGTGCGGATAGGATTTGGCTGCTCTTTTAATAACAAGCTTCAGTGGGGGAGGGTTTCGAAGGATCAATCCTGTTTGCGTTGGATCGGGACTGTGTTTGGCTGCGATATGAAGAACGGAAGCGCACCCGAGGCTGTTGCCACATAACCAAATGGAAGTATTCGGTCCAGCATGTTGTTCGGTAACCGTTCGCCAGAAAGCCGATGCTGCACGAGCCATCGTGGAAAGACTGGCCTTTCCACTGCTACCTCCGTAGCCAGGAGGATTCCAAGTCCAGATTGCGGTTCGTTTTGCATCCAGCATTGGGGCTGGAAAGGAGGTGGAGCGTTCGGCTCGTCCCGCCGTTCCCGGGAATTTGAGGACGAGTAGGTCAGGGGGATCAGAATCACGATGGCTTTGCTGAACAAAGCACTCAATGGTTTCCGTTTCACATGGCAGGACCACTCTTTCCAGAGTCGGAGCGTGAATGGGGTGCTGCGATGGTCGCAATACCATTCGATCAAGCAGATGGCGCCGGAAAGAGCGAAGGTGTCGCCGCAGCATGGGAAGTAATTACCTCAGATTCAGGGCTTGCCTCAATGGACACGTTGTCCGGGCTGTGCGCCATCGTCGACACTCAGGATAAATACGTCAGCACCGCCCGGTCCCGCAGCAGTGACCATCCCCTCGCTGAGCCCAAATCGCATCTTCCGTGGCTTCAGATTTGCAACCATGACAACCAGTCGACCCACGAGATTCTCGGGTTCGTAGGCGGCCTTGATTCCTGCGAATACCTGCCGACTTTCTTCGCCGCCCAGGCTTAGTGTCAGTTTGAGCAACTTGTTCGCTTCGGGGACATGCTCGGCGCTGATCACGCGGGCAACCCTGAGATCTACTTTTGCGAATTCATCAATGGTGATTTCGTCAGCGAGTGGTTCATCCTTGAGCGGCTGGTCACTATCATTAAAGGTAGGTTGATCACTCGCTGCATTGTCTTCCGCTGCCAGTTCTTTGCTTTCTTCAATCATTTTTTTCAAATCCTCAGGTTGTACTCGATCCATCATACGTTTGAATTTTGATACGGGGCTTCCGACCAAAGGCTCTTTGCTTTGATCCCATGAAGTAATCTCGTCACTCAACAACTCCCCGCACTTCACTGCCAACTCTGGCAGGACAGGGGAAAGGTAAACGGCAAGCTGGCGAAATAGATTCAATGCCACTGTGCATGTGTCTCGTAATTCGTCGGTTCTTTGTTCGTCCTTCTTCATTTCCCATGGCTTGGCATGCTCGACAAATGGATTCGCCGCGTCAGCCAGTTCCATGATTTTCCGCATGGCTTTGGCGTATTCGCCGGCTTCATAGGCTGCCGCAATTTCGTCACCTGCTGCAGCCGCTGCGGCGAATAGACCACCATCGTCAGGATACGTTTCGGAGAGTCCTGTTTTATTAGCAAACTTGCCAACACGACTCGCCAAGTTAACGACTTTGCCTACTAAATCGCTGTTCACTTTTTCGGTAAATTCGTCGACTCCTAAATCCAGGTCCTCCACGCGTGAAGTCAATTTGGTGGCATAAAAATACCTGAGGCAAGACGGGTTTGCATATTTCAAATAGGTCTCTGCAGCGACCAGTGTTCCATCACGCTTCGACATTTTCTTGCCGTCGACGTTAAGGAAGCCGTGAATGTGTACTTTTGTGGGCATGTTGTATTTGGCTGTATTCAGCATGCCGGGCCAGAACAGCGTATGAAAGTAGGTAATGTCTTTACCGATAAAGTGGTGGATTTCACAATCGGGGTCTCGCCACCAGTCTGACAACTGTTCACCATGGGTTTCACACCATTCCCGAGTGCTGGCGATGTAGCCAATCGGTGCATCGAACCAGACATACCAGTAGTTGCCTGGGGAATCTGGTATCTCAAATCCAAAATAGGGTGCCGGTCTGCTGATGTCCCAGTCTCGCAATTCCTCAGCGAGAAAGTGCCCTTTCAAATAGTTGGCGACTTCGCTTTGCAGCGCGCCACTCGTTTCAACCCAATCATCCAAAAACGCATGAAGCTTCTCCAATTGAACAAACAAATGGTTGGATTCACGGAGTATCGGAGTAGCACCGCTGAGTGTGCTTTTTGGGTCAAGTAGATCCGTTGGACTATAAGTGGCCCCACATGTGCAATTATCACCGGCCTGATCAGTAAGACCACAGGTTGGACACGTACCGCGAACAAAACGATCTGCTAGAAATGTCTCGGCCTCAGGATCAAAGAGTTGTTCGATTGATCGCTCGGTGATGAGGTCTGCTTCGCGGAGTGATTGCCAGAACTCAGCACAGATTTCGCGATTTGCCTCGCTGTTGGTGCTGCCGTAATGATCAAATTGGATTCCAAATCCAGAGAAGTCACGTTGATGAGCATCGCTCATGTCACCAATCAGGGCCTCCTCGCTACGCCCTTCCTTGCGGGCGCGAATCATGATCGCGGTCCCGTGGGTATCATCGGCACAAATGTAGACGCAGCGGTTACCTCGCATTTTCTGAAATCGGACCCAAATGTCAGTCTGGATATATTCCACCAGATGTCCGATGTGAATCGGGCCATTAGCGTAGGGAAGGGCACTGGTGACAAGTATTTTGCGTGTCATGAATGAATGCAATTGGGAAACAGGGTAGGGCACGGAATTGTACTCATCTGAGACACTTCATACGACGGCACGGGGACGGTTGAAATCTCGAAAGAATCGCTTCTTCCGAGGCATCGTGGATGGCTGTATTAAAAAAAAACACAGAAAACCAAGCCTTAATCGAAAAAAAGGCTCAAGTTTCAAAGTCACATCGAGGTTTGATCTTGCCTCGCAATGGACTTGTCACCGACTATCCACGGTGGGCCGAGTACAAATTTCGTTCGGCTCGGCGGTGCTTTTCCGATGGCAGGATGCCTCAACGAAAAAGCAGAGTTCATGCACATGTTGTCCACGGAGGGGCGAGCGCGATGAGATTGTTTTTCGCACTATTGGTTGCCGGATCACTATGGATTCTTGCTCCATCTCAGGCCGCCTCTGCCGGGGATGCCATTCTGCTGGATTTCTCATCTGCCCACTGCTCTCCCTGTCAGGCGATGAAGCCAACTCTTGCTCAGCTTGCTAGCAATGGTGTCGCCATTCGGCACGTTGATGTGGTTACGGAACCACACTTGGCAGCTCGTTACGGCATCCGCAAAACACCAACGTACGTGGTCTTGTCGGGCGGTCAAGAAGTCGCAAGGTTGATCGGACAGCAATCGATAGCCGCCTTACAGTCCGCGCTAGCAAGCAATCCATCAGGGCCTCGGATTCCCACCCGGGCAACGGATCCCTCTTTTCAGAATATTGCCGCACCGGCGACTCGGCTTGCACCCCTTGCTGGAGGAACATCAGCAAGTGTCGACGCCGCCTCAGCCATTAGCGAAGCGATGCCGACGGTATCACTCGCGCAGGCGATTGAGATTGCCCGCGCGGCAACAGTTCGTCTTCGCGTCCATGATGGACATGGGTACGGTGCTGGTACTGGTACAGTCATTGATACTAACGGTGATCAGGCTTTGGTTTTAACGTGTGGGCATTTGTTCCGAGAGAACAAGGGGCAGGGAAAGATTGAAGTCGATCTGTATGTTGGCGGGCAGACTCAAACTGTTGCTGGCGAATTACTTGACTACGATGCAGACACACATGATGTCGCGCTGGTTGCGATCCGTCCTGGGTTTCAAATGCAACCAGTCCAAATGATTCATCCGCAGGAACGAGTGCGTGCCGGCCAAACCGCATTCAGTTTTGGTTGTGATCGGGGCGCTGATCCTTCACGCCGTGACACACGAATTACTGGTGTTGATAAGTATGATCAGCACTTGGGAGTGTCCAACCTCGAGATAGCTGGTGCACCCATTGATGGTCGTAGCGGTGGTGGCCTGTTTGATGAGGCAGGCAGATTGATCGGTGTGTGTAACGCTGCTGACTATGAAGGTGATGTTGGGATCTATGCTGGACCAGGATCTGTGCGGTGGCAACTCGACAAAGCAGGTCTGTCGACGATTTACAAGCGTGCTCAGGTTCCTCAGGCACGTCTCGCGTCACTGCAGAGAGAAGCTTCCAGCGTTGGTGTGACTTCCAATGTTGAATCCATCGGAAGCAACTCATCTAGCGGGTCGACTCGTGTTTCACCAAGTGAAATGCTGTCCGCTGACGTCAGGTCAAACAATGATCATGAAGTGATTGTGATTGTGCGAGACCGAAAGAATCCTGCTGGTCCAGCCCAAGTGATGACACTGAACCAGCCTTCTGCTGACTTGATGCAGATGATTCACCAGCATTCGAAGTGAGGTGGTGAATCCAGTTCGGGCTGCGTGCGTTATCAATCTTCGGTTTTAATCTCGGTTTGCTCTGCCGGAAATTGAAATTCGCTTACGATTTCCCCGTCTACTTTGCGATGCTGCAAGGTGAGTTGAGATCGCTTTTTGGTGTATTTGATTTCTCCTGAAAGAAATCCACCAGCGACACGTAGGAACTGATGGACAGGTCGCTTGTCCTTGGGGTTCCAGCCGAGTTGATGCTTTTCGCTCCCCGGACCACATCCGAATTCCCAGAGATTGGAATCTTCATCACGGGATGCATACTGCCAATGACGATCACCGCAAAGCACAATTAGGTCTTTGTGTTGCGACAGTCTGTCACGAAGCTCTTTTCCCTCGTAAGCGAAGATTTTGTTCGCGTGATTGTCCTTCTTGTTTTTTCGATCGGGACCAACGATTGGTGTGGGGCTGAACACAAGTTTGAATTTTGCCTCTGAAGCATCAAGTGTTTTGAATAGCCATTCTTTCTGCACCTTGCCAAGAATTGTTTTTTCCGGCCCATCAGGCAGTTGATTCGGACTTCGGAAATCACGGCCTTCAAGGAACCAGACTTGAAGATCTTTCCCCCAACGCACGGTTTGGTAGCGTGGGTCGCGAGTTGGGAATTGTTCATGATTGAATAACTTCACTCCCTGTTCAAAACTTACCGAGCCGTAATTTTGCCCCGGAGAACAGTCGTTCTTCAATGTGTCATGATCATCTTTCAGAAAGTAGCTGGTTGTGTTTTGGTAGAACTGACGATTGTTGGGTAGAGCAAAGATTCGGCTCCATTTGAAACGCATCAGTTCCAGTGTCATCGCCCATGGATCTGGCTTGTCGTAGTATTCAATGTCCCCGGCGTGTATGACAAAATCTGGATTGATCTTTGTCATCGCTGGATAAATCTTGTGTCCCTGGAGACCGTCATCGCGTCGAATGAAATCATGGCAAGTCGTCATGCAGAATTTGATGTTTTTCTTTGCATCGGTTGCCGGAGCGGTTTCAAAGCCTCCACGAATCACGGCGGTGGGTGGTTGCCCATCAGAAACGCGAGCCTCAACGATAGCGGCGTAGTGTGTTCCAGGTTTCAGGTCGTTCAGTTGCCATTGGGTGGTGTAGTCGTTGGTGGCAACGGTTCGTTGCCACGGCGTGCTCTTGAGCGATCGACGTTGAAGTTTTGGAAAATAGATCAAGCGTACTTCGCCTTGTTGTCCCGGACACGCACCAAACATGTCATCCAAAATGGCATTTTGAGGTAGTTGAGCGGCAAGAATCTGCTCAGCATCCGTGTTCATGGAAAGCTTTGAAGCGTCTTTTGACGATAACGTGCGGAACCGTTGTCCATCTTGGTTCATCTGCTTGTGACGCGTGGTGCGTGTCCAAAGAACGATTGAACTTTGATCAGCCCAACTGTTTCTCATTCCATTGGCGAGAAATGGTCCTTTCGACGGCTTGGCTGTGGGTGTGCTGGGCATTTTGATTTCAGTGAAGTGAAAGTTGCGGTATGCAGCTTTACCACCGTGGTCGGTGAGCATGATTCGATCACCGGCGATTGGTTGACCAAAATTTTCTAGTCCCCAAAATTTACTGACCGCAAGGCTGGAATCCCAAGCAGGACCAAGGGTGGTAATTTCGGATACCAAATCACCATTAAGATAGTGCCGCAAAATCGGGCCATCGGCAACGATTTTTGCCGTGTTCCATTTGCCAGTTGGATTCAGGTTCTTCGGGACCGTTGGGCTTGATAAGTCGTAGATTGCAGCTGTCGATCCTTTGGTCGAAGCGGTTGGACTATCGTCAATGATCTGATATTCGACACCGTAATACTTTGCCCCATACTTTCGGACACGATACTTCAATCCCGTGTTGGTATTGGTTTGTATTTTCCAATCGAAAGAGAGTTCAAAATTGGGGGGCAATGGCCGACTGACAAGGCTACCTTTGCCGCCCTGTGGCCGGACCAAACGAATTTCGCCATCCACGAATTCCCAGCTGTCAGCCGCGGCATTCTTGTCTGCAGCCTGCCAGAAGTCTGGGTTGGTCCAGTCACCCTTGAGTTGTTTGTCGGGTTTGATTTCAGGGGACGGTGCGGCTTCGATTTTGTCCTGACCGACTCCGGTTTTGGGTGAAACAAAATACAGGCAGAGCAGGGCAATCGGACACGCCAAAAAGCGAAGGTGATTCATCAATGAGGTCTCGAGGGAAAGTTTCCTGAAGTTGCAGGAATTCTATCCCGAATCACCTGACAGGTGGAACATTCCAAGAAAAAGAGAAAGGTAAATACGGCGTGTGATGCATGACTGCATGTCAACAAGACTTGGGACCCTCGCAGTGCCGCGCGAAGACTCTTAGATAGGATCCAAAGCCGTGGATACCTCGAGAAATCATTGCCGTTGGGATTTGATCTGCTGGCGAGAAAGTGGAGTTGAGAAGTGGGAAAGTTGCAACTCAATGCTTTCCAATTCATCAGTCAGCCAATCGCCAAACTCCTCGCGAGCGTCGTGGCTCAGCGTCGCGGTTAAGTCGTACCAGTGCTCGCCCGCCACTTGGGCTGGCACGTCCGTCGCTTTCGTTGATGTTTGACTAGTGCTTGAATTGGCCATCGGAGTGATCTCCGTTTTTCTGTAGGTGCGATAGGCGTTCAGCTTCTGGCTGCTGAACTGCATTGGAGGCTATGTCGTTAAGGAGTTCCCTCAGCGGGGAAGGTTCACTGCAAGCCGTGTACCGGTTAGACGTTTGTCTCTCAGTGTTTGTTGATAAGTATCTGCCAGTAAGGAGTTTAGAAATGAACTGTGCCGCGACGGGCAATTTGGGTGTTGTGATACGGCATCGCGTCTGTCGTTTCTAAGAAAAACCGCTGACTCAGATAAACATCGGTGTAATATGCCTTTTAGTGTAAATAAGTTCCTTTGAAATAGCAATAACGAGAAAAAACACGCCGCAGATGGCTTTGGCTTGGGTTGAGGCTCGATTGTTTATGCACAGTTTGACCGGTTTGCATGAAGAAATCAGTGTTTGAGGATTTTTTGGATGAATTGCCTCCAAGATTGCGAGATGGTCAGCGAATGGAGGGGGGTTGGAACGGTGATGGATGCAAGTGGTATTGCTCACCGATTTCTATCAGCCACTCATATCGAGGAAACCTGAGATGATTAAGAAAATGATGATGGCGGGGGGCGCACTTGCCCTCCTTTCGAGTCTTACCTTCGGCGTACCACTGTTCAGCTATGCGAGATGTGGGGTCAGCTGGTTGCAGGAATCGGCCAATGATGCGATGCCGTTGGAGTGGGAGCTGAAACGAGCTCGTCAGATGATCGCCGATCTGAAGCCGGAGATTGAAGTGAATGCGAAACGCATTGCTCGTGAGAAAGTTGATTTTGCCAAGTTGGAAAAACAGCTGGATCAGACAAACGAGCGACTCGCGAAGACTCAAAGTGATATTGAGCGATTGAGCGAGGACCTGCGAAGCGAAAATGAGTACTACAGTTATGGAGGCCGCACCTACACATCTGCACAAGTTCAAAGTGACCTTGGGAATCGTTTCAAGCGTTTCAAAACACGTCGGGCAACAGCAGAAAAACTGGGGCAGATGCTATCGGCTCGTGAAGCCTCGTTGCAGGCTGCTCAGGAGCGGATGGAAGCGATGCTCGGTGCAAAGAGTCAGTTGGAAGTAGAGGTAGAGAATCTGCAGGCTCGTGTCGGAGCTTTACGTGTTGCACAAACAAGCAGCCAACTCAATTTGGATGACAGTCAATTGGCCCGCACTCGTGATCTGTTAGACGAGATTGCTACCAGGATTGATGTTGAGGAGGAGACAATGAGCATCGATGCTGAGTACTTCAGTGAAATTGACCTCGACGAGCCGAACGATGAGAATCTGCTAAATGAGATTTCTTCGTATTTCGAGGGATCGCAAGACAAGCAATCTGAAGCTTTTGTTGCTATTCAAATCGACTGATGTGAGTTTGTTGCACTCTTCTTCACTCATTTTCCTTCCTGACACAGCAGGCTGATCCGTGTCGGTAACAAAACCCAAATCGAAAACTCAACAATCTCCAGTATCACGCTGGAGATTGTGGGTCGATGGTTGTGGTGGCTATTTGCTGGTGACGGGAGTGCAATGGAGTGTTGGGGGATTGAGCCACGTAAGTAATGCAGACATCTGCGTTCAGGCTGACTGGCCTCGTTTGGCGGGCCAAATCTCTCGGCAAGGGGCTGATTATTTTTGGCAGGGACAGAGTGCAGCAGATCAAAAGATTTTGCTAACTGATGGTACTCGGGTTCCGATCCAAGGATCTGCTTTCATGACATTGGGAAAACCCAGTCAACTTTCAGATACGGCCGTTCTTTCTTTGAATGGTCGTCATCGTTTTGATCAACACGTGGACGGTGTGGTGTTGGTGCGTGAGACGATTCTTGTGGGGCCAGGTTCCGATTGTCATCTGAGGTGTCGTGATGCGACTGATCGGGCCATCCTGCAATTGAAAGACAACCAATGGTACGCCAAGGCTGGTCTTTTGGGTGATTTTCAGAGGCTCGAGGCGGGTTGTAGAGTCGTGATCCAATCACTCGCGATGACGTTGGAACTGGCATGAAGAACGCGGCAAACCCACCAAATACACCAAAACTGCCGCAGTTGAGTGAAAGTTCCGCGCCCACGTCAGATTCGGCTATTGCCTTGAATAGCGTGGGAAATGACGTCCCAGAGAAGAACTCTCTGGATCAATCTCCTCGGAAACCTCGATTAATGAATACACTACTGGCTAAACTGAAGGAGCGTCCCAAGACCCCGCCTTCATCGAAAAATCAGGCGGTCGATAAAGGTGTGCACGTTGAGATGGATTTCGGCCATGATGAATTTGAGCTGGCTTCCGATTTCAGTGATGGAAGTCTTGATTTGAGTGACGCTGATTCCTCTCACCGCGCAGATCATGATGAAGTTTGGCTTGGGGAAACGCAGGCTAGTGATTCAACGACTCGATCGATGACATTTACGTATTCCCCCGGATCGACACCTTTACCGCCCTACACGATTCGTCGTGGAGTAGGCATGGGTGGCTTTGGGGAGGTTTACTTTGCTCTTAGTGATGCGGGCAAGGAGGTTGCGCTGAAGCGAATTCAACGCAATCTGGAAATCGAAATCCGTGGCGTTTCGCAATGTTTGAATTTGAAACATCCTAACCTTGTTGCCTTGTTTGATATTTGTCGTGACTCAAAGGATGAGTCATGGGTCGTCATGGAATACGTAGCGGGGCTCAATCTACGGCAAATTCTTGACGAGTCTCCGGAGGGGTTGTCGATATCAGAGGCCAACCGCTGGATACAAGGGATCGGGGCTGGGGTTCACCACTTACATAGTGCAGGCCTCGTGCACCGGGATCTTAAACCTGGCAATATCTTTGATGACTTGGGTCAGGTTAAAGTTGGTGATTACGGTCTCAGCAAGTTCATCTCTACCTCTCATCGTGGTGGTCACACAGAGAGTGTCGGGACCTTTCATTACATGGCACCAGAAATTGGCAGGGGCCAGTATGGCCGCGAAATTGATATTTATGCCCTTGGGGTTCTGCTTTTTGAATTGTTGACGGGTCGAGTTCCGTTTGATGGCGAGAGTTGTCACGAGATCATTGTCAAGCATTTGACCGCAACACCGGATCTGAGCGGTATCGCAGATCCTTACCGTTCAACGATTGCACAATGTTTGGAAAAAGATCCGAGCAAACGATTTTCATCTGTGGCAGAAATGCTGGCTTCACTTGAAAACAATGGAAGTGCATCTTGGGAGCAGCAAGGCTCTGAGCCGACGAATGGTCATTCAGTCCTCGCTGCAGTTTCAACAGAATCAGAGCCGATTGACGCGATTTTGGTTGCCTCCCCCGTTGATGCAGGGAACACGCCGAAAGCTGGACGTCAGCAGGCTCAGGACGATCTGTTTGTAGAGCCAGTTGCGAGAGCAGTGCAGACAAGTTGGCACGATTTTAGTCGCTGGTTCAGTGGCAATGGTCACTCAGCGGGGACTTACGAAAAAACCGCCGTCGGCTTGATCGTTGGCATCCTCTTATTTGTGAATGTCGGATGGTTGGTGCCGTTGTTGAGTTTGGTCGCGTGTGGTTATGTTCCGTATTACGTGATCTGGAAGATGGTCGTTCAAGCGAAGCGCCAGCCAAAATACGCAGAGGCGCAACGTCTGGCGGTTCAATATGCTCCGCAACGCAAAGTCATTTCACCTGCCGCCTGGGCCAGCAGCGTCCGCAATGAGTTACGTGCCAAGCCGCGTCTGAACCGTCTGGCTGAGTTAAATACTTCATGGATTGCTGCAACGCTGTCAGCTATCGGATTATCAGGGGCGGCGGGAGCAATTCGATTTTACAGCGAACCCATGCCCGCCCAATCAATCGCAACCTACGCATGGCTGGCGATCATTGTACTAGGTGCCACCTTTGCTATCTTGAGTCTGGGGAAGTTGTGGGAGTGTGACGACGGTGAGCCACTGACTCGTCGCTTGGTCTTGGCTGGCGTTGGAGCCGCGGTTGGCTATCTTGCTTTTGTGACGGGTGAATTTTTGATGATCCCACTTGACGGAGTGTTGGTCAGAGATTTGGATTCAACCAGCCTTTCACAAAGCCTCTATCCGGGAGGCAAACCAACAGTATCCGCGTTTGTGATGCACTTTGCATTGTTGTTTTCAGTGTTGCGCTGGTGGAAACCCGTCGATCCTTTGCGCCGAAAACGCCTCGGTTTGTGGTCAGTGGCGGTTGTTGTTTTTGTTGGTTGGGCAGTGCACCAATTCATTCCGATTCCTGGAGCAATCGGGATCATGGCAGCGGGCGGAATCGCGATTGCCGTTCAACTTTCAGCACCGTGGGTGAATCGTAAAGCGATCCAACATGGCAGCCCTCAAAATCAGCCCGCAGACGGAAATGTTGTCGGCGTCACGGCGGGAGGAACCAGCAATGTATAAGTATCATCTTAAAAGACGACTGGTGTTGGCAGCAGTTGTTCTGCTTGGGTGCACATCTGGACTGTCAGTGGCAGGTGAGAAGGCTGCCAAGGCTAGTGATAAAAGTGTGAATGATCACCTAGCGGAGGTCGATCAGGATCCGAAAGAGTTGTCTGTGCCGCCGCTTGACCATGTTGTTTACCCAGAGAGTCGTCCAGAGTGGATTAGCAACCCGGTCCAAGAACGAGACAACGTGGCAACTTTTGTGGTGGTGTCAGGGCCGTGCGAAACGCGAGATGAAAGTGTGCAGGAATTGAAACTGATGCGAAGCGCAGCTTTGTCAACTTTCATCGACAACGTCGTCGGGACATTTGGGAGTGCTGGCTTTTATCAGGTTAGCGACAAACGATTCGATGAGGAGCTTACGCAACGACGATATTCTGGTGAGGTGATGGTTGGAGGAACGACACAGTATGAGGATGCTGTGGAAATTCAGATTACTGAATCAGAACGTGATTCGATATTGGAAGCCTGGAAGAACACCGAAGCCACGCAGCGAATGGCAGTGCTGGGGGTAGTGACGGTTGGTGGTTTCCTGGCGTTAGTGACCAGTTCCACCATGTTTGGTGTTGCGATTCGTAGACGCGAACGAAAGTTGCGTTCAGCTTCGGAATCTGTCTGACAAACAGTCTGGTCAGTGGTCTGATCTAGGTCCACTCGCGGAGCCACTTTTCCAAAATCAGAAGGTTCCACAACCTGTATCCATGATTTTGCTCGTTGGTCTCATGGGCCCGTACGAGTTCTGCAACGGATTCTTTTCGGAAGTAGGGGCTGATCCTTGCATCTTTCGCCAGTAGGGTGTCATGCACCATGGGCTTGAGTTCATCTCGAAACCAGTTGGCGATCGGTATCCCAAAGCCCATTTTCTTTCGTGTGAAAATCGATTTGGGAATCATTGATCCGAATGTATCCTGCAGAATCAGCTTGCCTCGCTTTCCACGAAATTTCAGATCCACAGGCAGTGAGGCAGCAAACTCGACAATTCGGTGGTCCAGTAGCGGTTGTCGCACTTCTAAGCCGTGAGCCATGGATGCAATGTCGACTTTGGTGCAAAGGTCACAGGGTAGGTAGGAGAGGATATCCGCAGTGGAGGCGCGCGTGACCAAATCTCGGCCCGCACTACGTGTCCATGCTGAGTCTAGGAAGTCAAAGGGATCATCACCCGGCAATGCTTCGAGGAAACTGTCGGTGTAGATCGAAGCTCTTAACGATTCAGGGAAAATCTGGAGCCAGTTCAAATACCGTCTTGCAGGTGGTTGGTCTAGCGCTTCTAGAAAACGCTTGCCACGCCGCACTAACGATTTCCTGCGATTCGAGTCAGGAAGTTTTTGAATCAGTTGTAGTCCTGGGATTTTGTGAACCGGCAATAGGCTTCGAAGTTTATTGCTCAGCCATAAGGCACGGTAACGCTCGTATCCAGCAAACAATTCATCCCCACCGTCACCGGAGAGAGCCACGGTGACTTCAGATTTTGTGAGTTCCGAGAGGTACCACGTTGGAACAGCTGATGAATCACCAAATGGTTCGTCGTAATGCCATACCAGTTTGTCGATTACATCCACCCCACTGGGCATCACCTCAAATCTTTGGTGTTGGGTTCCGAGGTGGTTGGCAACCTCAGCTGCGTAAGCAGTCTCGTCAAAATCTGCAACAGGAAAGCCGATGCTGAATGTGCGGATCGATGAATCACAGTGCTCGTTAGCAATCGCAGTTATCAATGATGAATCGATTCCTCCCGACAGGAATGCACCCAGTGGCACATCACTTTGCATTCGTATTTTTACAGAATCGGTCAACAGTTCCCGGAGGTGCTCGCAGGCAGTTTCCCCGTCAATCGGTTTTTCTACGGAAGGATCAAAATCCCAGTAGCGATGGACAGCCAATTGGCCATTTTCATAGATGGCCATGTGCCCCGGTGCCAGTTTTCGAACACCTTTCCAGATGGTTCCGGGATGAGGGACGTATTGATAAGTCAAGAATTCATCAATCGCTGCGGGGTCGATTTCCTCACAGATCCCTTCAACAGCCGCCAGCGATTTCAATTCGCTACCGAAAACAAGTCGGTTGTCTTTGACCGCATAATAGAGAGGTTTTTGTCCAACGCGATCGCGTGCCAGCACACATCGCGATCGTTTCGCATCCCAGATGCCAATTGCAAACATGCCATTGAGATGGTTGAAGCAGTCTGCACCATAGTCCTCGTAGAGATGCAGAATCGATTCACCATCCCCATCTGTGGCGAATTGGTGTCCGCGACCCTCCAGTCTTCTGCGGAGGGTTTGGTAGTTATAGATCTCGCCATTGAACACCATGTGAACGGTGTCGTCTTCGTTGGACATCGGTTGCCGCGCACCCGCAAGATCAATGATGCTGAGGCGTCGAAAACCAAGAGCGACACCGATGGAATTTCCATAAGCGTCCCGTTGGGATGTGTCGATCCAGGTCTGGGAATCGTCAGGACCACGATGCGAGATGGCATTGGTCATTCTGGTCAGCACTTCGGGAGCGATGGATTGTCTCTGGTCGCTCCAG
>JBPCVE010000148.1:0-11210 GCA_051010795.1 Rubripirellula sp.
AGGCACGAATGCCTCGATGGTAGTCTTCTACCCGGAACTTCTCATTAGGACTATGGGCGTTGTCGTCGGACAATCCCCATCCGAGTAACAGACAATCACATCCGAGCACTTCTTGGAAGCGGGTGACAATAGGAATGGAACCTCCTTCGCGGATCAGCACAGGCAAAACGCCAAAAGCAGACTCGATGGCAGCATTCGCCGCATGAACAAAACGGCTGTCGGTTGCCGCCAGCATTCCCGGTGCTCCATGATCTGCCTGCAAGTTCCATTTCACGCCGGCAGGACAATGATTCGCCAGATGCTGTTCAACGGCAGCAGTCACTTCGCCGGGGTCCTGATCTGGCACGAGTCGAAAACTGAATTTGGCCCTAGCGGTAGCAGGAATGATCGTCTTGCCCCCCTCGCCTTGGTGTCCGGATGTCAGACCATTGACATCGAAGGTGGGGCGTGCCCACCGCCGTTCATCAGTGGTATAGCCATGCTCTCCAGCAAGCTCGTCGACACCAATCGCGGATGCAAATTCAGGATCATTCTGTGGTAGCGCAGCCCATTGATCACGCTCCTTCTGACTCAGTTCTCGGACCTTGTCGTAATAGCCGGGGATTTGCACACGTCCCTGTCCATCAACCATGCTGCCCAGCAACTGACATAGGGCAATCGCCGGGTTCATCACGGCTCCCCCGAAAGATCCACTGTGGAGATCTTGGCTCGGTCCATTCACTGTCAGCTCGTAAGTGGCAATCCCTCGAAGTCCGTATGTGATCGCCGGTTGCCCGTCGGAATACTGTCCGCTGTCGCTGATCACCACGCAATCGCAAGCGAGTTTTTCCTCCAATTCGGGCAGCATTCGCTCCAGATTTTCACTACCGACCTCTTCTTCCCCTTCAATCAAAAACTTGACCTGTAAAGGAAGAGGCTGCCCGCTGGCGAGCCAATCACAGACGCTTTGGACATGAGTCAGCACCTGTCCTTTATCATCCGTGGCACCGCGGGCGTACAAATTTCCGTCACGAATGGTAGGCTCAAATGGTCCATTGACCCACTCATCCAACGGCTCAACGGGCTGAACGTCATAGTGTCCATAAACCAGAACAACGGGAGAACCCTCAATTTTTGGTGACTCCGCATAAACCATCGGGTGTCCCTGAGTCGGCAGAATTTCGACTGCCAGCCCAGCACGTTCCAGTTTCTCGGCGACCCAGTTTGCTGCCTGTTTTACCTCATTAACACGGGTACTATCGCTGCTGACGCTCGGAATCCGCAGCCATTCGACCAATTCTGCAAGGTGCCGAGGAGCGGATTCTGCAAGTTGACCCAGTAAATCTTTGGAAGCGGTCATTACGTTAAAGCCTTGACGTTTTATTCAATTCGGGACTGCCGATGGACATCGGTTCGCGCTACAATATACGCGCTTCGCCGTGGGGGAGAATCACCAGTCTTTTCCCAGCGATCTGTCGGGTTGAAACGAAAGGAGCATGATCTGCGATGGCTGATCAGCAAACAGTGGTGGCCGACCCTCAAATTGGCACCAAAAAACAACAAAAAAAGCGTCCCAAGAAGCAACCTCGCTTCCACGTCATTCTTTGGGACGATTCGGATCACAGTTACGACTACGTCGTTCTGATGATGAAACAGGTCTTCAGGCACCCGATCGAAACTGGTTTTCAGATCGCAAAGGAAGTCGATTCCGGCGGCCGCGCGATCTGTTTGACCACCACTCTTGAACACGCCGAACTCAAGAGAGAGCAGATTCACGCATTTGGTAAAGATGACCTGATTGCTCGATGCAAAGGCAGCATGTCGGCAACCATCGAGCCCGTCCACGAGTAATTTCGGCCGCATGAACGCTAAACTTCGCGTCGCGACTTTAGGTTGCAAAGTCAATCAATATGAAACGGAACTAGTCCGGCAAGGGCTGCAGCGAGTCGGCTACACTGACTGTGAAAGCTCGGAGAAAGCAGATGTTTGCATCGTCAACACCTGCACAGTCACGTCCGAGGGTGACTCCAAGAGCCGGCAGGTAGTTCGTCGACTCAACCGCCAGAATCCAGACGCCAAGATTGTTGTCATGGGTTGCTACGCAACACGGGCTCCACAGGAAGTGGCGGAACTACCTGGCGTCGCCGAAGTCGTGACTGATAAACGCGAATTGCCTGATCTGATGTCACGCTTTGGAGTCATTGATGTCCCCACAGGTCTCGATGGATTCTCCGGACGCCACCGCGCCTACGTCAAGGTTCAGGATGGCTGTTTGCTGCGTTGCAGCTACTGCATCATTCCCCATGTCCGGCCCAAACTGACAAGCCGTCCCCATCAACATATTGTCGATGAAGTCAGCCGCCTGACGGAAGCCGGACACCGTGAAGTGGTGCTGACTGGAATCCACCTCGGTCACTATGGCGTGGATTGGAATCGCAACAAACCAAAAGAGGAGTGGATCCGCTTGGCACACTTGCTACGGGATCTGTGTGAGTTGCCTGGGGACTTTCGAATCAGACTCAGCAGCATTGAAGCTACTGAGGTCACTCGCGAACTGATCTCAGTGATGCGAGATCACACAAAACGAATTGTGCCGCACCTTCACCTTTGCCTGCAAAGTGGGAGCGATTCTGTACTGAGACGGATGAGAAGGCGATGGGGAACGCGGATGTTCTTGGATCGCTGCCAAATGCTGAAAGAATCGTTGGACAAACCAGCTATCACAACGGACGTGATCGCCGGTTTCCCGGGTGAAACGGAGGAAGAATTTGAGCAAACACTGGTAACGTGCCAACAGGCAGGTTTCTCAAAGATCCATGCATTTCCATTCAGTCCTCGACGAGGTACTCCCGCCGCAGAGATGCCAGACCAGATTGCCAAACAGCTTCGTAGCGAGCGTGTCAAACGTTTGACGGAGTTGGAAAAGGAACTTCGATCAGCGTATTACCAGCAGTTGGTAGGATCCGAGCTTGAGCTTCTCGTGGAGTCCTCGAGAGATCTGGTGGGAATGAACAGGGGTGCCATGCTTGTTGGAGACCCCACCAAGAACATGGCAGGAGCACCAACCGATCGACTGCTGCGCGGCACCACTTGTCGCTATGCTCCAGGAGAGTTGATGGTGCCAACATCTGTGGAAGCGGGCCCCAGCTCGCTCAATGTAGGCGACCTTCTACGCGTCCAAATCACCGATTCGTCAAACGAGAAATTGATAGTCAGTCTGCCGCATTGATGCTGACAGAAGCATCAACGTGCAGAGCGGAGAGCGAGCCTGAGTGCAGCTGTGAACTACCTAGCTGTCAAACCCGTTGGCACGCATTTTTTCCCTCGCTCTGGTGAGGACTGGCCCGATACTGTTGACGGCAAGACCTGCTGCTTGACTGATCTCGTCGTAAGATTTCCCTTCCAGATGATACATGCGAACGATCGCAGCCTCACGTTCATCAAGCTGAGATAAAAGCTTATGAACTTCCTCTGCATCTTCCATACGTTTGGGCGATTGATCATCAACAACAGGTGGTTCAGGCGGACTGGCAACCGCCACATCCTGCCTTCCTTGATTCAGCCTGCGAACGATGACACGCCGCGAGATTACAGTCAGATAGGTGGCTAGGGAACAGTTACGGCGGAATTTCCGGAGAACTGAAAAATCATCCGCAATCAAGACAAGAAAAACCTCAGCAACGAGGTCATCGCGACTGGCCTGATCCAGCTTGATTCCGCGTGACCCTGCAACATGGTTAGCGACGTGAATGACCAAGCCAAGAAAACGGTCTACAAAATTCTGCCAAGCTCGCGGTGCCCGATCGAGGCAACACTGCAAAAGCTCGCGATCGAAATCGGAAAGACTCACGCCAAATTTTCCAATGTTGGAATTGAATGGCTGCGAGAAACTCAGCCGAATGACAACAATTCTGCCGGAGCCAATTCTATCCGCAGCAAGTGAATCACACTGCCCACGCAGCCAGATCTGGCACCCCGACACACCTCATAGTAGGTACGACGGGTCGCGGTCGCAACCATTCGAAGAGATCAGGGCGAAATCCCCCCATCTGGTGACGTCCAACTTTTCGTTTCAATAGGCAAACAACTTCTGCGGCTAGCTTTTTGTGACGTAGGTCTTTGAAGAGCTATAGCTACATCTTTTCGGAAACACGACGCAATCGTAATGACGGACATAAACCCCACAGATTCCCCTAGCGACAGCGATACCGAGGACAATTCCTCGATCGTGGCTGTCGAGGCGGGGCAGCAACGTGTGGGACGATTGTTGGCAGGATTACAGGAGGCCGCACCCTCGTCGTCAGACGCCGAAAACTCAGCCGAGAGATTCGAGAACGAATTAGCGGTGGTCCGCCTAGGCATGGCTGCCTCGCTTTTTTGTGCATTGAGGACCAAACATGCCCCGACGGCAGCACATTGCCTGCGTGTTGCCATCAGCTATTCAGCATGGGCAGAACGGATGGGTTTGGATGATGCGGCACGCGATCGTGTCGAAGTGGCTGCCCTGCTTCACGACGTCGGGAAAATTGGGATCCCGTACCGGATCCTCAGAAAGCCAGGCAAGCTGACCGTCGATGAGCAACTAATCATGGACACTTCCGTGCAGCATGGTCTGTGAATTTTGCGGGGCTGCACATCCGACACAGCGTTGCTTGAAATTTTTTCGCACGCCAATAGCTGGTACGAGGGCCGCCGCGACAGCGATCGCCCCGCCGGCAATTCGCTACCATTGGGATCCCGGATGCTCAGCATTGCCGATGCATTCAACTCGATGACGACGGATTCGGTCTATCGCCGAGTGATGAGCCGCCAACGTGCTATCCAGCACCTGATTGATGGTAGCTTCAAACAATTCGATCCGGAGCTCGCGCACGACTTCAACCACATGTTGGAAGATCGCCCAGAAATGCTGCAGGGAGCGATTTTGAATCGCTGGTTGCAACAACTGCAACGAGACAACAGTAATTCCTTCTGGTTTGCCAATCCCGTCAGCGACCATGATCTTGATGCGCGCAAGGGTGATAATCTCTTTTACAAAGAGCTGGTATCCCACTTGCACGATGCCGTAGTCTTCACGAACAGTGTGGGAACAATTGGACAATGGAATCGGATGATGGAACAGCTCACCTCCATCAGCTCCAATTCCATCATTGGGCAAACGTGGAGCAATGAGTGCATCCGTCTGCGAGAGCAGGACAAATCACGCCGGGAGAAGAGCAGCTTGGTAGAGGAGTGTTTAGAGAGCGGCAAAGCGATCACAAGACTGATGCTGATCGAACGTCCCGGCGGAGAGCCCATTCCTGTTCACGTTCAAGCAATGCCGATTACAGGTCCGGAACCGGGATTTTACGGTACAGCCCTGATTTTTCACGACCTGTCTGACCAAGCCAATCTCGAAGAGAAGCTGGAATCCCTCCACCAACAAACCACAACGGATGTTCTTACCGGGATTTCAAACCGCTCACACTTCAATACTGTCCTGGAAGATCTGACTGCGAAGGCCACCAAAGGTGGCCCGAGCTTCAGCTTAATCATCTGTGACATTGACCATTTCAAGCGTGTCAACGACGTGCACGGCCATCCGGCTGGCGACGAGGCCTTGATCAGCTTTGCGTCCGTGCTCAGCGTGAACAGTCGAGACGATGACTTGGTCGCCAGATATGGCGGAGAAGAGTTTCTTTTATTGGCAGCCAACTGCGATAACGCAACTGCGGTTGGACGAGCAGAAAGTATACGCCAAGCGGTAGAGAACACGTCAATTGCAAGCTTGGGGGGGGGACGCCGTCACAGCCAGCTTTGGGGTCACAGAATTCCAGTCTGGGGACACGCATGAAACGATTTTAGCACGAGCTGACCGAACTCTGCTGAAAGCAAAGGACAATGGTCGCAATCGAGTGATTCAACTCGGATCTGGCAGCGTAGCGATCCCCCACAAACCGCCCCCAAGCGAGGATGGAAAGGCTGGTTCGAGTCACAGATTCAGTCCGGCGAAAATGAATTTGATGTAGTAACTCGCGTTCCGATTAACCTGGCAATAGAAAAACTGCGAGGTTTCATTGCGGATCACCAAGCAGAGATCATCCGAGTTGAAGAGAATCACGTTTCCCTGCGACTGAATGCCATTTCGCAGCAAACTGGTCGACGACGCTCTGACCAACAAATTTCGCTACGCGTGGAGATGACCCTCAGTGAGGCTAACGTTGAAAATGCAACAGCCCTCACACCCAGCAAGACAAACGTGCACATTTCGCTGCAGCCTATCCGTAATCGAGATCGCAGAAATACGGCCTTAAAAGCCTGCTACGAGCAGGTTCAAGAGAGTCTGAAGAGCTATCTGATAGGCGAGATTCTAGACAACACGGCGGGTTAACCACTTGCGATCGCTAGCCGGCCCGCTATCGTTCTGTGGAGAGATTTTCAATCCGCCCCGCATACGGAGTTGTCTAACGTTATGGCCTTCACACTACCTTCCTTGGCGTATGCCTACGATGCCCTCGAGCCGCATATTGACGCGCGAACGATGGAGATCCATCACACAAAGCATCATCAGGCGTACATCAACAAGGTGAACGACGCAATCGCTGGCACCGACCTCGATGGTAAGACCATCGAAGATCTGGTTTCCAATTTGGCAAGCGTCCCCGCAGATAAGCTCGGTGCCGTCCGCAACAATGGCGGCGGTCATGCGAATCACTCACTGTTTTGGACTGTCATGGGCCCTGGAAAGGGTGGTGCTCCGAGCGGCGACCTTGCCGCTGCGATCGACAGTGCGTTCGGTTCACTCGACGCTATGAAAGAGCAGTTTTCCGCTGCCGCAGCGACTCGTTTCGGAAGCGGATGGGCTTGGCTGTACGTCGATGGTGGAGTTCTGAAAGTGGGTAGCACAGCAAATCAGGATAGCCCTCTGATGGGAACCGAGATCGCAGGCATCGGCGGAACACCACTGTTAGGATTGGACGTTTGGGAGCACGCCTACTATCTGAACTACCAGAATCGGCGTCCGGACTACGTCTCAGCCTTCTGGGACGTTGTCGACTGGGACGCAGTCGCTGCTCGCCTTGCCGCAGCTTAGCCCGCTGAATCAAGCGAGAATCGCTCAACAGGGGGTTTCTGGTCACTACCGGGAACTCCCTTTTTTCGTGTCTTGCCACCTCTCCAGCATTCAGATCGGCTAGACTCAGAAAGTCAACAGCGCTGAACAGTCAGATGCTTTCAGCCGATCAACCGCCCACCCATGCGAGCGTGTAATGCCACCTGCAATTCCTCAAACCCGTCGTCGCGATTTCCTCGCTCAGGCTGCTGCCATCTCTGCCGTAGCTGCCCTCCCTGAAATATCATTTGCAAGTCCAAATGATCGAATGAAAATTGCCTTCATCGGCACAGGTGGGCGGGGAGGTAGCAACCTACAAACGATCGCCAAGAGCGAGGGCGTCGATGTGGTGGGACTTTGTGATGTCGACAGCAGATTTTTGACCGGTGCTGGAAACAAATTCCCGAAAGCAAAACAGTTTCAAGACTTTCGAAAACTCTATGATGACATCGGGAACGATGTTGATGCTGTTGTCGTCAGCACCCCTGAACACACACATGCATACGCCGCAATGCCAGCACTGCAACTCGGCAAGCACGTCTACTGCGAAAAACCACTTGCCTACAACATCGATGAGACCCGGCGCCTCACCGAGGCTGCCAAGAAGGCGGGCGTGGCCACGCAAATGGGAACCCAAATTCATGCTTCCAAGAACTATCACCGCGTGGTCGAGCTCATTCAAAGCGGTGCCATTGGCGATGTCAGCGAGGTCCACGTTTGGGTGTCGAGAGCATGGGGCCTGCAGAGTCAGGAAGCAGCGAAAAAGAATCGAGACATTTCCAACGCTTCAAACCGCCCCAAAGAAACGATCACTCCCCCCGCTTACCTGAATTGGGATTTATGGCTTGGACCTGCACCCTACCGCCCCTTTCATCAAGCTTATTTCCCCGGACCCAAATGGTACCGTTGGTGGGACTTTGGCAATGGCACCATGTCTGACCTGGGTAGCCACTGGAATGACCTGCCGTTCTGGGCCTTGCGTCTTGATGCCCCGCGGACCGTGGAAGCAAGCGGGCCCCCCGCACATCCAGAAATCGCCCCCGCGTCGATGACTGCTGTCTACGAGTATGATGCCAGAGACATTCCGGATGTTGGTAGGCGGCCGCCAGTGACCATGACTTGGCATCAAGGAACACACAAACCAGAAATCTGGAAACAAGGTGGCATTCCGCAGTGGGGAAGTGGTGTCTTATTCGTCGGGTCAAAAGGGATGCTGCTGTCAGATTACCGCAAGCATCTGTTACTCCCCGAAAACGAATTCAAAGACTTCACCCCGCCCGAACCGTTCTTGCCTGCCCCCGCTAGTCACCATCAGCAATGGCTTGATGCATGTCGAGGAAACGCTGTCACCGGCAGCCCCTTCAGCTATGCGGGGCCGCTCACCGAAGCCAATCATCTCGGTAATGTGGCCTATCGACTGGGCAAGAAAGTTATTTGGGACAAAGATGCCATGGAATGCATGGGTTGCCCCGAAGCACAGCCACTACTCAAGCGAAAACCGAGAAGCGGTTGGTCACTGGGCTGAATTCACTGGGCTGAACACAAAAGCAGCTCGAGGCGGGCAGCACCTATGGTCCATAACGGCCAAAGGCCAATCAATCTGGAATGACTGGCCAACACTGCTGCATCTGGAAGTTGCCCAAGGTGGAAGAATTTTTCGATCAGCTAAAGTTTGCGGGCAAGGTAGTCGATATCCTCAACTGGGGTGGACGATTCACGCGTCTACCCATCCGCTGGCAATTCCGTGAAACTCAATCTTTCGGGTTCAATCCCAATCCTTCTGCTCTTCTTGCTTAGCAGTGTGGGATGCTCTCTGTTTCCGATCACTTACCAAAGGGAACAGATTCACAATCCGTTTCCACAAGTCCAGCTCGTCGCGGTTCTGCCGTTCTAGAGCCAGAGTGAGAACCCGACGGTTGACACAGAAGTAGTAGCGGAAAAATACTATGCCGCCTTGCAAGCAATCCCAGGTTTTGAGGTATTGCCTGTCGGTGTCACCAAAACCCAGTGGATGATTTACAGCCAACAGCACGGTGAGCCGGTGAGCGGTGCAGATTTCCAGAAGCTGACAGATTTCATGGGCGTTGAGGCATTGGTGGTGGGTTCAGTCACTGACTTTGATGCCTATTACCCTCCGAGAATGGCGATGACCGTACACTGGTACGCTGCCAACGAGGGTTTTCACCCCATCCCAAATGGTTATGACCTGCCTTGGGGAACTCAACAGGGAAATGACATTCCAGCAAGGATCGTCCGCGATACGCAATTCGATCTTGCTCGGAGCCAGCTTGCCACGCAAACGCCAATTCCAGACAACTCGCGTCAGGCAAATTTGCAACACACGACGTAAGGCAACCAGCCCAGAAACCGATTCGACGAGGTTGTACTGACATCCAGCGAATTGGAACCTTTGCCTGCAAATCCAGATTTGTCATCCGGTGCCGCTCCTCATTCCGAAGGACTACCCGTTCCCCTGTCGCAGGGTGGCTACGCGAGCATGGAGGGAGTCAGCCCATTGCTACCTGAGCACTGGCCCAACCCGACGGACTTGATTCCTGATCCGCCTTCACCAGTTCACCCCAGAATAATGGTAAGTCACGAACCGATTCTGAACCACACTCGAATCTACCGCTGGGATGACCTTTACTTTACCGAAAGACTCTCAAATTACATTGAGCCGTCAGATGATGCACGTCCGGCAAGCTGGCAGGGTTACTTAAAACGTAGCGATGATTTCATTCATTTCTGTTGTCACCTGCACATTACAGAAATGCTTGAATCTCGAGGTGGAAGAGAGGAAAGCGATCTCATCTTCAGGTGGCCATTGAGCCGATATTGAGCCGTGGCGGGTTGAAAGACCTGCGCGACATACCGCTCAACGCTTCGGGACAGCTGCCAACATGGATAAAGAAGTCAACGTACTTGCGTTGGTCAAAGGGGAAGAGAAGTTCATCTTTCTTTTTGACGATGAAAACCGGGACGAAACTCTCCGACAGCTCGCACGATTTGCTGCTGATCCGGAACTGGATTTTAGCTGGTACGACGCTGCGATGCTGAGTCGAAAGATCCGCGACGCGGTACCGAGCGATGATGATTTGCTTGCAAGTCAGGAATTTGACAGCTTGTCCATGGATGACTTTCATTAATCGATGCGTAGTGGAATTGCTCAGTTTCTCCGATACCTCGCCACCGAGCGCAATGCTTCGGACCTGACCATCAAAGCGTATCGTGAAGACCTCTTTGGACTGATCGACTGGCTTGAAACGGCCCATGGGAAAATCCCACGGCCTGATTCACTTTCTCCTCAGGATCTGCGTGCTTTTCAAGCAGCCCTCCAGGAAGCCGGTTATGCTCGCACGACGATAGCAAGAAAGCTTGCTTCTCTTCGGAGCTTTTATCGGTTCGCGATACGGCAAGGAATCGCAACCGACAATCCAGCCAAACCGCTTCGAAACCCACGTCAGCAGCGCAAACTGCCGCTTGTTCTTTCCACGACGGCGATTGGTCGACTTCTCTCCACCCCGCCGGCAAACGAAACGGCTGGGCTGCGAGATCGAGCGATCCTTGAAACGATGTATTCAGCAGGCCTGCGTGTCAGTGAACTGGTCGGTTTGCGTGATGGGGATCTGGATGAATCGGAACAGGTCGTCCGTGTTCGTGGTAAGGGCAGAAAAGAGCGAATCAGCCCGCTCGGTTCCTACGCCATGAAAGCCATCAAAAGGTATCGTCGCAAGCGAATACGACATCCACAGGCTGAGTCTTTAGGACGACAAGCACCGGTATTTGTAAATCGCTTTGGACGCATCCTGACGACGCGAAGTGTGGGACGAATGCTTGAAAAACATATTGCGACTGCCGGACTTGATTCCCGAATCAGCCCTCACTCGCTACGACACAGTTTCGCAACTCATCTCTTGGACCGAGGAGCCGATATTCGAAGCGTCCAAGAATTACTGGGTCACAAAAGTCTAGCAACGACACAAATCTACACGCATGTAAGCACTGCGAACCTTCGCCAAGTGTACGAACGAGCCCACCCGCGAGCCCACTAGGTGCCGTAGTATCTTTGAGCCAGTTGCTCAACAGATACGCCTCGAGAATAGGAAAGCTGAATCATCCAATTGGTCAGCGTTTGCCGTAC
>JBPCVE010000149.1:0-5881 GCA_051010795.1 Rubripirellula sp.
GAATACGGCTACACCAAGAATAGAAAAGGCCAGATGGTGCCCAGTAAAAAAGGCACCCCGATCGACAGCTCCGGCCGATTGCACGATGGTCCGGCATTTGCCGATTTCTTTGAACTGCATGAGGTGATCGCCACCAGACATCAGGAGGACTTCGCCCGTGGCTTCACCGAAGCCCTGATCGAGTACGGTCTCGGTCGTCCGTTCGGATTCACCGATGAAGAACTCGCCAACGAAATCCTGGTCGCCTCAAAAGACAGGGAATACGCCGTCCGCGAATTCATCCACGCCCTCGTCCAAAGTGAAGCGTTTCAATCGAAGTAATCTCCAGCCCAAACCATCACCAAGAATCAATTCCATGAAAACCAATCTGGCTATCAGCCTTGTTGTTGTCTGCCTGACCTTCGCTGCCAATGAAATCGCCGCCAACGAACTGGCCGCCCAGGAAAAAAAGGGTGGGATACTTCATGGTGTTGTCGAATCCGTCAACGGAAACACCATCACCGTCAATTACCGCAGGAAAAGCCGTCCTTTCACGCTCACCGACAAGCTGAAGATCAACTACGTCAGCTTCCTGAAGGCGAAAAAGGAGATCCAACCGGGTTTCGTCATTCGCGCACACGTCGATTCCAAGGGGCAGTGCCATAAGCTATGGGTCACGCTTCCCATCCCCGAAGAGAAGCTCAAACCGAGTGCTGAGATGCTCAAGATGACGGCCGCCGAGTTGCACAAGATGGCTGATAGTAATGGCGACGGTGGGCTTTCCTATGTTGAATACGCTAACGCCATTTACCGGTCGCCCAAGCACGGTCCCGTCGGTTTTATGAAGTCGGACAGGGACAATTCTGGCACCCTGAACGTCAAGGAATTCACAGGCAAACTTAACAATGGGATCAAGTGGTGGAAAATGTCCCGTAAAACGCCCGCCGAGTGGCACGCCCAATCCGACGCAAATTCCGATGGGGTTCTGAACAAAACGGAATTCGTCACTTTTCTCGGCTCCAACGCCCACTTGGATACGTTTTTCAAGCAGGCAGACAAGGATCGTTCCGGCGATATCTCGGTGGTCGAATTGGGCGGCTACATCGACGCGATTCTGAAATGATGAAAGAGCTTCCGGTTTCGTGGTCCGGCTTGCAACATTGCAAGTGGCGATAACAAGTGACCCTGCATTCGTTCGCTGCTGCTGGCGCTCTTTCACAGGACCGCAGTGGACCGCAAACTTGCCCACCGAATTGCAGCCTTAATGCGGAATAAGTTTGCGGAATGCGTTGGTAAGTTGCCGTCTGTCCAGTCGATCGGTGGCGTTTGTATCCACTTCGTCAAACCAATCAGTGATGTTGGACACCATTGTCTCCTTGCTCACATCCCCTGTCTGGGCTGAAGACAGCGCCGAGAAAAGACCATCCGCAACGTAAGCTTCCGGAATGCTCGTTCGTGGAGGTCGCTTGTGGGGGAAATCGGGTGGGAACAGAGCGTCGGGAAGCCCACGGATGAAATCCTGCTTGGTGAGTGATTCTTTTCCCGTCTTGTTCATCGCTTCGAACCATTGGCCGAACAGCGTAACGAGTTCCTGCTTGGAAAGTCGGCGATCCTGATTGGTGTCGCCCTGAACCAGTACATGCAAAGCAAGTTGACTTCGGCCAAACGGCGGTTGTGGTTTTGCATAGACATAGCCAAAACTTTCGCCGTTCTGCTGATCATGGATTGAGGCATGCCGCTTCTGGACAAACGTAGAAAGAGAGGGTGGCCGGTATCCTCGCGGTGCCGGGTAACCGCGTTCGCTTCTTGACTTGATGGCATCCTTGTCTCTTTGAATCGCTCCACTGATGGCCGTTTCCAGCGTGTTTAATTCATTCAAGAGAGTTGTTTCGGTAAACACCCCGTCCACCAATTCACTCATGATGCGTTCATATTCATTCTTGTACTTGGGAAGAGACAAGAGCCGATCCAACAAGTTGTGGCCACCAGCAGCATGAGGATGCCGAAGGCTCAATTGCATTTGTTGTTCGGCCGGTCCCCCTAATGGCCACCCCGCAAAAGAGATGTCGAGGTCCCAAGGAAAGAACACGAATCGATTGGTGGCCGGTTCAAGGTACAGATAGTAGTTCTGCGGCATGACCAGCAGGGTGTCGAGGTTGACGATGAGAGCATTGACTGCAATGAAGCGAAGAAAACCCTCGGTGTCGAGATAAGATTCGATTGAAGCCTCGAACTCTTCTTCGGAACCAAGGTTCACGAGTTTTGCGAATTCAATGACTCGTTTGGTCTGCTCGGGCGTGGGTGTGTCATCGGGTCGATAGACCGATTCATAAGCGGCCCAATCTTCGCCACGGTAATCCATGGACAAGACACTCTCCGGTTTCATCAACAGCCCTTTGCTACTGCCAAATCGACTTTTAAGAAAGGACTTGTTCACCTGCTCGACCAGAGTGAACAGTCCGAGGTGCACTTTTTCATACAGCCCCGGGACCGTGAGTGCCACTTCTGCATAAGTGGTGCGCGAGGCAGGAAGCCCAGCTTTGCGAAATATTGAATAACCAAGGGCGTCGCGCAGCTTGGAAGGATCCAGACCTCCGGCGTTGAAGTTGATTGTCTCGATACCCGAAACATCCTGTTTCTTGTCTGTCCAATCCAGTTTGACCTTCAGGTTGCGTTTCAAACTGCCTCTCATGAGATTGAAACTGGCGTTGCCTTTGTATCGCACGCCCGCGCCATCGAATGTCTGACCATCAATGGAGATCGTTCCCACTGACCACGGAAATCGGTTGCGGTGCACCGGACGGGGAACGGTGGTCGACGATGACGAATCACCGGACGGCTGGGAGTTTTTACTGTCAACTGGTGCCATTGCGTTCCATTCTTCCTGAGTCAGATCGAAATGGATCTGGTGTACCCGCGTTGAAGAGTAGAACTGCGATTTCCTGTCAGCCGCAGGATTTGCGGGCTGTTGGACAGGGGGCGTTGCCTTGTCCTGGGCGTGTGTCATCGCCTGTGACAACACGGTCACAAAACAGAAGAGACCGACTGCCTGAAATGTTGCTCGGGGGGTCATTAACATCTGTGGATGGAGCCCATTGATAGCGTGTTTTTTCAAATGCTCGAAACTGGCGCTGGCCTTTGGAAACAGCCTGATTGCGACTGTTCAAGAGCGACAGGCGCGACCAGCATAGCGTGTAAACACAATCTTGTTCAAACCCCTGCCGCGATTGCCCCTCGTTCTGTTGCTCCGTCGCCAGCCTGGCCACTGATTAACAAGACAGCTGAGTTCATAACCGGCCTTTCCACTTAAATCGGTTCATGTAACGTTTCAGGTAACCGATCTGTTCTTGCCTCGCGTGAAACCACGTCGATCGGAATGTTGATGTTGATGTTGAAGCTTGTCGTTGCTCTTCGTGGACGTTAGCCTAGGGACAAAGACAAGTGCTTTTTGTCTTCAACACACGCGCGAGGATGACTTCGATGGGTTTAGTGCCAGCGTTTGGAATGTTCGGCATTCTTGAACTTGGGATAATCGCGGTGCTAGTCGTGCCGGTGATTGTTGCAATTGTCTTTTTTGTTTTGTTGAGTCAGAAAACAAAAAAATGAACTCAGAAGTTGCATCAGTGCCGGATGACGGTCACTCGTGGCCTACGAGCCGGTGGTTGATGGAGTTGCTAAACCTTGCAGGCGTTATTGGCGTGTGTTATCTGGCATGGTTGCTTTTTACATAAAGCTACTCGCTGATACCTTGATTCAAGGAGTCTCGCATAAATGAGTTTTGGTCGCAGTCATTTTGGTACACTCGTCATCTAGCCGATGAGCCCTTGGGAATCGGTGTAGTGAGGCACTGTGCCGCCAAGCGTGGCTGCAACTGAAGTTTTATTCGAAAGCGGTGGATGCGAAGCATTGTGTCAGTCCGACCCAATTTTCATAAGCCAGACCCAGTTTTGATGCGTGGAGCGATGGTAACAACATGTCTAATACCTTTTGTCGTTTGCTTTTGAGCTGCTTCTGTTTGACCTGTCTGCTTGCATTTTGTGCAAGTACTGTTGCTCAGGAAACGGAAGGCTCTGAAAGAAGTTTTTCCATCGTGCTGCTTCCAGACACACAGAACTACTCAGAAAAATATCCAGACACCTACATCGCTCAAGCACTCTGGATTCGGAAACAGGCGAAGCAGGACAACATCAAGTTTGCAATCCATCTTGGTGACATCGTGCAAACGTCCACTAAACAGCCCGAATGGGAAAACGCCGATCGAGCGATGCGATTGCTCGACGGTGTCGTTCCTTACAGCGTGGCACCAGGCAATCATGACATGGTTGTCAAAACCCGCGACTCTTCGCTTTACAACAAGTACTACTCGCCCGAGCGTTTCGCGGGTCGTAAATGGTACGGTGGACATATGGGGGAGAACAACGACAACAACTACTGCTTTTTTGAAGCAAGTGGCATGAAGTTCATGATCCTGAATCTTGAGTTCGCGCCTCGTGATGAAACTCTGGAATGGGCGGCCAGCATCACCGAGCGTTACCCTGATCATCGAGTGATCGTGGCGACCCACTGCTACATGCGTCCCAAGGCTCGAGACACAGGTTGCGCGACTTCCTATAACATCGCTGGAAATAGCGGGGAACAAATGTGGCAGAAGTTGATTCGCAAGCAGCCGAACATCTTTTTGGTGGTGAGCGGCCACGTGTTGGGCGTTGGGCTGCAGACAAGTATCAACGACGCTGGTGGCAAGGTGCTTGAAATGCTGACCGACTATCAAGGACTGCCCAACGGGGGCGATGGATGGCTGCGTTCATTGACCTTTGTACCCAGTGAGAACAAAATCCACGTCAGGACCTACTCGCCGTTGTTGGACAAGGAAAACAAGGCTGAGAAAGAGACGTTCTCCTTGGATTACCAAATGACCAGCGCCGAGCAGAAAGCTGAATGAGCTGTCAGCGTCGTGACCCCACACGAGTCATGCATGGCATCTTATGCATGCTGAAGCGGCCTACGATGCGCGTGATCATTGAGAAGTGGAACGTTTTGCTGGATGCGGGACGCGGGAACGCTTTGCTGGCGGCTGGAAGGCGGGATGGAGAGTTCCGCTAGCTGCTGGGTAACCTGCAGACGGGACCCGGAGCCGAATCAGAAACGTATTTCGAGACTGTTCTGAGCACACCGTCTGACCAGCTTGGATGGCGATGTGGTGATTGCGATGTGGCGAAGGCGATATGGCGAAGGCGATGCCATGCCGGAGTGGAGACCGAATACGACGCTGGAGCAGAGTGGGCTCTCGATCTGATGTACAGTCGTGTATCTGTCGTTTTTTTGCTCTTGCCCTAGTTTGCACAACGTTTGAGGGACGTGAGGCAGTGTGTCAGTGACTGTGTTAAGATATTAGCAGTGCGAACCGCGTCGTTGGCGTCGCATTCCCACCGGTTCTGTCCCGCCGATATTGGTACTTCAGTGACTCACCTGAAAGTCCTAATGTGCTTCGCCATCGTCATTGTCAGTATGACGATTCGTTCACGCACGCTTGACGCAACTGAACCTCTGCACAAGCGGATCGATTCTCTGGTAGTGGCTCATCAGGGTTTCCGCAGTGCTGCCGCCCCAGCGACTGACGATGCCTCATTTTTGCGTCGCATTCATTTGGATTTGACCGGGTCGATCCCCACTGCCCAACAGGCTCGTGACTTTCTCGCCGATTCGGCCGCTGACAAACGAACGCAACTGATTGACAAGCTGCTTGATTCACCGCAATACGCACGGCGGATGCAGGTGGTGTTTGATGTCATGCTGATGGAGCGTCGAGCCAGCAAGCATATCAAGGCAGAGCAGTGGGAAGAGTATCTGTGGGATTCCTTTCGGGAAAACAAGTCGTGGATGCAGCTCAGCACCGAGATGC
>JBPCVE010000150.1:0-23171 GCA_051010795.1 Rubripirellula sp.
CGATGATTTTTCGGCCGGTCAAACCACAGTCACCATGAGGGCCACCCACGACAAACTTACCGGTCGGGTTGATGTGATAATTGATATCACCTTTGTCCAGTTCGGCAGGCAGCGAAGGCTTGATCACCTGTTCGGTGATGAATGACTTGATTTCTTCATTGGACACATCAGGGCTGTGTTGTGCGCTGACCACGACAGTGTCGATGCGAACAGGAGTGTTTCCTTCATATTCGACAGTGACTTGACTCTTGTTGTCAGGACGCAACCAGTCAACTTCCTTGTTGAATCGCGCCTCGGTGATGCGATTGATGATGCGATGTGACAGAGCAATCGGTAACGGCATCAGTTCCGGAGTGTCTTTGCACGCGTAACCGAACATCAGCCCTTGGTCACCCGCCCCAATTTCTTTTCCAGCCGCATCGTCGGAATCAACGCCTTGAGCGATGTCAGGACTTTGAGTGTCAAGCGAAACCATGACTGCACAGGTATCGCCACAGATTCCCATTTGGTCGTCGGTGTAGCCCACTTCATTGATGACTTCACGTACGACATCAGAGTAGCTGACTCGGGCGTTGGTTGAGATTTCACCCGCGATGACTGCCATGCCAGTGGTGACCATCGTTTCGCAAGCCACACGACTGTTGGGATCCTGCTCTAGCAAAGCATCAAGAATACCATCGGAAATACGGTCCGCCAGTTTGTCAGGATGGCCCATGCTGACGGATTCACTAGTAAACAGATATCGAGCGTTGCTCACGACGGGATTCTCCAGGCTCAGCCACCGCGGGGGGTGGACTTGGTTTTTGAACTTTTGTACCGCAATACATTAATTGCCCAACGGCCTTCTGAGAAGCGTCCTGATTGCATTGTTACCTGACATCCGCGCACTTTTTGATGAAATGAGTTAGAACAATAGGTGCCATGAAACCGCTTGAAACCTCTCCGACGTCTACCGTGAACGCTGAATTAGCGGAAATGGTACCTCCTGAACGGACAAAATCTGCCCTGCTGATGTCGGTGATTATGCATGTCATCCTGTTGACGGCGTTGGGTTTGATTTGGTCCCAAACGTCACGGGGGACTGATGCTTCGGTGGATCGACCGGTGGGCATAGCCCTCGTACACCGTCTGCCCGATCGTGATCGTTATCAGGAGATCAAGGAAGTTGTCGAGCCAAAACAGGAAGTTACGGACGATATGGCAACGAGCTCAGCGGCCTCGTCGTCGGCACCACCTGCTGACTTGTCTTTACCGCTGGATTTGCCGGGGGTCTTGGAATCGATGCAGTCCACGCCTAAGCCAGTTTCTGGTGATGGCTTGGCTGGCCAGAGTGACTTGTCAGGAGATGCATTCTCGAGGGGAACAGGAGTGCAAAGTGCCAGTGACTCGGCCGAGGCAACCACCATGGTGTTCGGAGTATCAGGGAGCGGTTCGCGGTTTGTTTATGTGTTTGATCGCTCCGATAGCATGAATGGTTTTGGCGGCAAGCCACTAAGGGCTGCTAAGTCTGAACTCATTCGCAGCCTCCGGACACTCACGGACCGCCAGAGCTTTCAGCTGATCTTTTACAACGATAAGCCAAAGGCCTTTCAGCTTTCAGGTGTGCCGGACCAGTTGTTTTCCGGAGAGAAATCTTACGTGCGTCTTGCTGAAAACTATATCCGTTCGATTTCCGCTTTTGGTGGTACTGAGCATGAGTCAGCCTTGAAGATGGCTCTGCGTATGTCACCCGACGTTGTATTCTTTCTAACTGATGCAAGAATTCCACGATTGTCGTCCAGTGAGTTGCGTGAGATCAGAAATCTTGCTGATGCTAGTGGCGCGACCATCCATACCATCGAATTTGGTGCTGACCCCGCAGCACCCACTGATACGTTTCTTCGTGATCTTGCCGCTCAGAATCGAGGCCAGTATCAGTACGTTGATATCCGCAGGTTAGGAAAGGTGTCTCCCGTCCCCCAACCAACCAATGACTCTCAGCCAGCAGCGAGCCCTGATTTGCCATGATCTCGCGTAAGAGCAATGCAGTTTTCATACAGTTGTTTCTGAGTGTCGGATTTTTCGTGATACCAAGGCATGTACGTACCATGCGTTTGTCAGCGCTGTTGCTTCTGTTTGTATGTTTCGTCAACTATTCAGATTGGATCTCGGCTGCAGATCGAATTTGGTTGGAGCCCGCTCGACCAACAGTTGGACAAGGAGATTGGTATCCGCGTAGCATCGAGGTGTTATCAGGGCGTGTTGTTGCTTTGGATGCGGAACAATTTCGTGTGATTCCAGAAGGCCAGAATGCGGAAACCGTTACGTCCGCAGCCCGTGTGCTGTGGGTAGAACCAGAACAGGTTTCTGATCTCGAAAAGGGGATGATTGATCTTTTCAGAGAACACAAGTACGCACAGTCACTGTCGGGATTGCCAGATGCGTTGAAGAATCGTCCTCCAGTGTGGCGGCAGCAATGGCTTACCATGCTGTCTGCCAATAGCGCCTGGCTGAGTGGTCGAGCCACCGTCGCATTGGAATTGGTAGGGCAACTGGATCGTCGACCTCTGCCAGCGATGGTGCTGGCGTGGTTGCCGATCGCTTGGGAAAATGGGGCTCAGCCTCCGGCAGTGGTTCGTGCTGCAAAGGAAAGGGCTCAGGATTCTTCTGCCGCTGTACGACTCGTGGTGGCAAGCTGGTTGCTATCGTCTGCAGATCGCAGTCAAGGATTGCAGATCATTAACGAGCTGGTGAAAGATTCCACGACATCGAAAGACATTTCACAACTTGCACGAATTTTGTCTTGGCGGATCACGCCGCCTCCGCAGGTCGCTGCTCTGCGGGCAACTTGGGAGAAGCAAATTGCGGCGTTGCCCATGGCGATTCAGACGGGCCCGAGTCGTTTGTTGATGAATAAGTTGCGGGCATCAGGTCAGGCAGAGGAGGCGCAGCGATTGCAGTTGTCGTTAGAGTTGACGCCTGTTTATGGACTCAAAAAAGTCCTTTCCAATTCTCCCAATCAGTGAATCGAGCGAACCCTCCTGGCTGTATTCCAGGTGAGGTCTTGTCCCCGCAGCCAGACTCAACTCTCCTTGAATCACTGGACCGTTTGACGGGCAATCGCGTCACTCAAGGTACCCTGCGTTAGTTTTAGGCATTCCATTCAGGGTGCGATCGTTGCGGTCGCTTAGTTGTAAAGAGCCGGGCGTCCTACAGGACTCGTTGGCGGGGGAGCTTCCCAAACACGAAACTCAGCCCAGACGGGCAGGTGGTCAGAAACTTGCAGGGCCTGTTCTCGACTTAGTCCGAGGTTACGCTCCAAGTCATAAACACCCCAGCGACCGGTGTATTCACGGGTTGCCTGCCCCTGGAACAGAATGTTGTCATATGCTTTATTCTTGCGAGTGTTGGTGGTTACACCACTGACAGTCCATTGCATTCCCGGAAGTTTTCCCAGTCTGCCCAACTGCTTTTCACTTGCATTCAGGTCCCCCAGCAGAATCACATCATCTTCGTCTGCTCGGGCCTTTTGCATTACTTGAAACACGTCAGCCAGAGCATCTACTTCTTCAGGAACTTCATCCGGATCGGTGTGAATATTGACCATCCAAAATGTGAATGCCTGAGCAGGAGACTGAGTTCTCGCTCGGAATCGAGTTACGAACGGCTCGCGATGCAGCAGGTCTTTAGGGTCATTGACGGTGCCGACTGATGATGGGTCATGTTCCACCGTGTTGGTGTTGAACACATACGTGTATTGTTCTTTGCTGTTGCTTCGGCCCAGTCGAGGACCGATCACAAAGTTGTATCGGCTGCCATTTGAATTGACAGTGGTGACCAGATCTGGAATGACATTGTCTGCTTTTGCGCGAACCTCCTGAATGGCAACGAGATCGAATTGCCGAATCACGTGAGCTAATAGTTCTTTCATGCCAGGTTTTGATATCTTTGACTGCCCGAGTACTTGAATATTGAAACTGGCTATCAATAAATTCCCATTGCCTTGGCTTCCAGCAGCCGTGGTCGGCTGGACTGCACCCTGCTGTTGCCCATTGGAAGGCTGCCTGGCGGATGCAAGGCGACCGGTAACAGCTGTGGCGCCGTAACTACCAGATGCCTGATTGCTAAGCAGGCCGTTTGCTGATTCCGATAGCAGATTTCCACCACCCGCCGCTAAGTTCTGTCCCTTATCGGTAAACTTTGCAATCAAGGGGCCAATGATCGGAATATTGGGTTTCAGGTAGCCGGTGATTCCACCTCCTGAAATGCCACTGAAGATCAACCACATTAATAATGAAAACTTGGATTTCTTGCGAGCCATGCCAGGCCTCCATGCCCGTGATCGCGTTTTGCAATTTGATCTGTCTAGGTTTGCGTTTGCTGCAATGATTTCGCGGCAACACGCGAAAGTCGCGACTCTGGTGATTGTGCCGCTTGTTGTAGTGCCTGCGTTGCTTCCGATGAAGTTGCCTGCATTCGTCCAAGGCTCCACGCTGCTTTTTCCTGCACCGCCGAGTCCTGAGAATATTGCAGCAAAGTGACAAGCACTTGTTGGTGAGCCAACGCATCAGGACCGGCTCGGCCCAACAGGGTGACTGCCCAATACACGGTCAGTGGTTTTTCCGATTGTGCCAAGCTGACCAGTGAATCAATCGCGGACGATGGCGGTGGTCCCAACTCTTCCAATGCAGCGACTGCCCAGTCGCTGACCGACTCGGTATCGCTGCACGCCGCAGTGAGTTCACTTGCAGCGTATGCGGCTTCTGGACCCTGTTGAGCAAGATATTCAGCTGCCGTTGCACGCTCACTTGGAGAGCCATGCAGCAAATGCTGAAGCGTCGTAGCGGAATTCATCAGCAGGAGCTTATCCTCGGTTTGCTGTCATTGTTTTGCTGTCATTAGGATTTCCTGAATAGAAATCGCAGCAGAAAAAGAAGGCATGCAGTCGTAATTAGTGGAATCTTCAAATTGCAACAAGATCCACCCTCAGTAATTCTGTGAAGCGAATCGCCTTCGTTGTCGAATTCAGAAGGTCCAAACCAGCGTGCCTGAGACGGCTGGCGGTTTTATCAGGGGATCACGTGAGAATGAAGCTCCAGGTTGATTATCGAAGGGTTTTTGCTGTGATGCTTGGATTTGCAGCGGGACTGATTTGGTCTCCACGTTCGATCTGCTATCGTGACCTGCTGTCGGTAAAAGTACTCCACGCCACCGTTAAGATCGTCGCTCGACGGTAGGTGATCAGCAACGCGACGCCGCAGGATGAAATGGGGTAGCCAACAAGATAAAATCAGGATTCACGTGAACGGTGGTGACAATCGGGCGTGAGCGGTTGCGCTCTCGGGGGTAAGATCCGTTCAAGGTGTGTGTGTGGCGAAAGTCGTAACGTATTTCTATTTGGTTTTCTTATGACAACGATCTTTTCAAAAATCATCGCAGGTGAGATCCCTGCTGATGTGCTGCATGAGGATGAGCTTTGTCTTGCATTTCGTGATATAAATCCGAAGGCTCCCACTCATTTTCTAGTGATCCCTAAAAAGGAAATTGTTTCACTTGCTGATTTGTCCGATGAAGATGAAGCGATTGTGGGACGTTGTGTGCTGGTTGCATCGAAGGTCGCGGAGGCAGAGGGGTTGAGTGCTGGTTATCGGCTCGTTGCGAACACTCGTGAGGACGGTGGCCAAGAGGTCATGCATTTGCATTTTCATGTCTTGGGTGGTCGTAAACTTGATTGGCCTCCCGGATGAGTGTGTTTTCAGATGAATTTATGAACCCAGTTTGCTGCTCCGGTGTTTGATGACCAGTTTTGACTACTTAATGCAACGCCAACAGAGTCTTCGAGAACACAAGCGGTTTCGAAACCTCGTTGCACGTCAGCTTGATGGCGTTCATGTGATCGATCCTGATGGTCGTCGATTGCTAAACTTCGGTGCGAACGATTATCTCGGGTTGGGCATGGAAATGCGTGGCCACGAGGGTAGTCACGATGAGCAGTTGGTCGGTAACATCGACTCGGACTTGTGGGTAAACGGCGGCAGTGGTGCCAGTGCGCTTCTGTCTGGCTGGACGACCTGTCACGAGCGATTGAGTACTCAAATTGCAGAGCTCGAAGAAACGGAAGCTGCTGTTTTATTTCCTACTGGGTTTGCTGCGTGTAGTGGTGCAGTGAGCGCCTTGGCTGAGGCTGGGGACTTGATCCTGAGCGATGAGCTGAATCATGCCTCGTTAATTGATGGCTGCCGATTGTCACGTGCTGAGTGTGTGGTGTATCCGCATCGAGATTGGCAGAAAGTCGATCATGTTTTGCAGCAGCGACGGCAGGAATTTACTCGCGTTTGGATCGTGACAAATACAGTCTTTGGGATGGACGGAGATGTTGCACCCATGGATCGCTTGCAGGAGGTTGCTGAAACGCATGATGCGAGTGTGATTGCGGATGAGGCACACGGGACGGGGGTGCTTGGGAATGATGGTTCTGGTGTTTGTGATGCACTTGGCGTAAAAAATCAGATAGCGATCCGGATTGGCACGTTAAGCAAGGCGGTTGGTAGCCAAGGTGGTTTTGTTGCGGCTCCTCGCGTTGTGGTTGACCACTTGGTCAACCATTGCCGGTCGCTGATTTACAGCACCTCGTTGGCCCCAGCAGCAGTCACCGCGGCACTCGCTGGTATCGGTGAGATCAGGACTCGGCCGGAGCGGCGGCAGAGGGTTCAAAAGCTGGCTCGCCACGTGCGGTCGGAACTTTCGATCGCTGTAGCGAACGATCTGGAAGCGTCGGTGCCGATTATTCCGGTTGTGGTTGGAACGGACCCACGCGTGATTGAAGTTTCGGCACAATTGGCAAAGAGTGGGTTTTATGTCCCAGCGATTCGGCCACCCACAGTGCCTGAGGGCACGGCAAGATTAAGGATTTCACTCTCTGCTGCCCATCGCACGGAGATGATTGACGAGCTTTTGGTTGCGATTCGGAACTTCATGTAGTCCCTGTCACGCTTGCTGCATTCCGGTGTATGTCCGGATTTTTCTTTGCGCGGATGTGTTTTTAAGCGATACTGGTTCGCAAACCAAATCGCGCAACAGCGGAATCATCAACCAATGAGCGGTGTGCTGCACCGTGACATCACTGACGATTCTGTGGCGAGCGTGGGTGCAAAACGATGGATCATTTGTCTATCCGGCATCCGTGCGAGCCATGCGAGCTGTCATTCAATTCTCCGATCGTTCTTAGCGGAAATATTTGCCATGTTCCCGGTTCCCCCGACAAGTTGTCGGCTCGCGTCCATTATCTTATTTGCCTGTTTGCTGGTCGGCCTGCTGCCAGTCCATGCCGAGCCTGTGAGTTGGATGGAGCGTTATGCCTTGTCGAAAGATCGTGAGACGCTACTCACGGAGTTGATTCCCGGAAGTGACGAGTATTACTTTTATCATTGTCTGTTCTATCAGACAGCTGGGAAGTTGGAACGTAGCGAGGCATTTCTGGCAGACTGGTTGGCATCGCGCAACGGTAAGGAATCACCGGCCATCATTGCGATGACAGATCGTCAGCGTTTACTAAGCTACGAAAACGCGCCCCAACGATCTGTTGATTATTTGGTGAGGCGTCTTGGCATTCAACTGAACCATGCACCCCCAGCAACACGGCATGAACGTCGTTTTCCCAGTGAACTTAACGCGTCCGTTTTGTCCGTGGATCAGTTGGTGAAAGATGCGTTGCAACGTCGTGACGTTATCAAGGTAGCCGGGCTGCGCTTTCTCGCAGATCGTTTTTTGGAGAACAAGACCGCAGGATTCAATATTAGCCTGCGTGATTTCTTAGGCCGGGTAAATGGAGCGTATATCGATCGGTTGGGTGAGTTGGTTATCAGGGAAATCAAGAGTCGGTCCGCTAACAAGCAGGTGTTTGGAGACCTGAAGGCACACCAGTTTCTGACGGCGAAGGAGCTGGAACAATTGGCCAAAGAAGTTCCCAAGATCGCTGTAGACGAAAAGTTTGTCACGGCAACACTAAGGCGACTACGGCCTCAAGGCGATCTGGATGCGGCTCAGCAGTTGAACGTCCGTACTGAGTATCTGATTCGTGTCGAGTCCTACCTGCGGAAGCTTCCGCTAAGTTACGCTGGCATGCGAGCAGCGGCATTGTATCGATTGCTTCAAGTCAACTTGCAGCAGGGCGTTTACGATCGAGCCTTGTTTGAACGTTATTTGAAGCTTCCTCGTTTGAGTCCGTTGGTAAATGACGATCTGGTCCGGATTGTTGGGCCAAAAGCACGGTTGTCAGATGACTTTACTGATCGTGCGCTTCTGCCGCCGGTAGGTAACGAAGAGCCAGTTGTGCGAGCTTATTTGGAGCACTTTCTCAAGAATGAGCCCAATGCTGATGCATTCGAAAAGTATCTCAAACCTGATTATTTGCGTCGTGTGTTTGCCGAAACAAAATTATTGGGTGGCGTCGGCCCGGATGAACAGTGGTACAAGATGCTTGACGCAGAGCAGCGTAAGGAGATTCGCGATCGTGTTGAGCTGAAATTATCAACGGAAAATCCGCAGCATTTTTCGGAGCTGGAGAAGACCACGTTAATCGTTGATCTAAAGAATCTACCGGAACTCGTTGTCCGGATTTATCAGATCAACACACCCGCGTACTATCGTCATCATACAAGGTTGGTAAATACGGACATTGATCTGGATGGTTTGATCGCGACTCACGAGCAGAAGATCCAGTACAACCAACCAGCGGTGATTCGGCATCGCGAAAAAATTGAACTGCCAAAAATCTCTGGTCGCGGAGTGTGGGTCGTTGATCTCGTTGGTAAGGGTTTTCGCGCACGGGCGCTCATCAGGCGTGGTCAGGTAAGTCACGTGCAATCGTCAGACGCCAACGGCATGGTATTCACTATCATCGACGAGAATCGGAAACCAATCCCTGCTGCAACAATGTGGTTGGGCTCACGTCAGTTCATCGCCGATGACGAGGGACGTATCACTCTGCTACCGGTGATCGCGGAGGACGCAAAAACTGCCATTATTAGCGATGGCTTTATCGCAGCACCGCTTCCATTTGCCCATCTCCAAGAACGATACGAACTGACCGCGGGCATGCACCTGGATAGGTCACTGTTGCAAAGTGGTGGGGAAACTGAGGTGGTGATTCGGCCACGATTGATGTTGGGCAGTACACCCATTGCTGCCGAAACATTAACAGATGTTGTGGTACTGATTGCTGCACGGGATTTTGATGGCATCATGATGAATCATGAATTGAGAAATTTAAAGCTCTCTCAGAAGCAGGAGCTCGTGGTACCTATTCGCGTTCCATCACGTTTGGCAAGTCTTGAGGTCACGTTGAGTGGATCGATTGCGCGGCTGGCAGATGGGAAACAGCAGGCCCTGAAGGTGTCTCGGGCATGGGATGTTGCAGGTATCAGGCAAACGCGTTTTACGCGTGATGCATTTCTCACTCGGCGCGGTGACGAATATTTGATTGAGGTAAGGGGGCGTAATGGGGAGCCAGTTTCTGGTGCGAGCGTGGCCGTAAAGTTAGTAACGACTATTCGAAACGGCCCAGTTGCCCAGACGTTTCAGGCGGATGCACAGGGCCAAATTCAGCTTGGAAAACTCAAGGGTGTTGAGGCGATTAGCTACGCAGTATCTGGCGGTAAGCTCACGCATCAGCGTGAATTGATTCGTGATGGTGTGAATTGGGCTGACGAGATTCACACGACGGTGAAGCATGAAATTGTACTTCCTTTGCCTGATTCCGTGGAGAATATTGCTGATCGTTATCGTTTGATTGAAGTTCGTGGTGGCGCGTATGGGGTGAATCAGACAAATCGGTTGCAGGCGAAGGACGGATTGCTTCGTATTCGGAAGGTTCCGGCGGGCGATTACCACTTGATTGATCTGGAGACGGCTCGTGTTGTGAACATCGCGGTTGTTGATGGGCCAATCATCGATTCCGTTGCGGTTGGGATGATACGCCATCGGCAAATATCACTGAGTCAACCACTCGGAATTGCATCCGTTCGTCGGCTTCCTGAAGGTATTCGCATTCAATTGTCAGGTGAAACCGATCTGGCACGGGTTCACCTCTATGCTTCCCGCTACATCGAGAAAGAATCACCGCTGCAGGACTTGAAGTTGCCGATCTTGGGGCTTTCAGGTCGCAGGGTTTACCTGCCGCAGTCCGGTTATGTCAGCAACTTACGGTTAGGAGACGAATACCAGTATGTGCTGCAACGTAAATATGCCCGCAAGTATTCTGGTGTGATGCTGCCGCAGCCAGGCGTTTTGCTGAATCCCTGGGAGACCGAGGAGACGACAAGCGTGAGCCAGCAGGCAAAGAAAGCCGAAAATATGCCAGCAGCGGCTGATAAGATGGACATGTCCGGAATGTCCAGAAAGCAAGTCGCGCGAGCAGATCGATCGCAGAGCGTAGCTTCTGATTATGATTTTCTTGCAGACGCTGGAATCATTCTTCCCAACCTTATTCCAGATGAGAGTGGTGTCGTTTTTGTTGCCAACGAGTTGATCAAGGATTTACCGATTCTGCAAATTGTTGCCTGTGACCCTGCGGTTATCCTGCAAAGGACTGTCACTGGTGAAGCTAAGCCAATTGAATTATCTGACTTGCGATTGGCTGAATCTCTTGACGCTAAGATTCCCTTCACATTTGAACGTGCGGTCTTGGTTGCTGGGCCAGACCAACCTCTTGATCTTGCGAGTCTTGGTTCCGCCCAATTGCAGGTTTATGGATCTGTGGCACAGTTAATGGATCTCTACAAGACTTTGGTGGGTGATCCCCGGCTTAACGAGTTCGATGACCTTGCGAAGTGGCACACGCTTGATCGTGCAGCCAAGCTTCAAGCTTATTCGCGTTTGGCCAGCCATGAGTTGCATCTTTTTGTCTGGTTTCATGATCGTGTTTTCTTTGACAACGTCGTCAAACCCTTTCTTGTGAATAAGAAAGAAAAACAGTTTGTAGATCATTGGTTACTTGAGTCTGATTTATCTCAGTATTCACGACTGTGGAAATATAACCAGTTGAATGCGGCGGAAAGAGTCTTGTTGGCTATGCGTGATTCCGACATCCGCAAAACGGTGCGGAGACAATTGCAGGAGATTGTGGCGACTCAAGATGACAACTATGAGCTTTTACGTCGCGGGATCGAGAGTGCATTGAAAGCCAATCAACTTGGGATGCTCAAATCAAAGACCGTGTTGGGCAGTGGTTTTGCTGAAGAACAGAGGGGAATGGATTTAGGCGGGGGCCTTGGAGGCATGTTCGGCGGCGGCGGTTTTCGAGGAGGCCGCTCACAAAGCGAGCAGAAAAAGCAACGTGATCAGGCCGGCGAAAAAATAGACAAACTCAAAAGCGAGGCTAGTGCGGGAAAGCGTTACCGTGGTCGTGCAACGGATGCTTTGGGTAGAGCTCCAAGATTTTTCCGGAACCTGGACACCACCAAGCAATGGGCTGAAGGACAATGGGACCGTGTTCGCACCGTTGCCAATCGTAGTCCTGGCGACTTGATCAAAGTCAGTCCGTTCTGGAGAGATCTCGTTGAAATGAGCCTCGAGGAAGTCACCGTCTCAGATAATATTTTGCGACCTGTGGGGGGACGGCATGACGCGCTTGTTGCACTGGCGATGTGTGGCTTGCCATTGGCCGCGGGAAATATTGGCTTGCCGACTGATCGTGAGAAAGCCTATTTGCCGGAGCATGAGGTTGCCGTTGTTACCAAGCAACTCAAGCGTCTTGAGATCGATGATGAACCAACAAAGATATTGATTGGGCAGCGGTTCGAAAAGATTGATGATTCGGGTGGTAAACAGAGCCAGCAAAGATCTGGAGCGTTAGAGGAATTTTTAATTGGTGTTGGCTATCACGGGCACATCGTTGTTTCTAATCCGAGCATGCAACAGCTGACGGTCGAAATTTTCTGGCAAGTTCCTGAAGGCAGTTTGCCTCTTGGCAAGAACCGCTTTACCGATAGCAAGACCATCACTCTTCAGCCATTCAATGTGCAGGCGATTGATTACCAGTTCTATTTTCCCGAAGCAGGAAAGTTCTCGCATTACCCTGCAACAGTGGGCGTTGATTCCAAGCTTCTGGCACGTGGTGAATTGAGAGAATTCAATGTCGTGACCGAGTACAGTAATGATGATGAAGTGACTTGGGAAAACATTGTTGCCAAGGGTGATGTCAAAGCGATTGAAACGTTTTTGAGCAACGCCAATTTGAGGGAAATCGATTGGTCGTTGATTACCTATCGAATGAAAGACTCAGCTGTTTACAAAGCTGTAAAAGCAGTGCTTGCCAGTGAAAAAATGAACGAGCCGGAACTCTGGGCCTACGGGTTTGCTCATCGCGACCCACTGGGAATGAAGACGTACTTGGAGTCGCGTCAGGATTTGTGTGCCCGTGTGGGACCTGTTCTCAGAAGCAGTCTGCTGCAGATAGATCCGGTAGAGCGACGGATGCAGGAACTCCTTGAGTACTCTCCGCTCGTCCGGGCTCGGATTCATCGCTTGGGCGAAACCAACCAGATTCTGAACCCAACATTCCGAGCTCAGTATGAAAAGTTCGCTCGTGTCCTGGGATTCTCTCGACAGATTTCAGATGAGCAACAGTTGGTGCTCTCCTACTACCTTCTGATTCAGAACCGTATTAGCGAAGCCATCGAAACTTTTGGTCAGGTAGATCCTGAAAAGATAACAACGCGGTTGCAGTATGATTACATGTCAGCTTATCTCGCGATGCATCAAAATGATTATGCAGCGGCAAGCGAGATTGCGGGCCAACACGCGGATCATCCGATTCCACGTTGGCAGGTTCGCTTCTCACAATTAGCAGCACAGTTGAGGCAGCGCCGGTCTTTATCTCAAAACGAACAGTTGGTGGGCGCAGATCAATCACAGGATCGCGAGCCAATCCTAGAGGGCAGCGGCGACCTGATGGTGATGGATCGTGAAGTTCAGCAGGCGAATGCGGCTGAGCAGCAACCGGAAGTGGTGCTGCGGGTTGAAGGGAGTCAATTGCGGATCGACCATCGTATGACCAAGCAGGCAGATCTTCATTTTTATGGTGTTGATCTGGAATTGCTCTTCAGTAAAGCACCCTTCGTCAGGAGTGATTTGCAGCGAATGGCGATGGTTGAACCAACCCGCACCGAAACGTTGAAATTTGATTCTGTATCTGGTGTGAGCCAACTAGAACTCGATGAGGGCCAACAGCGACAAACATTATTGATTGAGGCCGTCTCTGGGGCTTCTCGATCAACGGCTCTTTATTATGGAGGTGATTTGACGACTTACATTTCTCAGGGATTTGGTCAACTTCAAACCACTGATTCGGAATCGCATCTGCCCATTGCCTCGACCTATGTCAAGGTTTATGCCAAATACCCCAACGGACAGGTAAAGTTCTACAAAGACGGTTACACCGATGCCCGCGGGCGATTTGATTATGCCAGTGTTAGCGCTGCAGATGCACAGGGAGCCAGTCGATTTGCCATTCTGGTCCTTGATGAAGAAAAAGGAGCAACATTGCATGATGTTGCTGCGCCGAGTCGTTAGTACGAAGGAGCTAGCGACTCGCTCGAGGTCGGGTTCAATACTTGGACGTAAAGGCTCACTTGGAGTACAGGCTCCGAGGCGGATTAGGAAGCACCGTCTTGCAGTGGTAACATGGATTTCGGTTTGGGGTTGCTTTGGAATGGGAATGAACCTCTTCTATAGAAGTCGCTTGCAGGTCTTTGAGACGGCAGGAAACCTATCGTGACAGCTTGCCCATGAGTCAGGATTACGGGAGAACGTGGAAATGAAAATGTCCATCCATTTTGTTCTTGGTTTGCTTGTGCTTCTCAGTGTTCCCGTCAGTGGACAGCAAACGTTCGATCTGGTTGAGCCAACGGGCGAAGTGACGGCGACAGCCCGCATTGAGGGTGGAGAAATTTCGGTTCAAAGTCGCGCTGGCCAGCGGGCGACTTTTCGTCGTGATCCTTCGTTGGATTCACTGAGTGGTGACTTCATTGGTTATTACAGTCCCACGATTGATCGGGCATTGAGGTTTCCACGCTCAGGTGTTGGCTTGATGCAAACGGCAGGCTTGGGAGATCCACGTCCACGTTTCATTAATACGCGGCGAGCTGTGAGATTGCGCCGTGGGCAGATGGTGTCACCCTTTACGTTTGGCGCCCCCATCTTTTTTCCGAGTCAGTTGTTCCCACGTCAAAGGTCTCATCCCCGGCACCAGTTTCACCCTAGGCCGCATTTGTATCCTTGGCAGTGGTATGGACCGTCGTTTGATCCGTACATGCAGGGATACACGGGATGGTGGCGACGTCCGCAGTCCATTTTGGTTGATAGCGTCGTTGTTCCCAATCCGCCGTTGCCGGCAGCTCGCCTGAAGCTGGTCAATGATGGTCGTCGCGAAGTCCAAGTAGGGATTCGTGATCTGCAGGATTCTGCAAAAAGCCGAACAATGCGGATTCAGCCGAACTCATCTGCTGATGTGGAATTGATTCGTGATACGGGCGGCAAACGCATTGAGCAGTTTCGTGTCATGAATCCTTATGGCTATACACGGACCCGTGAAGTTGTGACCGAATACGAGCCATCGATTCGATACGAGCTTGTGATTCATGAGTGGGCAATGCAGTCGGTTGCGATTGATCGAACTGGTAAAAGTCCGAATGTGATTGAGGACATCAACTTTCAAGGTCGCGGGATTGGTCGTTTTTTTCTGCCTCCAGGCCCATTGCTTCAATCGGGAACCATCGGAGTCTACAGCGCTGCGTTGAGGCAACAAAACAGTGGGGCTGTGCCGCCTTTGGTTCCTCAGGAGGACTTGCCAAAACGTAGGGGCCGTGCACTCGAGAACGCTGTACTTGAGGCTCAACGGGCTGCACAAAGTCGGGCAGCGGGGAATTAGTCAGCTGCTTATCGGTTTGCGATGCGAGTTCAGTGAGAATCGCCGCTTGGAGAGTGACTCAGTTGGTTGTCGTTGCTCATACTTTTCTGATGAATTCTTCAGCATAGCTACGGACTTCACTGCCATTCAACACATGCACGGTGCGCAATTGCTGAACCTGTTCATCACTGAATGAATTTAGGGGGACATGTACAAGATGTTTGCGGTATCGTCTCGCCAATTTCCGAAAGCCGTTGCCCGGTGGCAATGCTGATAGCACAGCGATTTGCTTCCCTCTCGAATGGACGCAGGCTGCAGCTAACAAGCGTTCTTCAAGGGTTTCTGTATAGTCAAGTCTTGCATCTGTCCACACGTCGGGGATCCCTACCGGTGGATAAAGAAAGAGCGCCCCTCCATAAATGCCCATGCCGATCCCTGGACCAACCATTTCCTCCTCATAATTGGTCGCATAGAAAGACAGAGTTGACTCGTCTTTGTGTTCCGCGAACCAGGTTGTACGCCATGGGTAATCACGGGGGTCAGCAGGCGAGTCGAACAGCATCACACAAGCATCAAGTGTGCCTCGACTTGGTGGGACGACTTTGACATAGATTTGTTTCTCATACCAATGTCTGAGAGTGTCGCGGATATCAATGCCATCTTTGACACTAGTCGTGAACTTTTCGGTTTTTGCCAAGTCGTTGCCCATGATTGAGCGGGCGCGTTCAAAAACTCGTGTTCTGAAATTCTCTATTCGGTCATCTTCCGGTGGATAGCTGCATTGGCTGTACGGATTCCATCGGTACTTCCATTGATCTGATTCTGATTTGCTGGGTCGTCGTTTCAGTTCAAGTGTGCACCATGTCATGGGTGGTCCCGGTAACCGATTGACAAGGGACATGATTTCTCCATCGGGAAGTCGAGCCTGGTCAATTCCCAAAGTGACTTCCTCCAGATCAGTGTGCTCCTCATCTGCTTCGGAGTAGCGATAGTCATTTGCAAGTTCAGCGACGTGCAACGCGAATTGATCCCCCAAGATCTGTTTGGCCGCAGTCACAATCGTGATCAGGTCTGGCGTCATGCGACGATGAATCAACGACAGATTTCGAATGTATTGCAAACACTTTGACAGATGCAGAGGTGTGATACGTCTAGCCCGGTTACCGAGGTCTCGGCGGTAGGCTTCGCGAGCAGCAATTAGCAGTTCTTTGACTCCATCGATTTGCAGATCATCATCCTCTTCCAATTCTGATCTTGCTCGTTCGTAAAGACCAGTGATGTAGGGTAACTCACCAAACAGAAACATCAGCGTGCGATTCTTTACCGCATACCTAACCGGTTCCTGCACATCATCGTCATCGGGTAGTTCCAAAGATGCTGTTACTTCACTTTTTTGGGGTGTGGCAGAACTGATTCCTAATTGTGTGTAAGCATCACGAATCCACGGCCAATGCAAAACACTCGTGACCAATAAAATTCGTTGGTAGTGATTTTCCAATTGCCGCAGACGCCACGCCATGTGAACCATACGTTGGCGTGTTTGTTGGTCTGTCGGTGGGACAATGGTTGGTAAGACTGCCGCTGCGAATTTTTCGGGTGCCACGTGGCGGACCGCGAATGGATCGGGCATTGTCGTGGCATAAGGACGAAACGGATCCGTTTCCAAGTCAATGTATTCTCGGGGAATATGTTCACCCATTGCCGCGCGAATCGACATGATTACGCTCTGGCACGGATCAATCGGGATATAGCTGCAGGTGGCTGCGTCCAGATCCTCGATTTCTTCCCCTTCTTCTGAATTCCATTCGTTGAGCTCCCAATTGTCCGGTTCTGCTGTGAAAGCAGTGGTCGGGGGTTGGATCACGATGGAGGGGCGTGGTAATTCCAGAACCGCTGCTTCCACGGCGGTTCGAAATGATCCCGGTAACGGGACAGCGATACAGTCGAAAGCGTGTTCAAGCATCCAACGCCGCACGGTGACCGCAAACTGCCCGCTCCCATGAATGACGGGAAGAAGAGAGATTTTGTCACCGATTCTCAGCAATTCTGGGATATTCTTGTCGTCATTCGAGCTCATAGAGATTCACCCTTTACAAGGATGACCTTCCTATCAATAATCGGTCCATCTGGTTCAGCCATATACATTGCTTTGGTGAACTACCGGAACAATTGCTCCGGACATCGGGTCGGCGTCCAGATCTTATCTAAACCCACTATTATTTTAGCGGCTATTCTATCGTGAACGCGGGCGTCAATTGATGTCTGCGTTCTCTTATTTTACGGACTTCCGCTTGTCAAAAGCTCTTTGTATGACCTTGTGCGTGCTAGAGACTGCTTTGCTCGGCTAAGAGACTGGACATGATGTCTTCAGCATCAGTTGTATCACAATCGAAGCAGTGCGTTGATTGGGTATCGTTTTCCCTGACGAGAATCATCGAAGCTGTGGCAGGGGCCAGAGTGTCTGTTCTCGGGTCGTTTGATCAAGGGCCGAACGTCTTGTTCGAATTACATTGCCATGGCGTATGGCTTATGGATTTGTTGGTCAACGCCATGAAAATGAACTACGGTCGACCGGACTGTCAGATTTAGTGTGACTGCAGAAACTTGACGACTAGTTGTTGCACCTCTGGATTCTTCATCAACGTGCTATGTACGACTGGCACAGTGGTGAACGATTCACGGCCTTCAAGTTGGGTTTCTTCGACTTGCACAACAAAGTCACTGGCTTCACCCAGAATTGGATTGCGAACCTTTTTTTGGCTCAGATCGCCTGCGATGATCGAGAACGGGAATTCCGGAATCGCAAGGTTTCCAACCAATTGTTGCCAGTTGGGTCCAAGCTGCAGGCCAGTTTTACCTGCAACAAGGCCAAACACTTTGGTGTAAGCGAGACGTCGAGCGATAGCAGCACCCTGATTGGGAGGCCCTAACATGACCATGCAACCGCACCGCCGCAGCAGACCATCTGGATCACCTTCTTCTTTCAAATCTGCAAGCAGATGACGAACGACGATATTTCCCATGCTGTGAGCCACAAAGGAAATTTTTGCGTCTTTGGGCAAGCCAGTAAGTACCTCTTGAAGGGCTGCGGCGTGATCTCCAATCGTATTTCTGGTACTCGCGTAGCTGAAACGCAAGACCGTTCCACAGTCAGCCGCCTGCAGCGTTTTTTCCATGGATCGCATCGATTGGTGCGAGCGCATCAGACCATGCAATAGAACGACGTATTCTTTGCCTTCGGATGTATCTTTCTTGTCGCTCAGCAAATCATCCAAAGCCACTTCACACTGTTTCCTCGTTCCCCATGCGCGGCGGACGTCAGCGGCATCAAGAAGTCGCCAATGATTGGTCATCCAATTCGATTGGATACGGTAACCATGGGTGTGTTGGTGATCTGTCCAGAATTGTGTCCCACCATAGGTCTTGAAGGGCACATTGTAGGGAGCTGTTGATTCAGTGGGCGATTTTTTATTCAACGAATTTGCTTCCTCAACGAGGCTGTCCTGATCATTTTCCTGAGCATCAACGATCTGATTCTGAGAAGCCAGATGTGTGATAACCAGACCAACTAGAAGAAGAATGAGACTGTAATTCATGGGACGAACGCCAATCGAGCAATATTTGTTTCAGGGTGGGACAGAATCAGAAATCAACAATGAGTCAATACACTGCGATCGAAGTTAGAGCCCGTCCTACGTGGAATATAGCGTTTCAAAAGCCTTAATCTTCGAAATATTTGATTGGCACTGGTTAGGTGTCTCGTTTGAAAACGAGACAAGATCGCTTCTCCATGGCCAGATTCATCATTCAGTCGTATGACATCACAAGCTTCAAGAACTCCCGCTCATCGACGACTTTTACTGTATGTCCTGCTTCGCTAAAAGACTGCGCAAGATGAGCGTTATCGGGACCATCATTGGTTGCAGAAGATCTTTTAATTGATCCCATGACGAGATAATCGGTTTGCTGATCGACTGTTTCCTGCCAAGTGCCCCCCAGTCGTGCTGTTAAGGTTTCGGCATCGCTGGGGCTCATCCAACGCAATTTTCCAGAAAACACGATCCGTTTTCCACTCAACGGACGCACAAACTCGCCACGAACCAAAATTCGCTGCATGTCGATTTCTGGTTCAGATTCAGCGACATTTGGGTCATGCTTTCCACTGCTCGCCAATTGATTGGGAAACAGGAAAGGCAACCCAGATGCCGAGCCAGGCGGTGGTGCTTTGGGATTCGCGCCACTTGTTTGCCTCTTTGATTTTCCTGTTACCCCGCGGTAACCCCAAGCTCCAGCTTTCCCGCGGTTCAGTTTCAGAATTTTTTCGAGGTGATCCAGCGAGGTCGCTTCGCGATCAATCCCAGCTGCTAACAGAATTTTTGCACAGGCAATCGAGTCTTCCAGTGCATCATGATGCTGAAAGCGGATGCCGAGCCAGTTTGACAGTGGTTTCAATCCGTAACGACGATGATGCGGCCACGTGCGACGGGCTATTGCTCGTGTGCATGTGAAATGAAATTCGGGAATCGATTTCTGATGAGTACGAAGGCACGCAAGTAAAACTTTGATGTCAAAACTGGCGTTGTGTGCTACCAAACAGTCGTTACCGATTTTGCTTGAAATCTCTGACCAGATATCGCCAAAGTTTGATTCTTCGCGAACTTGAGCTGGGGTGATGCCGTGGATTCGAATATTGCCTTGACTGAAATAAAGTGGTTCGGGCCGGATCATCCACATGAACTGGTCTACGACTTGCCCGTCGCGAACAACGACAGCACCCAATTGACAGGCGCTGTCAGGTTGATGGCTTGCGGTTTCGAAGTCGATGGCGGTGAAATTTGCTGCAAAATCCATGATATTCATCACCGATTTGAATTCGATGATCGCTGCTCCTTTTGAGTGATGTGAGTCTCACTTTTATCATGTTAAGGATTTGAAGCCAGCTGAGCAATTAACATCTCGCTGTCAGGTCGCACGTCACCGACGTGAGGCCAACCTGGAAGGTAAGTACGCGCTGATTACTGCTGATTCAAGTTCACCAGATCGTTGCTGCTTTCATCACTTGGGTGGCTACGCTTACAGTGAATTTTTATTTGACCCTTTTGATTTGCGGTGTGGGTAAGCAATTACCTCTCCTTCGGCTACCACCCAAACGCCATCAGTCGGTTTTGGTCGAATGGTACTGCAGCCGGTAAAGCCACCGATGGCAGGAAGGACTAAACGTTTTTTGTGCCACCAGAAACAGGGTAGTCTGCCGGTGCGGTCTGCCACTGAAATCAAACGCACTGCCGGATGAAGGTGCCCGCATAACATGAGGGCGACATCTTTCGGGATGTTCTCGGGCTCGTGTCCAATTGCCAAGCCATCGGCAAATTCTCCCATGGGGACGACCTCAATCTTCCAACTGGCCGGCAGAGTGCCTAGTGGGCGATCATGATTTCCAAGGACCAATTTAATTTTCAACCTCGGGTGTTGTTGGCGAAATCCCTGCAGTTGGTCATGTGTCTTTGTCGAGAGCGATGATCTGGCATGAAACATATCGCCAAGAATCACGAGTGATTCCGCACTAGTCTGCTGTACCATCTTGGTCATAGCCAGCAAGGTTCCAGCGGTGGATCCATCGGGTACCGGAATGTTATGGAATCGAAAGGTAGCTTCTTTTCCAAAATGTGTATCAGCAACGAACAAAGTATGATGCTGACTCCAGTAAACACCTTTCTCAGGAAGCAATTCCAGTTCGTAATCCAGCAAACGAATCTTTACCTTACCACTCACTTTTCACCATCTGCTGCGGCTGATTCGAGTTGTTCCTGCATTCGAGCAATACGGTCTGCAAGTGTCTCGCTGCTGACCCGTTCCCGCAATTTATCGACCAGCAGGGGGAAAGCCAGCGGAGTCACCCGTGGCGGTTCTTTGAGCATGATTTGGCTTTCATTGATACGTTCCATGGCAGAGTGCATTCGGGATGCTTCCAGTTGCTGGTCGAGTACTTCACGGCGGCTTTGCTCCAGTAGTAGATTGCCAGGATCATATTCACAGAAGACATCAAAAAACAGATTGCTGCTGGCCTGCAGTTGTCTGGCGTTTTTGCGTGACCCCGGTAGTCCCTGTTGAATGAGTCCTGCGATTCTGGCGACCTGTCGAAATTGCCGTTTCGCCATCTCGGTACAGTTCATGCTCTCAAGAATATCAGCCATCAAATTTTCAGTTGAAAACCAGCCCATGGCAGTTTTTGGATCAATGTCTGTTTTCGATGGAGATTGAAGTACGATGCCATAGTCATTGCATGCCATTGAAAAAGTAGTTTTACGGATTCGTGAGATACGATAGGCAATGAGGGCTGCCAAGCCCTCGTGAACCAGTCGTCCCTCGAACGGAAATAGAAAAATCTGATAGCCGGTACGGGTTTTGATTTGCTCAATCAGCAACTGGTCTGATCTGGGAATGATGCTCCAACGCTGTTGAATCTCAAGCAGATTTTTCAGTGCTTTCATTTCACGTCCCACCAGTTTTTGATGGGATGCCTCATGTAGTTTTTGGCGAAGTGCAGTGCTCAGTTCACTCGACAAGGGCATTCGTCCGCCCATCCATCGGGGGACAGTGTCGGGGGTGCCTTTGGATCGTTTCACGTAGGCAACGTTGTCGCGAACACAGACCATCTCGACAAGTCTGCCCGCAAAGAGGAATTTTTCTCCAGGTTTAAGCTTGGATAAGAATGACTCTTCCGCGGTACCAAGTGTTTTGCCCTTCATGTATTTCACATGCATCGCAGCATCGGAAACAATGGTGCCAATATTCATGCGATGAGTGGTTTGCACTCGTCGTTGCGTGATCTGATAGAAGTCATCTGTGCGCTCCACCCGTTTGAATTCGGGGTAGGCGTCAAGAGAAGCACCACCGCGAACCACAAAGTCCAGCACCCATTGCCACTCGATGTCGGTTAGCGATTCATATGCTTGCGTCTTCCGCACCTCCTGCAGCAGCTCGGGTGAGTGGAATCCACCCCCGATAGCGATAGTCACCAAGTGCTGAGCTAGTACATCAAGAGGTTTTTGAAGCAGAGGTCGCGCTTCAAGCTGCCCTTCACGAATGGCATCCTGTGCTGCAGCTAATTCGATCAGTTCAATTGCGTTCGTGGGAACAAAGGCCAATCGACTGGTCGCTTCAGGTTGGTGGCCACTCCGGCCAGCACGTTGTAGCAGTCGAGCAGCACCCTTTGGGCTTCCAATTTGAATGACCAGATCTACTGCGGTGTAATCGACTCCCAGATCAAGGCTGCTGGTGCACACTACAGCATGCAGAGATCCGTCTCGCAGTCCTTTTTCTACCCATTGTCGTACACTTGTATCCAGCGATCCGTGGTGCAAGGCAATGCGACCGGCCCAGTCAGGTCGCTGCTTCAGTAGTTGTTGGTACCAGATTTCGGTTTGCGATCGCGTGTTGGCAAATACCAGAGTGCTGTTGACTGACTCGATTTTTTCGGCGACTTGCGGCACCATTCGCGTTCCGATGTGGCCGGACCACGGAAACGACTCGATTCGGGCAGGGATAATCGACTCAAGCTGCAAACGCTTTTTGCTATAACCCTCGATGACTCTGACCGGTTGGTCTGGTTCAGAACCGACCAACGCCTGCTTGGCTTGTTCCAAATTCCCGAGGGTTGCTGAAAGTCCCCAAGTACGAAGCGCAGGGTTCAGTTTTCTAAGACGTGACAATGCGAGCTCTGTTTGGATGCCTCGCTTGGTCCCCAACAGTTCATGCCACTCATCAACGATAACACCTTCCAGTTGGCTAAATTGTTCGAGCAGTTTCTCATGTGTCAGCATGAGCGACAGGCTTTCTGGAGTGGTAATCAAGGCTGTGGGCAGCTGTTTCAACTGACGAGCTTTTGCGCTGGCTTTACTGTCACCTGTTCTTGATTCAAGCCGCCAAGGCAGGCCTAGGTGATCAAGTGGTTGTCTCAACGACGCCTCGGTGTCCCCAGCAAGCGCTCGGAGTGGGGTAATCCAAAGCACTCGCAATCCTGGTGGCCGTTTTGGTTGCCACTTGTCTCGATTTCGATTTTCTCCCAGCCACTTCAGGATTGGCCCCATCCAGACGGCAAGGGTCTTTCCCGTTCCCGTGGCAGAGTGAACGAGCCCACTTGATCCATCGCGGTAGGCACGCCATGTCGATCGCTGAAATCGAAATGGTTTCCAGCCTATCGATTGAAAAAAACGATCGACAGATTGAGAGGGTGTTTCAGGTGTGGATTGTTGAACAGTATCCATCAATGGTCACCACCCGT